>JANNSR010000041.1:0-28055 GCA_031402935.1 Hyphomicrobium sp. | reverse complement strand
CCGGTCTCAATCAGGCGCCGACCACCTATCACCTCGGATTCATTCTCGGGCCGCGCATCAATGCCGGAGGACGTATTGGGGACGCGGCACTCGGCGCCAAGTTGCTCGTCACCGGCGATGACATCGAGGCGGCGCGGATTGCTGCCCAGCTCGACAAGCTCAACAAAGAGCGCAAGGCGATCGAAACCGGCATGCTCACCGAAGCGATCGCCGATGCCGAACGGCGGATTGGTGACGATCCGGATCTGCCGCTCGTCTTGGTCGGATCGGAAACCTGGCACAAGGGCGTGGTTGGGCTTGTCGCCAGCCGCCTGGTCGAGCGGTTTGGCCGGCCGGCCTGCGCCATCGCCTGGGAGAAGAACGCCAGTTCGGGTGCTGCCACGGGTACCGGCTCGTTGCGCTCCGTTGCCGGCATCGACATCGGTGCCGCCGTCCGCCGCGCGGCCAATGACGGCCTGCTCGTCAAAGGTGGTGGCCACGCCATGGCCGCCGGGCTGACAGTCGAGCAGGCCAAACTCGCCACGCTGACTAAGTTTTTTGCCGATGCCCTCAAGGATAGAGCGCAGATCGCCAAGTCAGCCACCGGACTCGAGATTGATGGTGCACTGAGCCCGGTGGGCGCAACCGACGAGTTAATCGGTCTTATCGAGAAGGCCGGTCCCTACGGCCAAGGCAATCCGCAGCCGCGCTTTGCGTTTCCGGCGATGCGGGTGAAGTTCGCCAAGACGGTCGGCGAAAACCATTTGCGATGCGTGCTCGAAGGCGGCGACGGGGCGAGGTTGGAAGCTGTTGCCTTCCGCTCAGTCGGCCAGCCGCTCGGCGATCTGCTCGCCAACACGGGGGGCTTTCCGGTCCACGTCGCCGGCCACTTGAAGCGCGACAGTTGGGGCGGCCGCGAACGGATCGAACTGATGATCGAAGACGCCGCCGATCCCCGCCGTCAGACCTAGTGAATGCGACGATTTTCGAGCCCCGATGACGGCTTGCGGCGGCTATCTGCCGCCCTGTCCCGGCCTTGCTTGCGCCCCGGCCCGAACCTGCCTATACGGTGTCGCGACGCTCCCTTCGTCTATCGGTTAGGACGCGAGATTTTCATTCTTGAAAGAGGGGTTCGACTCCCCTAGGGAGCGCCAAATATTTCGAATAATTCAGATAAATCAAGAAGGTTAGACACTTTTTCGGAAAGCGGGAATCGAACCCCATTTCAGCATTGCACGATCGTATCGTTGCGTATCAAGTTGCCGTCGGCAATTGGAGAGTGAGCGGACCCACCTACCGATGGGTCTGAAGATAGCTGCTGACCCAAACAGTACTCTCGCTTCCCTCATTACATCCTAAGGGCCAGCGATTCTTCTCATTGTCGCTCTCTGCATCGGTCGTGGCGTCAAGCGGTTTGAAAACGCGGCCATCTTGTTCGATAGCCCCGCGACCACGGTCGCTTTCCCTCTGGCTAGCGCTCGGATTCCGCTCGCGGCGACCGGACGCGCCTTCATCGTGAGGAGACGCAACAAGGGCGAGGCGGTTGCGCCAGCTGCCGCATCAAAACCCGTCGCGGTGTGCCCGGGACAAAGGGTAGTCACGATCACGCCGCGTGAGCGCACCTCATCGTGCAGCGCCTCGCCAAAGGCGAGCACATAGGCCTTCGTCGCCGCATAAGCCGCGAAGCTGGGCACGGCCTGAAATGCCAGGAGGCTGGCGACGAGCAGGATATGGCCCGTGCCTCGTTCGGCCATGTCACGGCCGAAAAGATAGCTGAGCTCGGTAAGCGCCGTGACGTTGAGCTGGATCATATCGACAGTGCGCTCAATTGGCGTTTCAAGAAAATCGCCCTGCAATCCGTACCCGGCGTTGTTGACCAGGATGTCGATCGATATCGACTTTGCATCGAGGCTGCTTTTGAGCCGAGCGGCAGCGCCCGGAGAGGCAAGGTCGATTGGCTCGACAATGACATCGACCCCGTACTTGCGCCGCAGACCCGCTGCGAGCTCTTCCATCGGTTCGCGACGGCGCGCCGCCAGCACGAGGTTGACCTTCTGAGCCGCCAACAGATCAGCGAACTCAACGCCGATCCCGCTCGACGCGCCGGTGATCAGCGCCCGTTTTCCAGTGAAGTTACTCCGTGACATCTTTTCTCCTATCGGTTCTGGGTCTAGCGCCGGTGCCGGGCAAAGCTTCACCGTTTGCAAGCTCTCGCTCGCAGCGGGCGGGGCTTCAGGTCAACCGTAACGGCGCTCTTAAAAAGTCTGCGCTCTTACGAAGAGGCGGCCTCGCGAACGCTTTCGGCTGCCGCATCCAAGAAGGATTGAGCGAGGCGGGGGTCGTTGACGACGCGCGAGAGCGTGACGGCGCCAACCATCGTCGAGAGAATAGCCATCGCCTCGTTCCGCTTCTCTTGCGAGTCAGCTTTGGAGATCAGACGGGTGAGGACGCTAAGATGCTCCCTGATCCCAGCTTCGAACGAAGCCTTCACTTCAGCACTTTGTCTTGCGGCATCAGCGCCGAGCGCCACGAGTGGGCAGCCCTCCATCTTTTCTTTTCGGTGCCCTTTGGACAGGTAGAACGCGATCACCGCGCCTAGCGGATCCTTCGGATTCGCGACGGCAGCGTCTGACCATCGGTTCGTGGCGCATTCAAAGGCCCGCGCCGACGCCTCTGCAACCAGATCCTCTTTCGACTCGAACTGTTTGTAGAAGGCGCCCTGGGTCATCCCGGCGCTCTCCATCAGATCTTTGAGACCGATGCCGTCGAAACCGTGTTCTCTGAAGAGGCGGCTTGCGACATCGATCACGTTCTGGCGGTTTTCATCAGCCTGAGCGCGGCTCACACGCATCTTGGCCATCCTCCGTTTAGCTTGCGATTGTATTCCATATCCGATTTAGCGTTCGGATGCAAGCTATCACAGGGTGACGCAAATGCTGCAAAAAATCAGGGCCTTTATAGCCGATGCGCCTAGTCAAGTATTCCCTTCAAAAAATAGCTTGCGTTCGACCGCTATCTAATTTATAGCTGTCGTCCGACATCTTAATTTGAGAGGCTAGCGGCATGCGACGCAAACTGTTGCTTTTCATCTGCGCGCTGACGGTCGCTGGCATAGCGGCAATCGCGTTCGTTTTGAATGCGCCTGACCGGACAGCAGCAGCTGCTGTCGATTCCCGCACCACCCCTCTGCTCGTGAAGGTCGTCAACACCACAAACGTAGCCGGCGTTGAACGTGCCTTCACCGGCACAATCGCAGCACGGGTACAGAGCAATTTAGGCTTTCGCGTTCCCGGCAAGATCGTCGAACGGATGGTCGACGATGGCCAGCAGGTCGCGGCCGGTCAGCCTCTCATGCGCATTGACGAAACCGACCTGCGGCTCGCCTTGACCGCAAAGCGCAACGCAATGATCGCCGCGCGGGCGGTCTTCGTGCAGGCGCGTGCGGATGAGAAGCGCTATGCCACGCTCGTTAGTGGAGGGATTGCAGCGAGCCCGCAGCGCTACGAACAGGCGAAGGCCGCGTTGGATACGGCTGAAGCGCAGCTGGAGGCGGCGGTTGCCGAAGAGAAAGTCGCCGAGAATGAGGCGACCTATTCCACACTCGTCGCCGACGCTGACGGTACCGTCGTCACCGCCCCTGCGGAACCCGGGCAGGTGATTGCAGCGGGACAAACCGTCGTGCAGCTCGCCCATGCCGGTCCGCGCGAGGCGCTCGTCGCGCTTCCCGAAACGATCCGGCCCGCAATCGGCGCGATTGCGGAAGCCAGCGTCTATGGCAGCGACGGCCGCCGCGGAATTGCACGCCTGCGGCAGATATCGAATGCTGCCGATCCCCAGACCCGGACCTACGAGGCGCGCTACGTCCTTGATGGCGACGCCGCCTCAGCCCCGCTCGGCGCTACAGTGACGATCAGGCTCGCGGACAACGCAAACCTATCCGATGTGTCCGTTCCAATCAGCGCCGTATTTGATGACGGGAATCGAACCGGCGTCTGGCTGCTTAATCACGGCACGACGACCGTGCGCTTCGCGCCCGTGAAGATCAAACGGCTCGGCGAGGAAACCGCCGTGGTCTCCGGCATCGAGGTAGGCCAACCGGTCGTCGCTCTCGGCGCGCATCTTCTTAAAGAAGGCGCGAGCGTGCGGACTGCAGCTCAGGCAGAGGCGTCAAACAAATGAGCTTCAACCTTTCCGCGATCGCGGTCCGTGAGCGGGCCGTCACTTTGTTCTTCATCGGGCTGCTGGCAGCGGCAGGCGTGTATGCTTTCGTCAATCTCGGGCGGGCGGAAGACCCATCCTTTACCATCAAAACCATGACCGTGACGGCGGTCTGGCCGGGTGCTACCGCCCGCGAGATGCAGGATCTTGTTGCCGAGCCGCTGGAGAAGCGGATTCAAGAACTGACCTGGTACGACCGCGTGGAGACGACGACGCGGCCCGGCTTCGCCTTCCTAACGGCCACACTGAAAGACAGCACCCCGCAATCCGCAGTCGAGGAGGAGTTTTACCAGGCGCGCAAGAAACTCGGCGATGAGGCGCGCAATCTTCCGCCCGGCGTATTCGGGCCGTTCGTCAACGACGAATACTCAGATGTCAGCTTTGCTCTCTATGCGCTGGAAGCCAAGGGCATGCCGATGCGCGAGCTCGTACGGCAGGCCGAGGCGATCCGCCAGGACCTACTGCATGTCCCCGGCGTCAAGAAGATCAACATCCTGGGCGAGCGTCCTGAACGCATATTCGTCGAATTCTCCTATGCCAAGCTGGCGACGCTCGGCGTTTCAGCGCAGGACATTGCCGCCGCTCTGCAACGGCAAAATACCGTAACGCCCGCAGGCTCGATTGATACGAACGGCCCCCAGGTCTTTATCCGGCTCGAAGGCGCTTATGACAGCGTCGAGGCCATTGCCGACACACCGATCGTCGCTGGTGGACGCACGCTGAAGCTCTCCGATGTCGCCCAAGTGCGCCGCGGCTACGAGGATCCCCCGACCTACATCATTCGCCATCAGGGCGAGCCGACGATCATGCTTTCGGTGGTGATGCAGCAGGGCTGGAACGGGCTGGAACTTGGAAAGGCTCTGGAAAACCGATCGTCCGCGATCGCTGAAGCCCTGCCGCTCGGCATTACGCTCGCCAAGGTCAGCGACCAGGCGGTAAACATCACCGCAGCGGTCGGCGAGTTCATGACGAAATTCGCGATGGCGCTCGCCGTCGTGCTGCTGGTCAGCTTGCTCAGCGTCGGCTGGCGCGTCGGCATCGTCGTAGCGGCGGCCGTTCCTCTGACACTTGCCGTGGTGTTCCTCATCATGCTGGAAACCGGCCGGTTCTTTGACCGCATCACGCTCGGTGCGCTCATCCTCGCGCTCGGCCTTCTCGTCGACGATGCCATCATCGCCATCGAAGTGATGGTCGTGAAGATGGAAGAGGGCATGGACCGCATCAAGGCGGCCGCCTACGCCTGGAGCCACACGGCGGCCCCGATGCTCTCGGGCACACTGGTGACAATCATCGGGCTCATGCCGGTCGGCTTCGCGCGCTCGACCGCGGGCGAGTACGCCGGTAACATTTTCTGGGTCGTAGGCTTCGCGCTGATTGTCTCCTGGCTTGTTGCGGTGATCTTCACGCCCTACCTCGGCGTAAAGCTGCTGCCCAACATCAAACCGGTCGAGGGCGGCCATCACGCAATTTACAATACGCCAAATTACCGGCGCCTGCGCGGAATCATCAGTTTCGTCGTTCGGCACAAGTTCCTCACCTGCTCAGCCGTCGCCATCGCCTTCGCGCTGTCCGTTGTCGGCATGGGCGCCCTGAAGCAGCAATTCTTCCCCACGTCCGACCGTCCGGAGGTCCTGATTGAGGTCCGCCTGCCGGAAGGCACCAGCATCAAGACGACGACTGCTACGGTCGAAAAGCTCGAACACTGGCTCAAGGACCAGCCGGATGCAAAAATCGTCACGAGCTACATCGGACAGGGCGCGCCGCGATTCTTCTTTGCCATGGCGCCGGAGCTGCCCGATCCCGCCTTCGCCAAGATCGTGGTGCTGACGGCCGATGCCGAAGCACGCGAGGCTTTGAAAAATCGGCTGCGCAACGCGATAGCGGAGGGGCTAGCGCCGGAAGCCTATGTGCGAGTCACGCAGCTGGTATTCGGCCCTTACACGCCGTTTCCCGTTGAGTTTCGCATCATGGGCCCAGATCCGGCGAAATTGTACGAGATCTCGGAGAGGGCCCTCGAGATCATGCGGAACGTCCCGGACGTCGGGCAGGCGAACCGCGACTGGGGCAATCGCGCGCCCGTCTTGCGCTTCGTTCCCGATCAGGATCGTCTGAACCTGATTGGTCTCTCGCCTGCCGAGGCCGCGCAGCAACTGCAGTTCCTGCTCACCGGCATTCCAGTCACGCAGGTTCGCGAAAACATCCGCAACGTGTCCGTCGTGGCGCGGAGCGCCGGCAACAACCGCCTCGATCCATCGCGGCTGGCGGATTTTTCTCTGATGAGCCGGGACGGTCGCCCTATGCCGCTCGATCAGATCGGCCACTCCGAAATCCGGCTGGAAGAACCGATCATGAAGCGTCGCGACCGCATGTCTGTCGTGACGATCCGCTCGGACATCAATGAGGCGACCCAGCCACCTGAAGTCTCGAAGCAGGTCATGACGGCCCTTCAGCCGCTGATCGCCTCGCTTCCGCTCGGGTATCGCATTGAGATGGGCGGCAACATTGAAGAGTCGCTCAAGGCCAACATCGCGCTCGTGAAAATATTCCCGATGATGATCGCGGCAACCTTGATCGTTATCATCCTGCAGGTTCGCAGCCTCTCGACCATGACCATGGTTATGATGACGGCTCCGCTCGGCCTCGTCGGTGTCGTTCCGACGTTGATCCTCTTCAATCAGCCGTTCGGCTTCAACGCCATTCTCGGACTGATCGGGCTGGCGGGGATCCTCATGCGCAATACCCTGATCCTGACTGAGCAGATCAAGGAGAACCAAGCGGCAGGTCTCGACGACTATCACGCCGTCATTGAAGCGACGGTTCAGCGTACGCGCCCCGTAATCCTGACCGCCCTTGCTGCGGTGCTAGCCTTCATCCCCCTGACAGAGTCCGTGTTCTGGGGATCTATGGCATTCACGCTCATCGGCGGCACAGCCGTCGGCACCGTACTGATCCTTCTGTTCTTGCCGGCACTCTACGCTGTCTGGTTCCGAATTAAGCCCACTCCGAAGGCGATGCCGGAGCCAAAGGGCGACAGCGGCATAGCGGAACTGAGGATGTTGACTGCTGCGGAGTAGCAGCGACTTGGCGCGAAAAAAACAGGAGTTCGAAATGCTGCAACGGTTGTTGGCGAGATGGCGGGTCTGGGAGCAGGCCCTCGCAGGTATGGACGATCCGCAAGGGGAATATCTTCTCAGTTTGGAGGAACGCGTCCGCCGACTGGAAGGCGTCGTCATGTATATGCGCACGCCGCTCTCGGCGGATGCGGCTGTCACGGTGCCGCCGACGAGCGCCGCGGTTATCGGACGTAACCCTAGTTCTCAGTTAAATTAACGAGGCATCAAATGAACGGAACGAACGAGTTACAGGCAGCCCAGCAGCCCGTCGGCGACCTTCCGCAACTCACAGGACTCGCTTTTGTCGAGCGATTGTTCGACGGCAGCTTGAACCCGCCGCCGATGGTCAAACTGCTCCCTTTCACATTGCTTCGACCAGAGCCGGGCAAGATCGAATTGCACGCCACGCCTGATGAGCGGATCCTCAACCTGACGAAGACCATTCACGGCGGTTGGATCATGATGATGCTTGACACCGCCATGTCGCTTGCAGCGCTAACGACGCTCGGGCCGGGCGAGGTTGGTCCCACGCATGAGACCTCTGTCAAGTTTGTCCGCCCAATCAGGGCGGATGCCGGTCAACTACGTGTAGTGGGGCAAGTGCTATCGCGCGGACGATCAGTGATCACGCTCGAAGGAAAGATCGAGGACACGCGTGAACGGGTTCTGGCCCATGGCACGTCGACGTGTCTGATCGTGCGAATTGGGGCTTGAAGTCAGCCCAAACCGATTTGATTCCGAGTTCTGCCGATGGGACTCGCCAGCATGCTCCCTCCGCTTCCCCGCTCTTTATGACTGCTCAAGGCTGATCTGCAGACCAGAGCGTCTAGGAAAGAAATGACCGATGCAATCGATGAACTCTGAGAAAGCAACGCTTCTGAAGATTTCAGACCGCCTTCGCCTCCGCTACGAGAAGTCTGGAAGCGGGCCGCCGCTTTTGCTGCTGCATACCATTCGAACGCAGCTCGAGTACTTCCGAGACCTCGTTCCTCTGCTCGATAGTCGCTTCACGGTTTACGCGGTTGACCTGCCTGGTCACGGGCGCTCACCAATCGACAAGTCCGCGACGCTTGATGAACCTGACATGCGCAAGGCCGTCGTAGGCATACTGCAGGCGCTCGATCTTCGCGACGTTACGCTGGTTGGCGAATCCATCGGTGCCGTGCTTGCGCTAACGTCCGCCGCCGAAGTGCCCGACCGCATTCGCGCCGTTTACGCCATAAACACCTATGATTACGATGCGCGGTATGGCGATGGGATACGCCGGGGAAACTGGTTTTCAAACCTTATCATCGGCAGCCTGCAGATCCCCATCTTCGGTGCGATCGGCGCGGCGCTTGAGAACCGCATAATACTTCGCAAGGTAATGGGCGGTGGTTACGCGGACCCGCGCAAACTTCCGGAAGATCTTTTGGCTGAGTTCGATGCTGCCGCGCACAGTCTGGGTTATCGGACAGCTTCCCGCAAAGTCCTGTCTGGATGGCGCTCTTGGTCCGCGGCGCGGAAACGCTATCCAGAAGTCAAAGCCCCGGTGACCCTGATCTATGGCGATAAGGACTGGTCGCACGTATCTGAGAGAGACCTCACTAATGCCGCATTACCGAATTCCCGGACGTTCACGCTACCGACGACGGGTCACTTCTCCGCAGTGGAAAATCCGCAGGGCGTCGCGGAGGTCATCCTCTCTGGTAGTCCTCGATGAACGGGTAACACGTGTGCGGCTAATCAATGCGCGCGGCACCGAATCCGCATGAGCGCGCTGCACGCGACCACTTCACAGCTTTGGAGAATAGAGATGATTTACAGTAACATTGTAAAGTTGAAAATTCGGCAGACCTTCGACCACGTGAACAATCATCGCTGGGATAAAGCGGTGGAAGCTCTCGCGCCCAATGTCCATCACCGCGTTTCCGGCGCCCACGCGCTCGGTGGTGAGCGTAACGACAAAGGCTCTGTCCGCCGCTGGTTCGAGCGTCTCGGCCGTGTTCTTCCAAATCTCCATATCACCGTTACGGACGTCACGGTTAAGGGCTGGCCGTGGGATACAAAAGTATTTGCGCAGTGGGACGGCAAAGCTACGCTGCTCAACGGCGAGGCGTCTTACATCAACCGGGGGCTTCACGTGTTCACCCTGCGGTGGGGCAGAGTATATGCCCTGGAGGAATTCCAAGATTCACAAGCAGCGGCCCGGGGTCTTGCCGCACAATGTGCAGCCGGCCTCGCGGAAGCTGGCGCTGATCCAATTTTGAGTTAGTTCAAGCCAACCAGCAGACCGGACGAAACAACCTCCGCCGTAGCCGGCGACGGCTCTGCCTCGCCGAACTTTGGGATGTGCGACTTCTGCTAATGAGATCGAACGACTAACCTGGCGCAAAGCGGCATAAGTGGGCGCACGACCGCTTCTGGCCCGAGGCCGAACTCGCAACCGTTCAATGGCATGTCCGATTACGGCGTACTATCAGAAGACCGCGCCTCGTGTCGGCCTCGAGTTCATTGACGTCAATTGCGCGCGGTCAACGAGGAGGAGTACTGTCAAATTTCCCGCGTATGCTCTTTGCGCGGCGAAGCTCGTTGCTTTGACTTTCACGAACGCCTTATCCTTCGCTAACTTGGTGGGACCGCAGTACACGGAATGCCCTGGAACGGCGCGGAACACTTTGAGGTCCCCACTGCCGTTAACGCGTTGATCCAATTGAAAAGCGGTGCGCCGGCCCTGGGCACCATTTATTCTTAACAATTGATATCGATGCTTTATTTTGAAAGTGAGGAACTTTTTTTCCATCGCATATTCTGTATTAACTCAGCTCTTTGAGAAGAGTGCAGTGAAAATACGGAAAACTGCCACTGCATAATTCTTGCGCCCTATGAGCAATCTCAGCCCTTCGCCGCTACTGCTGACTTTGACCGATGATAGGAATTGTACGGACGTCGGGCACTCTCCGTTCGACTTCAGGATATGACCCAATGCAGTCCTTGGCTGCTGCAGGAAATCAGTCGGCTATTGAGGTGGATCAAACATCAATCAGTATTGTCGCTACGAACTCTGCGTCACAATTCTTTCGAGCTCAGCCTCCCATAACGCCAACGCCGCGCGTTTCTCGGCGATAAATTCGTGCTGATTGTAGGCGGCGTCTATGACGCTGGGTGCTCCATCAACGTGATTTAGAACGCGCGCGCTATCTCGTTGGAGACGCCAAGCCGCGCCAAGTTTGTCCCAACTGTCCGGCGAAGATTGTGCACAGTTGCCTTTCTAATTCCAAGCTCGTGCGTGAGCCGTGCCACGGCGCGAGTTACAGCGTGCGGACTTATGGCGTTCACGGGCTAGCGTGGATTTCAGACGCATGGCCGGAGCCCGCTGCTGCTATCAGCGGCGTTGGGCGCAAGCCGCAGCGGCAACGCTTGCAATCAGAATTTTTCTAAAATTTATCAGATAAAAAAAAGGCAATAAAAACTATGTCTTTATTCTTTTGTTCTCAACAATCTTTTTACAATTTATTCGCGCTATCTTGCTGACAGTCCGTATCGATTATGAGGCCGCTATGCGCCCGCCGGTCAAGCTCTCGTTTCAGTCCGACACAAGAGGTAGCATTGCCCTGCTTTTCGGAATGGTGGTTCCGGTACTGATCGGTTTCGCCGGTCTTGCAGTTGACGGCACCTATTGGCTGATTGAGCGGAACAAGCTCTACGGTGCAACCGACGGTGCCGCGATTTCGGCTGCACACAGCCTTCAACTCGACGGCCAGTCCGCCGATCTCAGAGGCGAGGCAACAAAGCTTTTCGGCAAGGTCTATGGGCAAAAGGCTGATAGCATCAGATTCACGGTTGAGCACCCGCCGAGTTCCGGCGTGTTCAGCGGCGATACCTCAGCTGTCGCGATTACGTCCGAGCGGCCCCAGTCGACATACTTTTCGTCGCTGTTTGGCGCCGACAACGTCAAGGTCACGGCCCGCGCTGTGGCAAAGACCTCAACCCTGCCGGAGGCCTGCTTGCTGGGCTTGTCCAAGTCTGATGACAAAACCGTCGAGATTACCGGCTCGTCGATCGTCAATCTCGATTGTGCCATTGCTTCGAACTCGGCAAGCACGAATTCACTCTATGTTGCAGGAAACGCTGACGTATCGGTCACCGGTGTATCGGCGGTCGGCGATATATACACGTCGAGTGGCGTCGATATAAACACTAATGGCGGACCGGTGCGTAGTTACGCGCCGGAAATTGTAGATCCATATGGCCCTGAAGGCCGCAATTTGCAGGTGCCGCATCAGCCGGGAAAATGTGACGAGACCAACCTGCGTGTAAAAAGCGATCAAACGCTTTCGCCTGGGAAGTATTGCGGCGGCATTGATTTTCAGAATGGTACCGCGACGTTGGAACCCGGCACATACATCATCAATGGCGGCAGTTTTGACGCAGGTGCCCAGTCAAACATCGTTGGAACCGACGTCACGATTATTCTGACCGGATCCGGCAACGATTACGCGACCCTCAATGTCAACGGCGGAGCAAAGATTTCACTCGAGGCACCGACGACGGGAGGTGACACGAAGGGCGTTCTGTTCTTCCAGGACCCTGCGGCGCCGACATTCAAGGGCAATCAGGTCATCGGCAACAAGCTGAATGGCGGTACGGACCTCAAAATGCGAGGCGCTTTGTATTTTCCGAAACAGGCGCTTGAATTCAACGGCGGAGCCGCTGGCGTCATTTCATGCCTTCAGATTGTCGGCTACAAGATTTCGATCTCAGGAAATTCGGAAATTGCAGGAACATGTGATGCGAACTCGGGTACCGAAAAAATTTCGCGCGTCAGCATTGACTTGGTCGAATAGATGATCGCTGAGATAAAAAAAACGGTTCGCACCAGACTTCGCTCCGCCTCAAATTCGTTCGGCCGGTGCCGCGTTGGGGCGATTGCGGTCGAATTGGCTTTTGTCGCACCTGTCGGCATCGTGCTGCTGATGGGCGTCCTGGAAGTCTCGCGCGCGATCAGTCACAAAATGACGCTTCAGGCAGCGGCCAGGGTTGGAACTAATTTTGGCCTCATCAAACCGCCGAAACAAGGCGACTTGACCCCGGTTACCGATGCCGTTCGGGCGGGACTGCCGTCGCATTGGCAGGTGACGGGAGATTCCGCCAGCGCGCAAATCACGACGGCTATTCAATGCCAGTGCGAGCAATCGGGCGCCATTGCGTGCGGCGCACCTTGCGGTGCCGGCGAGCGCAACCAATCCTTCTTGAGGGTCGATGTTACCAAACAGTACGTGCCGCTGATCAAGCTTCCCTATTGGCTACCGCCGGTCACGCTGAATAACACCTCAATGGTCAGGCTGAATTGATGTCGACGACCGCCACGCCGCATGATCGAGAACCGTTCTATAACGGGCGGCATTTCCGCCCGGCCAAATTGCTGAGCTTCCGGAAGCTCCTGCGCTTCTCAGCAAACCGTTCCGGAACGTCTGCGGTCGAAGCAGCGTTCGCTTTGCCGGTCCTCCTCACATTCCTGTTCATCGCCGTCGAGTTCGGCAGGGTGCTCTACACACGTGTCGAGTTGCAGTATGCGCTCTACAATGCCGCGAGGTTTGGAATGGTCAGCAGCACAGCCAACGCGGCGTCGATTGAACAGCACCTTCGCGGGCAGCTCATTTTTCTCAGAAACGACAAACTGACAGACGTGCAACTCGTGGAAACCACAAATAGCGACAGCACAAAGTCTGCAAACCTTTCGGTCTCCTATCACGTCAGCTTCATCATCCCGCTCATTTCGGAATCGACAGTGACGATTCAGCGGAGCACGTCATTCCTTCGGCGGCCATAGGCCTGACAAACCGCAGGCATCCTTGTGTTAGAGAATGTGCCGAGCGAACAATAAGACTGGCGCCGTAATCACGCGAAATAGACAATCGATTTAAGCGCCACGACGGCCGTGAAATACATGACGATAAAGATTGCCGCCCAAATACCCGCCAGCACAGGCAAGTGCGAAGCGGTCAACACCGGGAAACGCCGCCGTTGTTCGGCAAGGCGATCATGGCTCCGACGCTCGCGGCCCCAACTGAGGTTAACGAAGAAAAGCTTAAACGAAAGCCGGATTTCACCGCCGTTCGCACGGCTGGATACCGATTCCGGCGGGGGGGTCGTTGCCTGAAGTTCCATGCCGTTGCTCCAATCGCAACGCCGGCACGGCTGCCGGCGGTCAGGAGACGCTAAAGAATTTTGTTTGCGAATTCGTCACCATTCGCGGTTAACGCAGCAAATTTCGGGGTAATCCGTGAATGTGGCAACCGGCAACCGCCTCAAGACCTGCTAGCGCCTCAGCGCGGCGCGACAGGCGGCTTCCCGGTTTCGGCCAAGCGTGCATTGAGCATGTCGATATTGTTCAGAATATACGGATTGTAAGGATCGCCCTGTTGCGCGGCCGCAAGCGTCACACGTGAGCGTTCGAGATTGCCGCGCAGGAGATACGAGTACCCGAGATTGTTGAGCACGTTTGGCGTGGCACCGGTCAACTCCTGCACTTTGGCATACGCCGCATCGGCCTGGTCGAAGCGCCGGATCTGATCATACGACGCCGCCAGCCCAAGCCAAGCTTCTGCATTTTGCGGGTCAACCTCAACCGTCTTGGCGTAGGTCTCGGCGGCCTTTCCGTACTGACCCTCGACGAAATGCGTCTGTGCGAGATCGAGCATCTTTCTGGCGCCCGGTAAAGAGCCGTCAATCGTCCCGTCCGGCGCGTATCCAAGTTGGCTCGTCGAGCAGCCCTGCATGCTCAAGGCGATGCATAATGCGTACGCTACCGCGGCAATGCCACTACGCATAACGTGAACCCACCCTGTACGAACTGTACGGCCACCTCGGCCGACCCCTTGCCAACGCCATCGGCGGCGCCGCGCGTTGGCGGCCTCCCAAGGGCCGCCGCGCTCAAAATACGTGCATCAAAACCGCTCGAATCACAAATTGCTTCGCGCTCCGAAGGCCGAACATTGAATTTCGTGTGGAAATCCTGTTGATAACTGGCTGTGCCGCGCTTCTGATTCTCGGGGAATCATCAAAGCCCGTTTCCACCGCCATGGCCCGAGATCACTAAGATTTGGCGCAAATCTGTTTTGCGCCCTTAAGCCAGTACTGCAGCGTTTGTGAAAAAATTGGTCCAACTCATCACCAACGCCAGGGATAACACCCATGCGCCGCGAAGTTCGACTTGCCTTCATGCTTGCAGCCTTCAGCGGCGTAATTGCGGCTGCCGGAATCATGGGTTGGATGAACGACATAGACAGGCGAGCCAACAACCGCCCCGTTGCAGATAAACCGTCGATCGACTTAGCGACTGTCGTGGTCGCAAAAGCACATCTCGATTTCGGAGCCACGATCACGGATAACATGTTGAGCGAAATCGAGTGGCCCAAGACGAGCATTCCGGCAGGCTCGTACCAAAGCCTCAAGCAGTTGTTCGAGGAGGATCGAAACCGAACGGCATTGATTTCGATGCAGAGCGGGGAGCCGATTCTGAAGCACAAAATCACAGGCCCCGGGCGACGGGCCACGCTGGCGGCGATGCTCACGGACGGCATGAAGGCCGTCAGCATTCGCGTCAACGACGTCATCGGCGTCGGTGGATTTGTGCTGCCCGGCGACCGGGTCGATCTGCTCCTGACCCGAAGTATCAAGGAGGACGTCGAGAAGAAGATTGAGCAGCAGACCTTTACCGACATCCTACTTCAAAATGTGCGAATTCTTGCAGCCGATCAGTCGGCAGATCCAAAAGAAGGCATGCCGAAAATCGTGCGCACGATTACGGTCGAAGTTTCACTGCTTGATGCTCAGAAGATTGCGCTCGGATCGACAGTTGGAGAAATCTCGCTTGTTCTGCGCGAGAACGGCACGCCCGATCCGGTCGTCGCCGCGCGGCGCGTGTCTGTAGCCGATCTCGCTGGGGATAGCGGGGATAAAACGCTGCAAAGCGTGTTCGTGCCGACAAATGACATTGCAGTACCGGCTGAGCCCGTAGCAGATGCGGCGGGGACAACCGTCAAAGTGAATGTCATCAGGTCGATTGTCCCGACCGAGTATTCGGTAATGCGACGACCGCCTGAGCAATGAGCCGTTTGCTGGTTTGCTCGAAGTGGTTCGACATTACCGCAGCGCGTGAACCAGGTTTGACCCGTCACAATGGCTGGTCGGCCTATGCCGTAGAAGCGTCCCTTTAGTTCAGTTCGGTAAAATGCGTTTGGGACCGTAACTGAGTTAGGACGATCTGCGATGCTGCAGTCGTATAATCGCGCACGTGCATTGCGTTTCACCGGCATATCCGGTGATGCACACCTTTCACACCTGGCGCACAGCGACGTTTCTGGCCGAAGAGCCCGGACCTTTCCGTTCGCTAATGGTCTAGGTCTCATCGTCAGCCTAGTGATTGCGGCAGCGCACATCCCCCTGGCGTACCCTGCACATGCCGCTGGCCGCAACGTGGATTCAGGCCTGCCCGTTGTCGATCCCGATATTGATGCCCCTGCCCCCCGGATCACCCGGGTTTCGATCGTATCCAGAAAGTCTCAGGTTGTAGAACTCGGCCGCCGCTACGCCAGTGCATTGGTGGCAGAGGTCGAAGTCGCCGACGTTGTGCCGCTATCGGACCACTCCATCTACGTGCTTGGCAAGAAGGTCGGCACCTCGCGACTGACCGTAGTTGATGACAATCAGAGAGTCATCCGCATCGTCGAAGTCGAAGTGACGCCCGACCTCGACGACCTGCGCGCCAAACTCAAATCGAACATGCCCGGTGCCGATATCCGCGTCAGTCCGGTCAACGGCGGCATTGTCGTGAGCGGCTCAGTCTTCAGTGCGCCTGAGATCGAAAAAGCCATTGCGATCGCAAAGCGCTACGCTCCCGACGCCGTCACCAACGCGCTCACCGTCGCATCTCCTCAGCAAGTCATGCTGGAAGTCCGGTTTGTCGAGGCAAGCCGGACCGCAGCGCGCGAGCTTGGCATCAGCACGCGCGTTCGCGGACCGAGTGCGGTGGCGGATACAAACGCTCAAATTTTTTCCCCAGGTGCCGGTGCTCTCGTCGCAACAGAATTGCTTTCGGGCGCTGTTCCATTCGGAACCATGCTGGCCCGAGTTCTGGAAGGCGGTACCGACGTCGATCTCATGATCCGCGCGCTTGAGGAGCGGTCACTTGTCAAACGCTTGGCAGAACCGAATTTGGTGACGACGTCCGGCGATACGGCGAGCTTTCTAGCAGGCGGCGAGTTTCCGTTTCCGATCAGCGCGAGCGAAAACAGGATTGCAATAGAATTCAAGCAGTTCGGAATTGCGCTGGCGTTCACGCCGACCGTGCTTTCCGATGGATTGATCAATCTCAAGATCGCTCCGGAAGTCAGCGATATCGACGCGTCGAACTCCGTCCTTGTCAATAACGTGCGCATCCCCGGCCTTGTTGTCCGGCGTGCCAACACGACTGTCGAACTGAAGGACGGGCAAAGCCTGGCAATTGCCGGTCTATTGCAGCACTCGCGCACGAACTCTCAGCGCGAACTCCCCTGGATCGGGCAGGTTCCCATTCTAGGTGCCTTGTTCCGCAGCGGCGACTACCAGAAATCGGAGTCGGACCTCGTCATCATCGTCACGCCGCGCCTTGTGAAGCCGAAGCGCCCGGGCGAGCGGCTTGACACGCCGATGGATGGTCCTGTAGCCGCAAACGACGTTGACTTCTTCCTCAATGGCCGCGCCGAAGAGCCTGAACGGCATAGACGGCGCGCGCCGGTGCAAGTCGGACACATATTGCATCCAGGTACGGAGAGAGCCGCCTATGTTGATACGAAGTAACCGATTGCGCGCCGCTCCGTCGAAGTGGCTCGTCTGCGCGCTAGCATTTCCGGTCATGGCCGGCATGGGTGGATGCCGGGAGTATTTCGACCGGCAAGAAACCATCACGCTGGGCGTTGGTAATTCCATTGAAGTGAACAAGGCGACCCAAACAATCGAGCGCTGGCCGCGCACGGCACAACACGATCGTTGGCAAAATGATGGGGAGCGGGCACGCCTTGCGATCGAGCGCTATCGCACGAGGACAATCGGCGTCGATAGCGAGACCAAGGGCGAAACATCGGAATCCGCCACGACGAGCAAGTAACGCGTGGTAGAGTGCGCTTGGCCGCATCGCTGGGTACGCATGCAGCGGGCTCGGCCGCGTTCTTTTATTTCAACAGTAGCGATCAACGCACTCCGTACATGCTCAATGGCCTCAGTCTTCAACTCACGCTTACACTATGAATACATGTCTTCAGACTTCGGCGTTTAGCTGAATATCAGAGAGCAACTGGTTGTCGGTAACATGCGCTGGTGCCGGAACGGCACGCGCAAGTCGCCTGGGCGTCGGCTGTCACAGCATGAGCGGTTATCAAGGGGTGTGACGAGCAACAGCTGCTCCTGGCCCTTGGCCGGCGAGCCGCGTTTTATTTTCTGTGACCGTTGCTGAAGGTCAAGCGGTCGAACACGGAGAATTTTGGCAGACTTTCCGCTGACTGAGGTGGAGCAGGCGTGGTCGGTAGATCATCGCTCCGGCAGAGGTTGACCCATAGCGGTCCACCAGGGTCATCGCCGGATCTGCCCCCTGCGTCTGGCCGTCCTTCCAAGGTGGGGTCCGTCGTGCACGGAACGCCCTGGAACGGCGTGGAAGACTTAAAGGTCCCGACTGCTGCTAACTCGTTAAGCCAATTGAGAAGCGGTACGCCGGCCCTGGGCACCATTCCTTTTTGCTCGCAATGCATTGCGTTAAGTGCTCCAGAGATATTCGCTCGGGCGCCCAGATGCGTTGGTGGCATTAGCGTTAAGTATCCCGCGCTGGGGCACATCGGCTGGCAAGATCCTTGCACTCTTCGACACTCGGCCGACGCGCGATGCGGGGTCGTATAGCGTCAGGATTGCCTGCCTATGTTCAAGAAATCAGCCGTGGCGCTGGGCTTCGCGGCCATCTTTTCCGACTACCCGGTGTTCCTGAAATCGGCCGGAGTTGTCGAGGCCTACACCGACCTCGGCCTGATCGTTGAAATGATCGTCAAGTGCCCGAAGGGCACCGGCATCTTGTCCTACTCAAAAATCGACAAGCGGTTCTGCAGTTCCAAGCACGCTTGCTTTCGTAAGCTCCAGCCTGCTGTCGCCGATACCTGCGGCTGACGTTGTGCCGCGCTTGACCTGCGCGATAAGCTTGAAGACAGTCGGTTTATGACTGTTACCGTTTCCACCTTCTACAAATTTGTCGCCATTGCCGATGGCGATGCTCTGCGCGCTTGCTTGCTGGCGTACTGTGGCGAGAGTGGTATCAAGGGTACGATCCTAATAGCGCCCGAAGGGATCAATGCGACCATTGCCGGGTGCGATGCAGCGGTTGCTGAGCTTCTGGACCTGCTGCACGGCGATCCCCGTTTCTCTGATCTCGAAAGTAAACAGTCGTATGCGGAAGCGCCACCATTCCAGCGCCTCAAGGTTAAACTCAAGCCGGAGATCGTGACGTTCGGCGTGCCAGATGCCGATCCATCATCAAACGCCGGAACCTACGTTGATGCCGAAGACTGGAACACGCTGATCCAGGATCCCGATGTTGTCGTCATCGACACGCGCAATGCCTATGAGGTCGGCATCGGTACGTTTGCCGGTGCGGTCGATCCGAAGACGCGCGCGTTCAGCGATTTTCCGGCGTTCGTTTCGAGCGAACTCGACCCTGCGAAACAGCCGAAGGTCGCAATGTTCTGCACCGGCGGCATCCGCTGCGAGAAAGCCGCTGCCTACATGCTGGGCCGAGGTTTTCGCGAAGTCTATCACCTCAAAGGTGGCATCCTGAAATATCTCGAAACCGTGCAGCGCGCCGAAAGTCTGTTCCAAGGCGAGTGCTTCGTTTTCGATGAGCGCGTGGCCCTCGATCACGGCGTTGTCGAGGGATCGCATCGCCTATGCCCGGAATGCGGCTATCCCGTCGCCCTTAAAACGGACGACGTGACCTGCCAGAATTGCGCTAAGCGTCTTCCCTGAGCAGGCGTGTCGCGACGGGGTACAGCCCTTCTTGGCCCAGCATCCACACGCTCATGCCGTCATTGCCGAACAGCGGCTCGAAGGCATCTTCAAGGATGTTGAGACCGCCTGTGAAAGCACCGAACGCCGGCATCACGAGCCGCAGGCCATTGCCGACGAAACAGGGGCGGCGTAGCGCCGTACCGTTCATGACCAGGCGGGCGGCTGGGTGCAAATGTCCGGCGATCTCGTGGGTGACGGCGCCGGGCAGCGGGTCGTGGCGCAGCGTCACACCTTCAACGCGCAGGTGATCGCGCACGACGCCGCCGAGGACGCGGTCGATTTCGGCATCATGATTGCCAGTGATCCAGATCCAGTCGCGGTCATCCTGCAAGATGCGCAGCGTTTCGAGATCGGTATCCGTCATGCGGTCCGCGGCGCCGGCATCATGCAGGCTGTCGCCGAGGCAGATGACAGTCTCGGCGTCATAGACGTCGATCACGGCGGCGAGTTTGCGCAGGGTGTCGCGGGTATCGTAAGGCGGCAGCATTTGCCCGCGCGCGGCGAAGGACGATCCCTTTTCGAGATGCAGGTCTGAGACGATCAGTGCCTTTTCGGCTGGCCAATAGAGCGCGCCGGATTTATGTGCACGGAACGACTTGCCGCAGATCGAGATTGGTTGATCGGCAAAATCGTCGAGCCCTAGGCGTTCCGGTTTCAGCATTCCCATGCGTCAGGCATCCTCCATGGCTTCGCGGATCAAGAGGTCGGCCGCATCGCGCAAAATCGCGTCCTGCGCCTGACCGTAAACCTGCTCGCGTCCGATCTCGAGCAAGATCGGCACGCTGAGCGGCGAGACCCTTGTGAGGGATTGATGCCTGATTCGTCCCTTGATGCGGGCCAGAAACTCTCCAAGGCGGGCGATATCGAGTAAGCCCGTTGCGGCGTCGGCCCATGCGGCTTCGAGCAGCAAATGGCCGGGATCGTGGCGGCGCAGCACGTCGTAGATCAGGTCCGTCGACATCGTGACCTGGCGCCCTGATTTGACCTTGCCGGGATGCCGGCGCTCGATAAGGCCAGCGATGACGGCGGAAAGCCGGAATGTGCGTTTCATCAGGCTACTCTCGGCCAGCCAAGCGTCGAGATCGTCGCCGAGCATGTCCTCTTCGAACAGCTGGCTTAGGCTCAGGCGCTTGTTCGCGATCATGTCTGAAATGTCGCCACGGCCCCACACAGACAGGCCATAGTCATTTGCGACAAAGCCGAGAGGTGCAGCGCCTGCGCGGTCGAGCCGTCGCGTTAGCAGCATGCCGAGCGTCTGGTGCGCCAAGCGGCCCTCGAACGGATAGGCGACGAGGTAGTGGCGGCCGCGGCGCGGGAATGTTTCAATCAATAAGTCTTGGGCCCCAGGAATCTGCGAGCGCTTTTTCTGCAGTTCAAGCCACTCGGAGACTTCGCCCGGCAAGCTGCCCCAAACCTTTTGATCGGCCAGCATTGCCCGCACACGCTGTGCCAAATGCGTTGACATCGGAAACTTGCCGCCGCCATAGCTCGGGATCATGGGGTCTGCGGCGGTCGCGCGCGAAACATAGGCCTCGGTGTCGCGCAAGCCTTCAAAGCGCAGCACTTCGCCGGCGAAAACGAATGTGGCGCGCGGCGGCAGCTGCTCGATGAAATACTCGTCGACCTCGCCGAGCACGCGGCCGCCTTGCAGGGCGCGTACTTTATTGGCACCTTTCCCCTGGCCGGAAATGAGGCGGACTTTCAGCATCGGCGTATCGACAATAGTGCCGACATTCAGCCGGTATTGCTGTGCGACCTTTGGGTTGGCGACGCGGAGCTTGCCATCGCCAGCAGGTCGCAGCTTGGCAAAGCGGTCATAGGCTTTCAGCGCGTAGCCGCCGGTCGAGACGAACTCGACCGTGCGGTCAAACTGGGTGCGCGTCAGGCCAGCATAAGGTAGCGCCGAGCGTACTTCGGCAAAAAGTGCGTCAGGTTCGAACGGCGCTTGGCAGGCCATGCCGAGAATGTGCTGCGCCAGCACGTCGAGTGCGCCTGTGCGGGATAGTGCAGCGTCCTGGGCGCCGGCTTCGGCAGCTTCGAGCGCGGCGCGGCATTCGAGAACTTCGAAGCGGTTGCCGGGCACAAGTATGGCGCGCGAGGGTTCATCCAGGCGGTGATTGGCGCGGCCGATCCTTTGCAATAGGCGGCTCGCACCCTTTGGCGCGCCGATGTGGATGACGAGGTCAATATCGCCCCAGTCGATGCCGAGGTCGAGCGTAGATGTCGCGACCACGGCGCGCAATTTGCCGGCGGCCATCGCCGATTCCACCTTCTTGCGCTGGGCGGCATCGAGCGAGCCGTGGTGCAGGCCGATCGGAAGATTGTCGTCGTTGCCGCGCCAAAGCTCCTGGAACACGTATTCGGCCTGCATGCGCGTGTTGACAAAAATCAGCGCAAGCCGGTGCGCGATGATCGCATCATAGACTTCGCGCATGGCGTAACGCGCCGTGTGGCCTGACCACGGGATATCGGCCGCGGCTTTGAGAATTTTTATATCGGGCTTGGCGCCGCCCTCAACCGTCACAACGTTAGCGAGAAACGTTTTGGTGCCGGGCTCGTTTTGCGCGACCAGATAGGCGCTGAGTTCGGTAGGCCGCGCCACTGTCGCCGAGAGCCCAATGGTCATGACGTCCGGCACAAACGTGCGCAGCCGGGCAAGGTCGAGTGCTAGCAGGTCGCCGCGCTTGGACGCCGCAAGCGCGTGCAACTCATCGAGGATGATCGTGTCGAGATCGGCAAACAGAAATGCCGCGTCAGGGTGGCTCAACAGTAGCGCCACTTGCTCGGGCGTCGTCAGCAGGATATGCGGCGGGTGCGTGCGCTGGCGCTGTCGGCGCGCAGCTGAGGTATCGCCGGTCCGCGTTTCGGTGCGAATTTTAAGGCCCATCTCGTCGATGGGCGTAATTAAGTTACGGGCAACGTCGGCGGCGAGCGCCTTTAGCGGCGAGATGTAGAGTGTTCTAAGCCCGGCACCGGATTTAGCTTGGTTAAGCCCTGCGAGCGCGACGAGGCTCGGCAGAAAGCCGGCAAGTGTCTTACCAGCGCCCGTTGGCGCAATCAGAAGGGTCGAACGGCGGTCGCGCGCGGCCTCCAAGAGTGTCAATTGATGCGGGCGCGGTTGCCAGCCCCGGCGGGCGAACCAGGCGGCGAAGACAGGTGGCAGCGCGGCTTGCGCTATCGCCATCCTGAGGCGAGGAGCCGCCGCCGATGTTCGCCGTGGTGCTGACATGATGGCTGGTACGCTTTGGCTCCGTTACTAGGCTCGCTCGCGGAGCGCGACTTGTGGTAAGCGATCGCGCTGGAGAGCGCAAACCGCCAGGAGACGACGATATGAACATTCGCGATTTTCTCGGCGGCTCCCCGCTCGGCGTCGCGCTGCGCCTTGCAATCTTGTCGATCCTCGTCGGCGTCGTTTTGTCATTCCTCGGAATCACGCCGCGGAACTTCTTCGCCGTGATCGACGATTTTGCCCGTCACGTCTACGATCTCGGCTTTGGTGCGATCACCTGGCTTCTGGACTATCTCTTACTCGGCGCCATGCTTGTCATTCCGATCTGGCTGCTGGTGCGTTTTCTGCGCGCCCGGCCTAGCGGCGACGCCTAGACTACAGGCCTAGACGAGCGGGCGGCTGGCCCAGTCGGCGGCCCGGCGGCCCCTGACCGCCGATAAATCCTTCGCACCAACGCGGCGCACTTCGGCGGCCAACTGCGACTTGATCTTTCCGATCAGGCCGGGCCCTTCGTAGATCAGTCCGGTGTAGAGCTGCAGCAGTGTGGCGCCAGCCTCGATCTTCGCCAGCGCCGTCTCAGGGCTATCGATGCCGCCGATACCGATCAGCGGGATAGCACCGTCCGTTTGTCTATAGACGCGAGCCAACATCGCGGTCGATCGCAGGAAGCACGGCCGGCCGGAGAGCCCGCCCGCTTCGGTCGCGTTTGGATCACGCAGACCCGGCCGAGCCAGCGTCGTGTTCGAGATCGCGATGCCATCGACGGCGTGGTCGACAAGCCGGTCGCACATGGCGGCAATGTCATCCGCGGCGATATCGGGCGCAATCTTGACGATGATTGGCCGCTGCGGTGCGCCCTTAGCCACAAGCGCTTTGCGCGCCGCCATAACGCGGCCGAGCAAGTCGTCGAGGGCGGCAGGCGCTTGTAAATCCCGCAGGCCTGGCGTGTTCGGCGACGAGATGTTGACGGTGAAGTAACTGGCAACGGCATTGAACGTTTCGAGCCCAGACACATAATCGCCTGTGCGGTCTTTGGTGTCCTTGTTGGCTCCTATATTGACACCGACGATGCCGCCGCGCCCGCGACGGGCCTCCAGCCGGGCAAGCGCGGCGGCATGGCCGCCGTTATTGAAGCCTAGACGATTGATCAAACCGTTGTCGGCGACCAGCCGGAACACGCGGGGGCGCGGATTGCCGTCCTGCGGCTTGGGCGTGACGGTGCCGATCTCGGCAAAGCCGCAGCCGAGACCGAGAATCGCATCCGGCACGCGCGCGTCCTTATCATAGCCTGCCGCAATGCCGACCGGATTGCTAAAATCGAGCCCGAACACGCGCTGCGCGAGACGCGTATCATCGGCGCTGAGGGAGCGCGGATAAAGACCGGCTTCGAGCGCTTTCAGCGTCGCTTTGTGCGCGTCTTCGGGCTGGAGCGCGAACAGCGCCGGCCGCGCCAGATGATAGAGCCCGCTCAGCATGCGAGCCACGCCGGATCGATGGCCGGAACGCCGCTGCTGCCACCGGATAGCGGTCGCACCCACAACGCGAGGTTTGCTGACAGCTCCGCATAGTGATGCGGAAATCGTTCGCCGCCGCGCGAGACTTCCCAACGCAATGACGGGGCAAGCGAAACGGTAGCAAACGCGATGAGAACGAGGCCGGACTTGCCAATGAAATGTTTTTCTAATGTTTGATGCAGTTGCTCAGCCGTCGAGAGGTGAATGAAGCCGTCGCGCCGGTCGTCGTCTGAGCCATAAAACCGCCCTAGCTGAATGGCGTTTTTCCATTCCGCCGCCAATGCAACCTTGTAGACAATGGAATTGTGCGGCCTAGCCGTGCCGTCTTGCATATCGATGACTTGCACCTGTTCACGAGGGTTTCGCATGCGGGCAGATTTGCATTCGCGCGCCAAGCTGGAAATCAGTTTCCCTGGCGCGATTGGAAAATAATTGCAGATGCGGGATAGCGGCTGCGTGGTATTGTGGCAAGATGCGGATGCTGCTCGCGTGTAATGAATGCGAGCAAGCGGGGATTCAGGTTCGGAGTTTTTCGTCTCGTGTTACCGACGGCGTCACTCACAATTGCGGGCCTGTTGGCTGGCCCCTATCTGTTGAACGTGCCGGTCTACCAGCGGCCCTACTCGTGGGGGCGGGATCAGGCAGAGCAGCTTCTTGAGGATTTACTCGAAGCGTCCGGGCTTGGGGCAAATTTAGATGCTGAACAGGACTACTTTCTGGGAAACATCCTTTTGATGGATGCGCCTGGCAATGTGACGGCCCGCATTACACCGAAAATGGCAACAAGAGAATTTGATGTCGTCGATGGGCAGCAACGCATAGTGACGTTGCTAACCTTGTTTGCTGTGCTGCGCGATCTCGAAGCCAATACAAAAAAGTCCATCGGACGCCGCGTGCAGTCGATTGTTTCCGTGCAGCAAGGCGCCCCGTTCTTCCGCACCGAGCGCCTGCGCGTGCATTTGACCAGCCGTGACCGGCCGGCATTTGAGAAGCATGTGCTCGAGCTGGGAAGCACACTCTTGCCCGCACTGCCCGACCAGTTGTCGCCGCCGGAAGCAGCGCTTATCGCCGTTCGTGACCTGTTTGTCCGCGAGTTGCGGGATCTGGGTGATGGCGCGCGCGAGGCGCTGTTCGAATTTATTACCGATCGCGGTTATGTGACGCTGACCATCAGCCACGACATTGACCGGGCGCACCGGACGTTCGTGGTGCTGAACGAACGTGGCAAAAAACTGCAGCGCAACGATATTCTGAAGGCCGATCTGCTGAGCCGGTTGCCGGCAGCCAATATGGATTGGGGTATCAAGACCTGGGACGATGTCAGCGATCAGCTTGGCGCGGATTTCGAAACGTTTTTTGCTCACCTCAGAACGATTTACGGTCAGGTGCGGCCGCAGATCGTTTCCGGTGTCAGAGCAGTCATCCGCGACGTTGGCGGCGCCGAATTATTTCTCAAAACGGTATTTCTGCCGCTCGCCAAGTCTTATGCGCTTATCCGCAGCGGCGGCGACGGCACTCTGCCGCAGCAGATGACGCGTCACCTGACATATCTTAATCGCTTACCCGACGGCGATTGGGCGCCGGCCGCGATGCTTGCACTCAAGGATTGGCAGAGCAATCCGGCCGGGGCCGAGCGGTCGCTCGCGGAGATCGAGAGGCTTGCCTATCTGATGCGGGTACTATGTATGGGCAGCGGTAAGCGTGTGCGCCGCTTCGCCGACGTCGTGAGTGCATTGCGGTCTGGTTCGAAACTTTCGGCCGCATCGCCGGCAATTCAGTTGAGCCGCGAGGAAGGGCGAAATATCGCCTTCCACCTGCGCGATCTGCACAAACGCAATGCGCGAGCTTGCAAGCTTGTCCTCATGCGATTGAACGACGAGATCGAAGGCACGGTTTCGGACGTCAATCCGGACCACTACACGATTGAGCATGTGCTGCCGCAGCGCCCCGCGCCGACAAGCGAGTGGCGGCGATGGTTTCCGGTCGCGGAAGAACGCGGCATGCTGGTCGAAAGCCTGGGCAACCTCGTGCTGATCACGCAAAAGCAGAATGACAAAGCACGCAACGCCTCCTTCGAAGCGAAGAAGCAAATTTATACCGTGGTGGAGCCCGGTGCGCCGCTGCTTGCCGTCACGCGCGACATTCTCGATGTGCCTGAGTGGCGCCCTCTCGAAATTCAGGGCCGCGAGGAGCGGCTTATGCAGATGGTAGAGCGGGTGTGGCGGATCGATCTTGCGTTGGCCCGGCCCAGCCCGCGCGCCGCTGCGGTGCCACAGGCTGATCTGGTCGAGCAGGCGCCGCTAAGCCCGCCCGCGGCTATGCTGTCGCCAGCTGACCGCTAAGGGCTTTTGCAATCAGCGCGCGCGTTTCTGGAATGCCGTAGAGCGCGATGAAGGTGCCAAGGCGGGGTCCGCGCTCCTGCCCGAGAAGCGTTTGATAGATCGCTTGAAACCACTCGAGTTTAACGCCGGGTCCGCCGCTTGGGCTGACTTTCGTTGCATCCTGATAGCGGGTCACGGCTCGGCCGACGTCTAAGAGATGATTCTGGATCGTATCCGCGTCGGTGGACGCGGGCAGTTCCGAAAGAGCCTTGTCGAGATTTTTGAGGGCGCCGGCCTCAACCTCGTCGGGGGCGCGGTAGGTCTTGGTCGGCAGGACAAAATCGTTGAAGTAGCGAATGGCGTAGTTCGACAACCGGTCCAGGATCGGGTTGGCCTCCGGCGTTGCGCCTGGCGAGTAGCGCCGGATAAATCCCCACAGCACGTCCTTGTTTTCTGCATTCGAGACTGAGACGAGGTTCAACAGCAGCCCGAACGTGATCGGCAGTTCGGCCTTCGGCGGCGATCCGGAATGAATGTGCCAAGCGGGATTGTCGAGCTTCTGTTTGGGGTCCTGTGCCGGGTAAGCGGTGATGAATTGCAGGTATTCGTCGACTGCGCGCGGGATGACGTCGAAATGCAGCCGCTTGGCAGTCCGCGGCTTCTGGAACATGTAGAGCGAGAGACTTTCTGGCGACGCGTAGGTCAACCACTCGTCGATCGTCAGGCCGTTGCCCTTCGACTTCGAGATCTTCTGGCCCTTGTCGTCGAGAAACAACTCATAGACGAAGTGCTGCGGTGCCTGTCCGCCGAGAATTTCGCAGATGCGGTCGTAGATCACGGCATTAGTCTGATGATCTTTGCCGAACATTTCGAAATCGACCCCGAGTGCGGCCCATCGCATGCCGAAATCCGGCTTCCATTGCAATTTTACGCGCCCGCCTGTTACCGGCAGCGTCGTCTCGGTTCCATCCTCATCGGCAAAGGTAATCGTGCCGGCTTTGGCATCAACCTTCTTCATCGGCACGTAGAGCACCCGACCTGAAATTGGCGAAATGGGCAAGAACGGGCTGTAAGTTGCTTGGCGTTCCTGGCCGAGCGTCGGCAGCATCACTGCCATGATGTCGTCGTAGCGTTCGGCGGCACGCAGCAGCATGTCGTCGAACTTACCAGCCTTGTAATAGTCGGTGGCGCTGGCGAACTCGTAATCAAAGCCGAAGGTGTCGAGGAACCGGCGCAGCATCGCGTTGTTGTGATGGCCGAAGCTCTCATGGCAGCCGAACGGATCCGGGACGACGGTCAGCGGCCGGCCGAGATGTTGGGTCAGCATCTCCTTGTTCGGCACGTTCTCCGGCACCTTGCGCAAACCGTCCATGTCGTCGGAGAACGCAAAGAGCCGCGTCGGCAGATCGCTCATGCGCTGGTAGGCCTGGCGCACCATCGTGGTGCGCACCACCTCGCCGAACGTGCCGATATGCGGCAGGCCCGAGGGGCCATAACCGGTCTCGAACACCACGACGTCTTTCGGCGTCTTCTGGTGCCGCTCAAGCACCAGGCGGGCTTGTTCGAAGGGCCAGGCCTTGGCGGCGGCGGCGAGCGTTGTGAGATCAGACATCGG
>JANNSR010000040.1:0-9354 GCA_031402935.1 Hyphomicrobium sp. | reverse complement strand
GACGGCAAGTGGGAGATCGACAATGCCGTACACAGCGATGGCCGAGTCTACGACGTCGATCTGAAGTTGTCGGATCTTTCGATCATCAAGAAAAGCATTGACGATTGATGCTCGCCTGCCAGGAGGAAGCGATGCCTCGCGCAGCGCTTTCTCTTTGCTGCGCTTCCGAGGCCTAGCCTCAATTATCATCCATCTTGAGCGCGTTGATAAACGCCACAACTGTCATCCTAGGGCTTGTCCCTAGGATCCATTCATTCGCTGGCGCTTGGCGTTTGAGGCGCGATGGATCCCAGGCATAAGGCCTGGGATAACATTGTGGGGCGCCCGCCACCCTCTCAGTTATCATCCATCTTGAGCGCGTTGATAAACGCCTCCTGCGGAATCTCGACCTTGCCGAACTCGCGCATCTTCTTCTTACCGGCCTTTTGCTTGTCGAGCAGCTTGCGTTTGCGGGAAATATCCCCGCCGTAGCACTTGGCGATGACGTCCTTGCGCAGCGCCCTGATCGTCTCGCGCGCGATCACCTTGGCGCCGATCGCTGCCTGGATCGGAATCTGGAATAGGTGCGGCTTGATCAGTTCTTTTAGCTTCTCGACCATCGAGCGGCCGCGGCTTTCGGCGCGCGACTTGTGGACGATGATGGAGAGCGCATCGACCGGTTCGCTATTGACCAGGATCGATAGCTTGACGAGGTCGCCCTCCTCGTAGCCCTTGATGTGATAGTCGAACGACGCGTAACCCCGGCTCACGCTCTTCAGGCGGTCATAGAAATCGAACACGACTTCGTTCAGCGGCAACTCGTACATCACCATGGCGCGCGAACCCGCATAGGTCAGGGTCTTTTGCCGCCCGCGCCGGTCCTGGCACAGCTTCAAAACCGAGCCAAGGTGTTCGTCCGGCACCAAAATCGTGGCTTCGATCCACGGCTCGTCAATCCGGTCGATGCGCGTCACGTCCGGCATATCGGCCGGGTTATGCATCTCGATCATGGAGCCGTCGATCATGTGCATATGGTAGATGACGCTCGGCGCCGTCGTGATCAGGTCGAGATTGAATTCGCGTTGCAGACGTTCGGTGATGATCTCGAGGTGCAATAGCCCGAGAAAACCGCAGCGGAAGCCAAAGCCAAGAGCTGCCGAGCTTTCGGTCTCGAACGAAAAACTGGCGTCGTTCAGGCGCAAGCGCCCCATGGCGTCGCGCAGGTCTTCAAAGTCGGCGGCATCGACCGGAAACAAGCCGCAGAACACAACCGGTTGCGCCGGTTTGAATCCTGGCAGCGCTTGCGGCGTCGGATTTTTTTCGTCCGTCACCGTGTCGCCGACGCGCGTATCAGCCACTTCCTTGATGGCTGCCGTAAAGAACCCAACCTCGCCCGGGCCTAGCTGGCTCAGCATTTCCTGCTTCGGTCTGAAGATTCCGACGCGCTCGACCTGATAGTGGCCGCCGGTCGCCATCATCTGCACCTTCTGGCCCTTCTTCAAGATGCCGTCGATGATGCGCACCAGCACGACGACGCCGAGGTAAGCGTCATACCAGCTGTCGATCAGCATGGCCTTCAGCTGCTTGGTGGCGTCTCCCGCCGGCGCGGGCAGGCGTTCGACGATGGCCTCTAAAACGGCCTCGACGTTGAGGCCGGTCTTGGCCGAAACGCCGACGGCGTTTGAGGCGTCGAGACCGATCACATCCTCGATCTGGGCTTTGACGCGATCGGCATCCGCCGCCGGCAGATCGATCTTGTTCAGAACCGGCAAGATCTCGAGGTTGTTGTCGAGCGCTTGATAAACGTTGGCCAGCGTCTGCGCTTCGACGCCTTGCGACGCATCGACCACCAGGATCGCACCCTCGCAGGCAGCTAAGCTCCGCGACACCTCGTAGGCGAAGTCGACGTGGCCGGGCGTATCCATCAAATTTAGCTGATAGATCTTTCCATCTTTTGCCTTGTAATCGAGGCGGACGGTCTGGGCTTTGATGGTAATCCCGCGCTCGCGTTCGATATCCATCGAATCGAGGATTTGCTCCTTCATGTCCCGGCTGGCGACGTTGCCGCACAACTGGATCAGCCTGTCGGATAACGTCGATTTGCCATGGTCGATGTGGGCGATAATCGAGAAATTGCGAATATGGGAGAGGTCGGTCATCGGCGGCTCATAGCACCCGGCTAGCCCATGCAAAAGGGGCGTTTCCGGATCACGGTCAAGGGGTCGCGGCCCCGGTGAGGCGAGCGGGCAGATCGCCCGTGGGCTAGCCCCTGGCGCGGTGCTGTGCCATGATCCACCTTTATCCCCCCGGGTGACAGTGGAGACGTCGAGATGTCGAACAGTTCCTCCCCTTTCGGAAATGGCCAAGCGTTCGCGCAAATGACGGACGACGCGCGCAAAGCCACAACGGCGGCGTTCGACGCCATGTCGAACTGGCGCCACGAAATGACCGCCACCAGCGAACGCAACAGTGACGCCGTTTACGAAAAGATGTCGGCCGCCGCCAAGTCGCTCGGCTGGCCAACCGAATTTATGGACATGACGCGCCAGCAGATGCATGTCGCAACCAAAATGCAAACTCAGATGCTCGATCAGGTCATGGACGTTTGGCAAAAGCAGATGACCAATCCAGGCGCCGCCATGCAAATGCCGTCTGGAATGCCGTCTGGAATGCCGTCGTTGCCCGGCATGCCTTCGTTCCCGGGTATGCCGTCGTTCCCAGGCATGTCGGCCTTTCCCGGCATGTCCGCCTTTCCGGGCATGGGCGGCTCCAGTGGCAGCACACCGATGTTCCCCGGCATGGGCGACATGAACGCGATGCCGATGGTGCCGTTGCAATTCTGGATGCAGGCTGCCGAGATGTGGCAAAAGAGCTGGCAGCAGGCGCTGACATCCTGGATGGAAACGCAGTCCAGCATGATGGGCAAACCAGGTTCCGGCTCGAAGTTCGGCGGCCCGCGCTAAGGCGCACCGCACAGCCTGCTCTCCAATCGTCACTTCCCCGCCCGGTCAATGACGGTCACTGACGATCCCTGCGGCGCGAGAACACGTGCATTGAGCCGCGCGCGCGGTTGCGAGGCCGTGCCCTGATGACTAAGGTCCGCGCGAAACACGCTTCGCACGGGGGACACGATGGCACTGGCTGGTAAGGCGACCGCAGAGGCGGCAGGGATGCCGTCGACGATCGGCAGCGATTTGCTCGCCTCCGTCGTCGTGTTTCTCGTCGCTCTGCCGCTGTGCATGGGCATCGCCATTGCATCGAACATGCCGATCGCGGCCGGCCTTATCACCGGCATTGTTGGCGGCATTGTCGTCGGTTGTCTCGCCGGTTCACCGTTGCAGGTCAGCGGCCCGGCGGCAGGTCTTGCCGTTCTCGTCTGGCAGCTGGTGGAGAAATTCGGGCTGCAGCAGGTCGGCGTCATCGTCTTTTTCGCCGGCCTCATTCAGCTCGTCGCCGGCGTCTTCAAGCTCGGCCAATGGTTCCGCGCCGTCTCTCCCGCCGTTATTCACGGCATGCTGGCCGGCATCGGCATTCTCATTCTTGTGTCGCAGTTCCACGTCATGTTCGACGGCGCGCCACTCGGCTCTGGTATCAAAAACCTGATGGGCATTCCGGCAACGATTGCCAACGCCATCTCAAACGGCGGCGCGGCGCTGTCCGCCGGCGGTATCGGCGTTTTGACCATTGCCACCATTTTCGCCTGGGCGTCGCTGGCACCGAAAGCTTTGAAGGCGATACCTGCACCACTCGTCGGCGTCGCCGTTGGCATGATCGCTGCGGCAATTCTCAATCCGGACGCCATCAAGTACGTCACGGTGCCGGACAAGATCTTCGAAAACCTGATGTCGGGCGCAACCCTGCCCTCACTCGCAAGCCTCGCAACGATCCTCGAACCAGCCGTTCTCATCGGCGCCATCTCGGTCGCCTTTATTGCGAGCGCGGAGACGCTGCTGTGCGCCACGGCCGTCGATGCCATGCACTCCGGCCCGCGCACCAAGTACGACCGCGAACTGACGGCGCAGGGCGTCGGCAACACCATTTGCGGCCTGCTCGGCGGATTGCCGATGACCGGCGTCATCGTCCGTTCGGGCGCCAACGTCGAAGCGGGTGCCAAAACGCGCGCGTCCGCCATCCTTCACGGCATCTGGTTGCTCATGTTCGTCGCCATGATCCCGTGGACGCTCGGCTATATCCCCATGGCCGCGCTCGCCGCCGTGCTCGTGTTCACCGGCTACAAACTCGCCTATCCGAAAATTGTCCCCGCCTTGATGAAGTACGGCAAAGCCGAGGTTTTCATCTACGCCGTCACCATCGCCATGATCGTGTCGACCGACTTGCTCAAAGGCGTTCTGACGGGCCTAGCGCTGTCGATCGGCAAGCTGCTCTATGCCTTCTCGCACCTCGATGTGCGCAGCCAAGAAAACGCCGCGCAAAACCGCATTGATCTGCATTTCGACGGCTCGGCGACGCTTGTTCGCCTACCGATCCTGGCGCGTGCGCTTGAAGGTCTGACGCCCGGCTCAAACGTCCACGTGCACCTGGCCGATCTCGACTATATCGACCACGCTTGCCTCGATCTGCTGACCAATTGGGAAAAGCAGCACAAGGCGACGGGCGGCACGCTGACGCTCGATTGGGCGACGCTCGAGGGCAAATATCACGATCGCCACGGCACCGGCCCGAACGGCGCTGCTGCCAAAGCTGCAAAGCTGGCTTAAACCGTCGTCACCGGCTTGACGGCATCCGGCTTCGAGCGGCGGCGGAAAACGCCGTAGGCGGCCACAAACGGCCGGAAGAAAATCACGCTGAGCGAGCGGAAGTCTTCCGTCTCCTCGCCAATACCAAAGCCCTCGATTTCACGCCCGCGCGGAATGTGGAGCGTACCCGCCATGCGATCCCAAACCGACAGCGATCCGCCCATGTTGCGGTCGAAGTGCTCGGGCTTGTTCGAGTGATGGATATGGTGCATCGCCGGCGAGATCAGCCATTTCTCGACGCGCGGCCCAAACGACACCCAGAACGGCGAGTGCCGCAGCACGCCGCCAAATATATTGAACGCGAACAGGAACACGTTTGCGCCCGCAACCGTCGTCACCGTCAGCTTGTCGCCGAAGAGACCTATAAAGATGCCGTTGACGACGCCCATGCCAAGCGCCAGCACGGCGCCCGTCATGATGACCTCAACCGGGTGATGCCGCTCCGCGGTTGCGAAGTTCAGAACTTCCGCCGAGTGGTGGACCTTGTGGAACTCCCACAGCTCCGGAATGCGGTGGAACGTGTAGTGCACGTACCAGCGCAGAAAATCATCGACCAGGAATAGCGTCACCGTCAGCGCGCCGCCGAGCAGCAGCGCGGTGCCGTCGGTTGCACCGCCACTGACGCCAACCGTCTCGAGCGCCGCAACGACGAAAGCCGAAACCGCTTTCCAGTTGATCGCCAGACCCGACAGCACGGTCAGGCGCAGCACCGGCGTCAAAACGAAAATGATGTAGTCGTTGATGGCGCTTGTCGACCACCAAACTTCCTTATCGAACAGCGTCGCCTCGAAGTTCTTGGCTTCCTTGTGCTTGTGATAGGTGTAAGCCGCGAGGCACAACCCGGTGAAGCAGTAGAGCCAGAAATACCGCGACGTGCCGTCGATCAGGAAGTCGTAGACCGGCATCAGCGCGCCAATGACGGCCATCGTCGTCTGATCGGCAATCCAATCGAGCATCGGGGCAGTCTTTCCAGCAGCGGGTCTGTTCAAATCGACAACCAAAACGCTACGGCGCCGAAGTGAAAAACAGCTTAACCCGTCGCTGCCGCGGCACAGGAGCCTCGATCAGGGCCACCGAGCCATGATCGCTTCCGCGTTGCAATTTAAGCCCGAAACCCTTACTTTAGAATAATTCTAATTAATGGCCCATGTTGGGCTTTCAATGTAGGACACCCCCTCGATGCGGCGATTTTCAGATCTCGACGAACGCGAAATTCTGGCCCTCGCCATCGCGCTCGAGGAGGAACACGGGCGGATTTACGCCGAATACGCGACCGGCCTCGCTGACAGCTACCCGGCCTCCGCCAAGGTCTTCACTGCAATGGCTGACGAGGAAAACGAACACCGGCGCTGGCTCATCGATCTGTTCAGCCAAAAATTCGGCAATCACATTCCGCTGCTTCGCCGCCAGGACGTCTCCGGCTTCGTCAAGCACGAGCCGATCTGGATGGTCCGCCCGCTGGGTTTAGATCGCGTCCGCGCCCAGGCTGAGGCCATTGAGCGTGAAACCGGGCAGTTCTACCGCTCGGCGCTGGAGCGCACTTCGGATGCTGCCATCCGCAAACTGCTCGGCGATCTCGTCGCGGCCGAAAATAAGCACGTCAACCTTGCCCACGATCTCGGCGACACCGAACTGACGCCGGGCGCAAGAGCCAGCGAGGCCGACACCGAACGCCGCGCCTTCGTGTTGCAGTATGTGCAACCGGGTTTGACAGGTCTGATCGACGGCTCGATCTCGACGCTGGCGCCGATTTTCGCCGCCGCCTTCGCGACGCATAACACCTGGCAGACGTTCCTGGTCGGCATGGCCGCCTCCATCGGCGCCGGCATTTCGATGGGCATTGCTGAAGCCATGTCCGACGACGGCATGATCTCAGGGCGCGGCCACCCGTGGATGCGCGGCGCCATCACCGGTCTGATGACGGCGCTCGGCGGCCTCGGCCACACGCTGCCCTATCTGATTTCCGACTTCTGGACCGCAACGGCCATCGCGGCCGTCGTCGTGCTGATCGAGCTATGGATCATCGCCTGGATCCGCGCCCGCTACATGGATACCAAGTTCACGCGCGCCGCGCTCGAAGTCGTCGCCGGCGGCCTAGTCGTTTTCGCGGTCGGCATTGTGATCGGTAGTGCGTAGCGGCGAATTAGTCCAACGCTTTCTGAATGTCCGCAACAGAGGCTTTGGTCAGCGTTTTGCCGATCTCCGCCACCAGCCGATCGCGCACTTCCTTATGCAGCGCCGGGCGCATTTGACCGAGCGTCTGCGGGTCGGCGATGACAACCAGCGCCGCAAAGTCTCCGCTATGGGCACGGCGATAAAGTTCGTTCGCCAGCTGTTTGGCGAATGTCGCCTGGTCGGTCTCCTGTTTCGAGGACTCCGGCGGGCGCTTTCCCGAGGGGCCTTCGTCGAGAAGGTTGGCGGGCTTTAAATCGCCGTCGGCAGTCAACGCGACCTTGGTCTCTTGACCGGAGTTGCGGAAGAACCGCGCGCCAGTGCCGTCGGCCACAACAATGAGAGCGTTGTGGGGGACTTTGTTTTTCATCTTGGTTTCCGGAATTGTCCTATTGAGAAATAGCCTGGCGCGGCGGGTGAGAAGTGCGGCCGAAAGCGGTTCCGAGCACGGCGATGCCGATCTGGAGCGCATATAAAAAAAGTAACGCTCTAACGCCAACTCCGTTCCGGTCCGGCCCCGTTCCGCACTATACGCTGGTGCACCCCGACTTGCTCGAGTTTCACGGCGGCAGGCCCCTTAGCCTCAACTCCGCCATAGTCCCTTGACGCAGTGCCGCGCACGGGCAAAGTGCCGGGCAAGGGTCAACGTTTCGAGGGTTTTTTCTAGATGCGCGCCTATCCTATTGCCTCAGCACTCGCTGCGGGCTTGCTGCTTGCCGCCACCGGTTTAAGCCTCGCCGAAACCATCGCCGGAGCGCGCAAGCCAGCGCCCGCCCCTGAGGCACCGCCGCCGTCGAACGCGCGCAACTGCCAAACCACCGTGCCGTTCCCGCGCTGGATCGAGGATTTCAAAAAGGAAGCGATCGCCGACGGCATCAAGCCGGCGACCATCCAGGCTATGATCGGCGGCATGACGCCCGACCCCGGCATTATCTCGCGCGACCGCAAGCAGAGCTTCTTCTCGCAGACCTTCCTCGATTTCTACGGCAAGCTCGCCAACAAGGGCCGCGAGCAGACCGGCCGCAACTATCTGCAAAAGCACCGCGAGATATTCGACCGCGCCGAAGAGGACTTCGGTGTGCCCGGCGCCGTTATCACCGGCTTCTGGGCGCTTGAGTCCGACTTCGGCATCGGCATGGGCAATCTCCCCGTCATGCGCTCGCTGCTGACGCTGGCGTGGGACTGCCGCCGCGGCGCGCTGTTCCGCGAAGAACTGAAAGCCGCGATGAAGATCGTCGAAAAGGGTTATCTGCGCGCCGACGAACTCGTTGGCTCTTGGGCCGGCGAGCTTGGCCAAACGCAGTTCCTCCCCCAGCACTACTACAACTACGGCCTCGACTACGATCAGGACGGCCGCCGCGATCTGATGCACGACATCCCAGATATCGTCGGCTCGACCGCAAACTTCATCCAGGCGCTCGGCTGGCGCCGCGGCGAGCCTTGGATTGAGGAAGTGCGGCTGACAAAAGAGATTGCCTGGGATCAGGCCGATCTCACGATCGAGCATCCGCGCTCGCAGTGGGCGGCGTGGGGCATCACAGGCGTCAATGGCAAACTGCCGGCGGACGGTATGAAGGCGTCCTTGATGCTGCCCATGGGCCGCAATGGTCCGGCGCTGCTGGCGTATCCGAATTTCCGCATCTACACCCAGTGGAACAACTCGTTGACCTACGCCACGACGGCGGCACACTTGGCTGCCCGCATGGCGGGAGCACCCTACCTCGGCCGCGGCAACGGCCAGCCGGTCGCCTCGCTCGGTTATGAGCAGATCAAGGAATTGCAGGTCTTGCTGCAAAAGCGCGGCTTTGATGTCGGCGATGCCGATGGCAAGCTCGGCGCCGGCTCGCGCAAGGCCGTCAAGGTCATGCAGCAAAAACTCGGTTTCCCCGCCGACAGTTACCCGACGCCGGAACTTTTGGCGGCGTTGCGCGGACGGAGCTAAGCGTGCGCTTCCCCTCTCCCCATCTCTGCCCTTGATGGGGAGAGGGTCAGGGTGAAGGGCGGCCGCTTGTTCGAATGTGTTGCCGCCCCTCACCCCAACCCTCTCCCCGTTCGCCCAAGTGGGGGCGACGGGGAGAGGGAGAAGGTCAAACCACCGCATCCGCTGAGCCCACATACGGCTTGCCCATCGTATTGAGCTCGCGAGACGGCGCCGCGTACGGCAAGAAGCCCTTAGCAACGGCCGCCTCATAAAGCGCCGCCACCTTTTCCGGCGCGCTGATGTAATCAACGCTGAGCACCGGCTTGCCGCTGTCGAGAAAATCGACGACGAGCGTGTCGATCGCCTCCGTGTCGGGATCGAATACGTTGTTCTCCGGCTTATCGCCACGATGGAACAGGTCTTCGCAGGCAATGGCGCTGATGGCCTCGAGATACGCGTCGCGGCGCTTATGATCTTCATCCTCCAGAGCGTCAATAATGTAAGCGCCGTTCTGTGGAATGATCA
>JANNSR010000039.1:0-24584 GCA_031402935.1 Hyphomicrobium sp. | reverse complement strand
CTCGACAAGGCCGCAGCAGCGGTGCCGCGCAAATACCGTGTCAGCCTGGATGAAACGGCGTTGGTTGCGAAAAAGGCCGGACTTGCTGAACTCGTCCGCTTACTGCGGCCTGCACAACGCGGTGCGGAAATCATATTCGATCTCCCCGTCTATGGCCTTGGCGTGAGTGGCATGATCGAGTTGCCGGGCAAGTTTGATATTGCGCCGGACGCCGTTGGTCGCATCGTGGCACTGCCCGGCGTTACCGGGGTGGTCGAGCTTTAGCGTTGCCGCGGTTCACAGCTAATGTCCGCCCTTCCGTTTCCGCGCCAGCATGTTGAGGCCTTCGACAAGGGCTGAAAACGCCATGGCGGCGTAAATGTAGCCTTTCGGCACGTGCACGCCGAAGCCATCGGCAATCAGCACCATGCCGATCATCAATAAGAAACCCAGGGCGAGCATGATGATGGTCGGGTTGTCGTTGATGAAATTCGCGAGCGGCGTCGCAGCCAGCAGCATGATGAGGACCGTGACGATGACGGCGATGAACATGATCGGGATGTGATCGGTCATGCCAACGGCTGTGATGATGCTATCGACGGAGAACACGAGGTCAAGAATGAGGATCTGACCAATAGCGGCAGAGAACCCAAGACTGGCCCTGCTTGTGTCGAACATATCATCGACGGGGTCAGGGTCGACCTTGTGATGGATTTCTTTTGTGGCTTTCCAGACGAGGAACAGGCCGCCAGCAATCAGAATCAGATCGCGCCATGAGAAAGATTGGCCGAATAGCGTGAAGGCCGGTGCCGTCATTCTGACGATCGTCGAGATGGTCGCGAGGAGTGCGAGGCGGAGAATGAGTGCCGCGCCAATTCCGATCCGGCGGGCGCGTGCTCGCTCGTTTTCAGGTAGCTTGTTGGTCAGGATCGAAATAAAAATCAGATTGTCGATGCCGAGCACGACTTCCATGACGATGAGGGTGAAAAGCGCGATCCAGTTGGCGGGATCGGCGGCAATCTGCATCATATAGTCTGTCATGGGGCCTCGGCTAATAGCAGTCCTTTGCACGCTACAGCAGGCAGTAGGCCATCCACAAGGCCGCGTAGCCGTTGCAAAGTGTCATGTCACGCGTCGATCGACTTCTTGACTTCGAATATTTCTATGATGCGGCAGCCACGATGCGGCCCATCGACGACGAATGTCCATTTGCCTTCAGTAAAGGTGTCACACATTTTGACGCCCTTGATCAAAATCCAGTGGCCTTCTTTGCCTTTGTGGATCGCCAGAATGTAGTAGGCCCAGGCGTTGCGCGGCTTCTGCATCCACGTCCATAGCGACGGCCGTTCCTTGCGTGCCTTGTGGAGGAAGCTCTCCTTCAAGTCCATGCGGTAACCGAAGTGAGCGAGCGCCGCTTCGACCTCATCGGCGTATGTGCCGCGGACAACCGGCTTGCGGCCAGCGGGCACCTCGCGATGCTCGCGGATGATGTCTTCGATTTTGGAGATGCCGTAGCCGGTGATGGCGGACAGCACATAGGGCCCGCAGAACGCCACGCGCCCGGTATCGTTGTTTGCGGTCGTCAGGCTGGATGCCATGCGTCCTGAATCGATGCCGGCCATTGCTGTGTGCCCCGTTGCAACTGCGGCTGCGATGGTCGTCCGCCTTGGTTTACGAAAGGTTAATGAGGGGTGTTGTGGCGCCATCGGGCTTGGGCGTTGAAAGCGCTCAGTATGCCCAAAGGCGGGTGCTGTGGGCCCTTCGGCGAGGCCCCTTGTGTTGTGCCCCCTCCGGCGTGCAGTATGAGGTTAATGGCCGGCGACGGGTCCGATCAAACCGGGCCTAAATCGTCACCTCATATGTGTTTTGGAACATCGAGCAACGACTGAGCGAAGGGCCGCCATGCGCTACGACGAAAAAGATCGCGAGAGCGGCAATGTTGAGGATAAGCGCGGCGAAGGCGGCGGCATGGGTTTTCCGGGCGGTCGCGGAGGCATCCAGATTCCGATCGGCGGCGGCGGTTTCAGCCTTACGTCGCTGCTGATCATCGGCGCCTTGATGCTGTTCATGGGCATCAACCCGCTGGACGTGTTGTTTGGCGGCGGTGGTGGCGGCCAGGTGAACATGCCGCAACTGCCGCGCGGCGAGCGCCCCGTCACGCAACGGACGCCAATAGAAATTCCGGGGCTGCCCGGATCGCGCCAGGGCCAGCCGTCTGGGCAGACACAGGCGCCGCAAAGCGAAGACGAGATGAAAACGTTTATCGGCCGGGTTCTTGCCGACACCGAGGACGTTTGGAATCGCGTGTTCAAGGGCTTCGGACAAAACTATACCGAGCCGCCGCTGGTGCTGTTCTCGGGCTACACGCGTACCGCCTGCGGCGCCGGCCAAGCGCAGATGGGGCCGTTCTATTGTCCGCTCGATCAGAAGGTCTACATCGACCTTTCGTTCTATGAAGAGATGAAGCGCAAGTTCAACGTGTCTGGCGATTTCGCACAGGCTTATGTGGTCGCGCACGAAGTCGGGCACCACGTGCAAACGCTGCTCGGTATTGCCGAAAAGGTGCAGGAGTTGAAAAGCCGGTCGGACGAGCGGACCGCCAATCAGATCCAGGTACGTATGGAGTTGCAGGCTGATTGCCTTGCGGGGGTGTGGGCCAATCTCAACGACCAGATGAAAAATCGCTTACAGCCCGGCGACATCGAGGAAGCGATGAACGCCGCAACGCAGATCGGCGATGATATGATCCAGAAGAAAATGACCGGCCGCGTGGTACCCGATGCCTTTACCCACGGCACCGCAGCCCAGCGTGTACGCTGGTTCCGCAACGGCCTTGAAAACGGCCGGATGGAGGTGTGCGATACCTTCAATACGTCAAGTCTCTAGACGCCGGTCATATCCGGCTGGTGCACCGGTCGAGGACTGTAATGTGACGGCAGGAATGGCGTGATGCAGGTGACGCGTACCGCAACGCTCGTGGTCGCAAGCCTCATAGCTCTTGCAATCGCGAGCGGATTGGGCAGTGCGGCCGTACGCGCGGAACCCGCCGCGGCGATGCAACCGGTCAAGCCAGCGGCCGACTCCGCGATCCAGGATCGCATTCGCAAAATGATCACGACGGCGTGGGACGACGCCTCGGTGACATGGGATGGCATCCTAGGCAACAGACTCTTTGAACGCGACCCGCCGCAGATCAATTTCGTCACCGCGGTCCGCGCCTCGCATTGCTACGGCCTCTATGTCAGCGCCGGGCCCGTCTATTGCTTCGGCAATAACACGGTGTTTCTCAGCCTCGTCGAAATGCAGAGACTGGATGCCCGCATCACGGCTCTTGGCGAGCCGGGGCTGGTCTTTCTCGTGGCCCACGAGCTCGGCCATCACGTGCAAAAGATCACCGGGCGCTTCAGGGCGTTACAGGCGCTGGTGAGATCGAGCCCGTGGCTGCAGCGCGAGCTGTCATTGCGGTTCGAACTGGAAGCCGATTGCCTCGCCGGCGTATGGGCCGGAAAAAGCAAAGCCTTCGAGGGCTCCAGCGCCGTGCGCACGGGGATCCTCGCGTCGCTCGACGCCATTGGCGACGACAAGGTGCAGCAGTCAGCAGCGGGCGTGCCCGACCCATCGACCTTTACCCACGGCACCTCGGCACAGCGTACCCACTGGTTCAAGGTTGGCCTTGAAGGCGGTACGCCGGAGAGTTGCAGCGTGCTCGAGGCCACTGAACTGCAGTGATGCATGCAGGCTGCGTGGCGGCTGCTTACAACGTGTCTCCCGCATACGTCCCGACTTTGCACGGAACATTCTGGGCGGCGAGGGCTTTGCACAGTTTTGTTGCCTCGGCACGTGATTTGACGGGGCCGGCGATCAAGTCAAAGTTGGGGTTGGCTGCGTTGCCCGACGCTGTTACTCGCGGCTGCATCTCCTTGAGCGTGTCACCATGCTTCTCCGAAAGCAGGCTCCAGCTCAAGCGCAAGCTGTCGATATTCGGCGCCGAGGACAGCCGCAAACCGACGGGTTTCGGAGCTGGTTTGACGATGGCCGGTCCGAAGCTAATTGCGCTGGCGCTGGCGCTTGCGGCGGGAGCCGCCGCTGCAGGTGCAATATCGACGCTGCCCGTTTCCAAGCCCGTCATCGTGATCTCCGTGTCGGCATTGATCAACTTAGGCTGTTGCGCCGTGCCGGGTTCGCTGGCGGGCTCAGCAGCCGTTGTTGCGTGCGCAGCCGGCGCCGTTGCGGAGGCAGGTGTGCCGGCGGCTGACGGCGGGGCGTCACCGGTGGCATTGGCGGCTGGAAGCAATTGCGGAGCGGTCTGAGGCGGTATGGCGGCTTCAACGGCGGTAGCAGCCGCAGCGCCACCAAGCTTGTGCTCGATCGCTGTGACCTGCGCCGCGATTGTCCGGCCCTGCTCGGTTTGAGCGGCGACATCCGTTTTGACTTTGGCCATATCAAGTTGGATTTGCGCGAGGCTCTCGTTCAGGCGATCGACATTGGCTGCGAGGCGAGCGGCGGCCCGTTGGCCCTGGTTGCTTTGCGGATCGGCAAACCGCGGCGCGGGCTTCAAGTCCTCCAGCCAGTCGGGCGCAAAAAGCAAAATAGATATGCAACCGACAGACAGAGCACCAAGAGCAGCCCACAAAACAACATAGGGCGTGAGTATCGGTTTGTGCCGGAGCGGCGTCCCTGGTGTGGCGGCGGTCATGTCGACGACGGATCCTTTTTCGGGCGCTGGGCCGCGCAATTTCGGGCCATCTCTGAACACCGGACACGGGTCGCGGCAGCAGAGGCAGAATTAGCTCAAGAACGTTGCGTGAGTCAGGCGCCAAGAGCAACGTGCCTAAAACGTTTTTCGGTGGGCAACTTATGATTGACCTATCATGTTGCTACTGCGCCTAAGTCGCTGAATCCGAATATTAATAGCTGTATTGGCGAACACTATTCAGATTTCCTGCCGGTCGCGTCTTCCGATTGTGGCCGGGCTTGCCGCAAGGGGCTGACGGGCGCTATGGCAGTGCCTGCAACACAAGCGATTCCACCCGTCGGCTAAAACCACTTCAGCATTCGCCGCTCGCTAGGAGTTCCATGACCTCCCAATCTTTGATGTGCATTGTGCTTGCCGCGGGCAAAGGCACGCGTATGAAATCGGCACTGCCGAAGGTGCTGCACAAAATTGCCGGCCGGTCGATGCTGGGGCACGTGCTTGCTCTGACCGCGTCGTCGGGTGCAACGCGGACCTCAGTTGTCGTTGGACCCGGTATGGACAACGTTGCGGCGGAAGCCGCTCGTATGCTCGCAGGCTCACAGGTCTATGTGCAGCACGAACAGCGCGGTACGGCTGCTGCCGTGCTGGCGGCAAAGGCGGCGCTCGAAGGTTACCAGGGCGACGTGATTGTGCTGTACGCCGACACGCCGCTGATCCGGCCGGAGACGATTGCGCGGCTGCGTGCCATGCTTGATGACGGCGCCGAGATTGTGGTGCTCGGATTTCGACCCTTGGACCCGGCGGGATATGGCCGCCTAATAACGGACGCCAGCGCCAACTTGATCGCGATCCGCGAAGACAAAGACGCGAGCGCCGATGAGCGTAGCATCGATCTGTGCAATTCGGGCGTGATGGCATTTCGCGTACTAGCCCTTGCCGGATTGTTGTCGCGCATCGGCAATGCCAATGCCAAGGGAGAATACTATCTGACCGATGCCGTCGAGATCGGGCGCGGCGATGGTTTGAAGGCCGCCGTCGTCGAGTGCGACGAGGATGAAGTTCTTGGCGTCAATGCACGCGACCAACTGGCCTCAGCCGAGGCAATATGGCAGCGGCGAGCGCGGCAAAGGTTCATGCTGGCTGGCGTGACGATGATGGCGCCCGAAACGGTCTGGCTTTCACACGACACCCGGATCGCCGCCGACGTGACGATCGAGCCGAACGTCGTATTCGGTCCCGGCGTGACGGTCGAAGAAGGTGCTGAGATTAAGGCCAACTGCCATTTCGAGGGCGCGGTGATTGGCAGGGGTGCGCGCGTCGGGCCGTTCGCGCGGTTGCGCCCAGGCGCCAAACTCGGCGCCGACGTTCACGTCGGTAACTTCGTCGAGGTTAAGAACGTCACGATGGCGGAGGGGTCTAAGGCCAACCACCTTGCTTATTTGGGCGACGGCAGCGTCGGGGCCAAGGCCAACGTCGGCGCCGGCACGATCTTCTGCAACTATGATGGCTTCAACAAACACAGGACCGAGATTGGGGCGGGCGCGTTCGTCGGCTCGAATTCGTCGCTGGTCGCGCCCGTTAAAATTGGCGATGGCGCCTACATCGGCTCCGGCAGCGTTATCACGAAGGACGTTAACCCTGGGGCACTAGCACTCGAAAGGTCAACCCAGGAGGAGCGCCCTGGCTGGGCCGAGAAATTCCGCATTTTGATGGCGCGGCGGCAGTCGAAATCCTAATTGCGCACGCATCTTGCAGCGTTTGTCCGCTTCGAGACGATCTGAAACATTCTGTGATTTGAGTACAACCTTCAGCCTCGCCATGCTCGAACTGGCCGGGCTTTGAATTCAGGAACTTTTCTGATGTGCGGCATCGTCGGAATCCTTGGAAAAACAGCCGTTGCGCCCAATCTGGTCGACGCTTTGCGGCGGCTGGAATACCGCGGCTATGATTCGGCCGGGATCGCCACCGTCGAGGCCGGAACGCTAGAGCGGCGCCGGGCCGAAGGGAAATTGCGCAACCTCGAGAAGCGGTTGTTGATCGAACCGCTGAACGGCCGCACCGGCATCGGCCACACGCGCTGGGCGACGCACGGCCGCCCAACCGAGCGCAATGCCCACCCGCACATGACCGCCAAGGTTTCGGTCGTACACAACGGCATTATCGAAAATTTCCGCGAGCTGCGTGCCGAGCTGGAAGCCAAGGGGCATAAGTTCGAAACCGAGACCGACACGGAAGCCATTGTGCATCTCGTGACCCACGAAATGCAGCAGGGCCTTGGCCCGGTCGAAGCGGTTCGCGCCGCACTCGGGCATTTGCAGGGCGCGTTCGCGCTTGGCATTATTTTCGCCGGCCACGACGATCTGATGATCGCGGCCCGGCAGGGGTCTCCGTTGGCCATCGGTCACGGCTCGGGTGAAATGTATCTCGGTTCCGACGCCATTGCGCTGGCACCCTTCACCGATGCGATCACGTATTTGGAAGAAGGCGACCACGCGGTGCTACACCGCTCGGGTGCCGAAATTTTTGACCGCGCCAACGCTCGCGTCGAGCGCCCGATGATCAAGTCGGTTGCGAGTTCGCTGTTGGTCGACAAGGGCAACCACCGCCATTTCATGGCCAAGGAGATTCACGAGCAGCCCGAAGTCATTTCGCACACGCTCGCCAACTATCTCGACATGGTTGCCGGCCGCGTCAACTTCCCCGATCTCGGCATTGATCTGGCTCACGTGAGCCGCGTGACCATTTCGGCATGCGGCACGGCGTACTATGCCGGGCTCGTCGCCAAGTACTGGATCGAGCGTGTGGCGCGGGTTCCGGTCGAAATCGATGTCGCGTCGGAACTGCGCTATCGCGAGGCGCCGCTGCCCGCAAACGGCTTGGCTGTGTTCGTGTCGCAGTCGGGCGAGACGGCCGATACGCTGGCGACGCTGCGCTACTGCAAGGCCAACGGTCAGCGCATTGCTTCGATCGTTAACGTGCGGACCTCGACAATTGCACGGGAATCGCACGCCGCCCTGCCGACGCTTGCGGGGCCGGAAATCGGTGTTGCCTCGACGAAGGCATTTACGTGTCAGTTGTCGGTGCTGGCATGCCTCGCAGTGGCTATTGGCCGGGCGCGCGGCACCATTGACCCGGCGCAAGAAGGCGCGATCGTAAAGGCGCTGACCGGTATTCCGCGCCACGTCGCGTCGATCATCCGCAACGAGCAGCAGTTCATGGCCATCGCTCAGGAACTGTCGAAGGCCCGCGACGTGCTGTATCTCGGGCGCGGCACAAGCTTCCCGATTGCGCTCGAAGGGGCGCTGAAGCTGAAAGAGATTTCCTACATCCATGCCGAGGGCTACGCCGCGGGCGAACTTAAGCACGGGCCAATTGCTCTGATCGATGAAAACGTACCCGTGATCGTCGTCGCGCCGGAGGACGATCTGTTCGACAAAACGGTGTCCAACATGCAGGAGGTTGCGGCACGTGGCGGGCAAATCATCCTGATTTCCGACGCTGACGCGGAAAAAGTCGGTTGCAAGCTCGCCGCCCACATCAAGATGCCAAAGGTCGCCGCCTTCGCGACGCCGCTGCTCTATGCGGTGCCGACACAACTTATCGCCTATCATACGGCTGTCGTGATGGGGACGGACGTCGATCAACCACGAAACCTCGCCAAATCTGTCACAGTCGAATGACGGGGAAAAGCGGCGCGAGCCTCAGGCCCTGAATTTGCCTCTGTCGGGTGTTTGACATAGCAGTTGGTCTCAGAGGGGTGCGGCGTTACAGTTCACGGTGCCACCTGGGGAAGGAAACGGCCAATGGGGCATATGAGCGGGTTTGCGCGCAGTTTCGCGCTCGCATTTGGTGCAGCGTGCATTGCGGCTATGTTTGGCACCGCTGCCATTGCGGCGAGTAAACCGAAGCCGGCCGCCGCAGCGGCTGAACTTGATGAAGCGGCCGAAAAGCAGAAGGCCGTTGCTGGCGCCCGCGCGGCCTATGATGGCGGTATCAAATCCTTTCAGGCCGGCAAGCTCGAACCGGCGGTGCAGCAATTGTCCACGGCGTTGCGCGGCGGCGGACTGGCAAGCACTGAAATGGCGCGCGCGCTTTACGTTCGCGGCATGGCATACAAACGCCAAAGCAAACCCGGCCTAGCGATTTCGGATTTGACGAGTGCGCTGTGGCTCAAGAACGGCCTCAACGATACCGACCGGCAGAGTGCCACCACCGAACGCGCCGAAGCCTATCGCCTCGCCGGTCTCGGCGACGGCAACAGCGGCGCTGAGCGCGTGTCTGTGATTGATCCGAACGCCGGCGCGAAGACCGCTTCTAGCGGCAGTATTCCAGCCCCAATCCCGGCACCAATTCCATCGTCGGCTGCAACTGCGGCTGCTGCGACTACGCAAATCCCTGAAGGTGGCATCACACGGCAGGCGCCCGACAGCGAAGCTGCGCAGGACGCGGCACGGGCCCGCAAACTGGCGATGATCCCGGCCGATGATGCCGGTGGCGTTCAGACGTTGCCCACTGGCCTCGCCGCCGCCAAGCCGCAGACAGCCGCCGCAGCGCCATCAGCACCCGCCATCGTTGCGGCGACAGTTGCAGTGCCTGCTGTTATTCCCGCGCCGATACCGTCGGCACTCGCACCCGCAACGCCGGCGCCGGTTCTGGGGGCTGCACCGGTTGAGACAACCTCGCCTGCGGCGGCGTTGCCCGCTGACCCGCCATCGACTGTCGCTGGGTTCTTCTCAAACCTCTTCGGTGGCGGCAGCTCCGCTCCGGCATCATCCGTCCCACCGGGACAGTCGAGCGTGACGACCTCATCGACGACGCCAGCGACCGCCGCGACGTCGAGCTGGAGCGACACGACGTCGATTGCCAGCACGTCTGGTAAGCCCGCTGTCGCTGCGAAGCCCATCACGACAGCCGCCATCACGCCTGCAGCCGTCGCGAAACCTGTGCCAACCGCGAAGACCGGCAAATACAAGGTGCACATTGCGGCCGTGCGTTCGCGCGCCGAGGCCGAGGCCTTGGCCCAGAAGGTTCAGCAGCAGCATGGTACCGCGCTCAACAGCCGCGCCGCGCAGGTCGACGAGGCCGTGATCGGCTCGATGGGCACGTTCTATAGGGTTCGCGTCACGGGTTATGCCAACGCAGATGAGCCGCGCGGGGTCTGCAATGCTCTCAGGACCGGTGGCTTCGATTGCCTGGTCGTGACAAACTGAGCCGGAACCCGGGTGCCGCTCGGGCATTCTGACGGCCGAGCCCCGGGACCACCGCATGACCACGCCGCCGCCACTACCCGAGCATGATCCCTTGCGCGCTGAGGCGGCCGACGCGCAGTTGACTGCGGGCCTCAAACGGCTGGCGCGCGACGATGGCAGGACCGGCTGGCGCATCGGCACGCGCATCCGAAATGCATTCCTCGCCGGACTTCTGATCGTCGGCCCGGTCACGATTACGCTGTCGATCATGTGGGGCGTCATTCACTGGATTGACGCCTGGGTGAAGCCTTGGCTGCCCACAACTTACAACCCCGATACCTATCTGCCGTTCCCGCTGCCAGGCCTCGGACTGCTGATTGCAATCGTGGGCTTGACATTGATCGGGGCGCTTGCCGCCAACCTGCTCGGCCGATCGCTCGTCTCGTCGGGCGAACTGATGATGTCGCGCACGCCGATCGTGCGCAATGTGTACGGCGCCATTAAGCAGATTTTCGAAAGCGTGATCTCGACGACGGGACCGAGCCAGAGCTTTCAGAAGGTCGGCTTGATCGAGTTCCCATCGAAAGGACTTTGGTCACTCGTGTTTGTGACGGGCGAGACGTCGGGCGAGATATCGCAGGCACGCCCCGGCGGCCAAACCGATTTGATTACCGTGTTTATGCCGACGGGCATCGTGCCGCCGACAGGCTTCATCTGCTTCGTGCCGCGCGGAAACGTGACGTTTCTCGCCATGACGGTTGAAGAAGCGGCGAAGATCATTCTGTCAGGCGGGATTGTAATGCCGGACGTCAATGGCCGGCTTAAGGACATCGGCGCTGTCGCGGCGCTTGGCAAGGCCGTTTAAGCAGCGCGGAACAAGCGCACGGCTTCGTCGCACTCGAACAGATAGAGCAGGGTTCGGAGCGCCTGCCCGCGCGGGGTCGCGAGATCGGGGTCTTTCAACAAGATGAGCTTGGCGTCATCGCGGGCCGCCGCGAGTAGCATTTCGAAACCCGGCACTTCGGCGACGCGGAAGCCCGGCATCCCGCTTTGCCGCGCCCCCATCATCTCGCCGCCGCCGCGGAGTTCGAGATCTTTTTCAGCAATGAGGAAGCCGTCTTCGGTGTCTTCCATCATTTTGAGGCGCGCTGCCGCCGTCTCGCCGGGTGGCGCCTTATAAAGCAGCATGCAGAAACTTTCGCGCGCGCCCCGCCCGACGCGGCCGCGCAGCTGATGTAGTTGCGCCAAGCCAAAGCGCTCGGCATGCTCGATGACCATGATGTTGGCGTTTGGGACGTTGACTCCGACCTCAATGACGGTCGTCGCAACCAGAATTTTCAAGGCGCCTGAAGCGAAGGCGGCCATGGTGTCGTCCTTCTCTCGTCCCGCGAGCGCGCCATGCAGAAGGCCGACCGTATCGCCAAAAGTCTGGCGCAGGTGGGCGTGGCGTTCTTCCGCCGCGGCGAGATCGGAGATATCCGAGCTCTCGATCAGCGGGCAGACCCAATAGACCTGGGCGCCTTCGGCCAATTGGGCACGGATGCGGTCGGTCAGCTTTTCAAGCGCTTCGAGCGGCACGGCCTTGGTGACGATCGGTTTGCGCCCCGCTGGCTTCTCGGTCAGTTTTGAGACTTCGAGATCGCCGTAGTGGGTCATCAGCAGCGTGCGCGGGATCGGCGTCGCGGTCATCACGAGCACGTTGGTACCGCCGTTCGAGCCCTTGGCCTGAAGTGCGAGGCGCTGGTGCACGCCGAAGCGGTGCTGCTCGTCGATCACGGCAAAGGCGAGGTCGTGGAAATTGACGTCGCCTTGGAACAGCGCATGTGTGCCGATCAGGATGTCGATCTCGCCGGAGGCAAGGCGGGACAAGACTGTCTCGCGGGATTTACCCTTCTCGCGGCCCGTCAGCAGTGCGACGCGCAGGCCGGCTTGTCCCGCAATGGGTGCGATCGTTTCCAAGTGCTGGCGGGCAAGGACCTCGGTCGGCGCCATGAGGGCTGCCTGCGCGCCGGCCTCCACTGCGACGGCCATACTCAAAAGCGCGACGACGGTTTTTCCCGAGCCGACGTCGCCCTGGAGCAGACGCAGCATGCGATGGGGCGCGCTAAGATCGGCGGCGATTTCCTTCGATGCGGTTCGTTGAGAGTTGGTCAGTGCAAATGGCAACGCCTTGACGATGCGGGCACGAATGGCGCCATCACCTACCACCGCGCGCCCGCGCTGGGCTTTACCGTTCTGGCGCACCAGGCCAAGCGCAAGCTGGCCGGCCAGCAATTCGTCGTAGGCGAGACGCTGCCACGGCGCGGCGCCGGTCGAGACGTCCTGCGCGTCGTCAGGCCGGTGCAGGCGTTTGAGCGCCGATATGAAATCGGGCCAACCACGGGCGCGCAACCACGCTGCGTCCTGCCACTCGGTCACGTCCGGCACGCGCTCGACCGCTTGCCGCGCAGCCTTGAACAGAACTTTGCCCGACAGCCCGGCCGTCAGCGGGTAAACTGGCTCCAGCATCGGCAAATCGCCACGCGCTTCAGGCGTCACGATGTAGTCGGGATGTAGCATCTGCAAGATTTCGCCGTAGCGTTCGACACGGCCAGAAACGTAGCGCGTTTCGCCTTCGGGCAATTGTTTTTCGATGAACTTGCGCTCGGCGTGGAAAAACACGAGATCGAGGCGCCCGGTGTCGTCCTCGCAAGCGACCTTATAGGGCGCCTTGGCGTTGCCGCGCGGTGGTGCCTTATGCTTCAAAACGCGAACCTGCAGCGTCACGATCGAGCCCGGCACGGCGTCGGCGACGGAGGGCTCGGCACGGCGGTCAACAACGCCGGCGGGTAAATGCCACAACAGATCAACGACGCGCGGTTCGCTGATGCCGGGCGGCAGCACGAGACACTTTTTGAGCAGCAGCGCCAAGCGCGGGCCGATGCCGGTTAGGCTTTGCGCGGGCGCGAATAGTGGATTGAGGGCGGGCGGTCGCATCGGCGGAATTATGCCCGATTACGCGGCGCGGCGGCTGAGGCATTTGGGGTCGCGGCAAAACGCATCAAATCCTCACACTGGTCAGATGGGACGGCGGGCGTTAAAGGAACGCATCGCATCTGAAACAGGGTGGCGGCTTGGCGAATAGGCGTCAAGCTGCCTGAGCCTGTTTTTCTCTGTTGATGAAAGACGCTTTTTTGACGATGAGCGACGACCTCGACACGCGCCGCCGCCGGGCGCTCTACCGCGCCCGGTACCGCGGCACCAAGGAAATGGACGCGCTTGTTGGCCGCTATGCCGAGGCAACGCTGCCGGCGCTCAGCGGCGAGGCGCTGGACCGGTTCGAGAGTTTTCTGAGCGTCGCCGATCCGACGCTACAGGGCTGGATCTTTGCGACCGAGAGTGTGGACGGCAGCGCCTTCGCCGGCCTCGTCAGCGACATCCGCGCCTTTCACGGGCTCGACCGTTTGAACGAAGCGACAGCTTGAGATGGCGAGCGGCGTGAAAGGCGAACGCACGATCCTTGCCGGCGTTCCCGAAGGCTTCGACGCGCGCGTCATCGCCGATATCACCAAGGCGGCGCGCAGCACCGATGCGCCCGGCCTGCACCTGCACATTGCGCGCGACGACAGGCGCTTGGATCAGCTCGAAACCGGCCTCGCGTTCTTCGCGCCCGACGTCAGGGTCATTGCGATACCGGCATGGGACACGGTGCCCTATGACCGGACTAGCCCGAACGCCGAGATCGTGGCGCGGCGCATCACCGGGCTCGGCAAACTCGTGATCGGCACGCGCAAAGAGCCGACGGTGGTTCTGACGACGGTCAATGCCGTGTTGCAGCGTGTGCCGCCGCGAGCCTTCGTGCGCGCAGCCTTCAAGCCTATCGCGCCGGGGCAACGGCTCGATATGGGCGAGTTGATCAAGCGGTTGGGCGCTTATGGTTTCCAGCGCGCGAGTACGGTCATGGAGCCGGGCGAATTCGCGCAGCGCGGTGGCATCCTCGATCTGTTTCCGCCAGGGCGGATCAATCCGATCCGGCTCGATTTCTTTGGTGACAATCTCGAAAGCATCAAGGCGTTCGACGCCGAGACGCAGCGCTCGATGAAGCCTGTCGCCAAATTCGCACTTATGCCAGTCAGCGAAGTCGCGTTCGGCGAAGCCGCGACGGCGCTGTTTCGCACGCGCTATGTGGCGCTGTTCGGCGGCAACACGGGGGAAGACCCGCTGTATGAGGCGGTGTCGAGCGGACGGCGCTATCAGGGCCAGGAACACTGGCTGCCGTTTTATCATCCAACACTCGAGACCTTGTTCGACTACGTGCCGTCGGCAGGCGTCAGCTTCGATCACCGCACCGATGAAGCCATCGAGCAGCGCTTCGCGCAGATCCAGGAACACTACGAGGCTCGCGTCGACAGCCTCGAAGGCCAGCGTTTTGGCGCGCCGCCTTATAAGCCGGTGCCGCCGGAACAGATGTTCCTCGATAGAAAGGCGTGGGCCGACGCGCTGAGCGCGCGGCATGTGTCGCGGCTGACGCCGTTTGACGATCCGGGCCAAGTTGGCGTTTACGCCATGAAAGGCAAGCGCGGGCGCACGTTTGCCGCCGAGCGCGCCGATCCCGATGCCAATGTGTTTGACGCCGTCGTAGCGCATATCGCGCGGATGCACGCCGGCAACCAGCGCGTGATAGTGGCGGCCTGGACCGCGGGCGCGCGCGAACGGCTGATCGGGCTGCTCGACGATCACGGCCTGACCAAGATGAGCAAGGTCGAGACGTTCGCTGACGTGCAGGCGCTGCGTCCGGGAGAGACGGCGTGCGCCGTGCTGGGACTCGAAGAGGGCTTCGAGACACCCGATTTCGTCGTGATTGCCGAGCAGGACATTCTCGGCGACCGGCTGGTGCGTCAGCGCAAACGCGTGCGCCGCGCCGCTGATGTATTGACCGAAGCCACAAGCCTGTCGGTCGGCGATCTCGTCGTCCATGCCGATCACGGCATCGGCCGTTTTTCAGGCTTGCAGACGATCACCGCGCTTGGTGCGCCGCACGATTGCCTGGAGTTGCACTACGCCGGCGGCGACAAGCTGTTTCTTCCCGTCGAGAATATCGAACTGCTGACGCGCTATGGCGCCAGCGACAGCGAGGGTGATGGCCCGCTCGACCGGCTCGGCGGGGTGGCGTGGCAATCGCGCAAGGCGCGGCTCAAGAAGCGACTGCGCGAAATTGCCAATGAACTGATCAAGATTGCGGCACTGCGGGCGCTGCGCGAAGCGCCGGCTCTGGTGCCGCCGGCGGGGGCTTACGACGAGTTCGTTGCGCGCTTTCCCTATGAGGAGACGGAGGATCAGGCCGCCAGCATCGAGGCTGTCGTCGCGGATTTGGGGTCCGGCCGCCCGATGGATCGCCTCGTCTGCGGCGACGTCGGCTTCGGCAAGACGGAAGTGGCGATGCGGGCTGCATTCGTTGCGGGGCTGAACGGTTTGCAGGTCGCCGTCGTGGTGCCGACGACGCTTCTTGCGCGGCAGCATTTTCGCACCTTCTCGGAGCGCTTCAAGGGACTGCCGGTGAGGATCGCGCAGGCGTCGCGCATGGTCGCCGCCAAGGATCTGGCTGAGGTCAAGGACGGCCTGAAGTCGGGCGCTGTCGATATCGTTATTGGCACGCACGCGCTGCTCGGAGCGAAAATCGATTTCGCGCGGCTTGGGCTTCTTATCATCGACGAGGAGCAGCACTTCGGCGTCAATCATAAGGAACGCCTGAAGAAGATGCGCGAGGACGTGCACGTGCTGACGCTGTCGGCGACGCCGATCCCGCGCACGCTGCAACTGGCATTGACGGGCGTCCGCGAACTGTCGTTGATCACGACGCCGCCGGTCGATCGCCTGGCGGTCAGAACGTTCATTTCGCAGTTCGACCCGGTGATTCTGAAGGAAGCGCTCAAGCGCGAACGCTTCCGCGGCGGCCAGACGTTTTATGTGGCGCCGCGCATCACCGATCTCGACGATGTGGCGGAGTTTCTGCGCGAAGCCGTGCCCGATCTGACGTTTGCACGCGCCACAGGGCAGATGACACCGACCGAACTCGAAGACGTGATGACGGCGTTCTATGAGGGCAAATATGACATTCTTCTATCAACTGCGATTGTGGAGTCGGGCCTCGATGTGCCGAACGCCAATACGCTGATCGTGCATCGCGCCGATATGTTCGGCCTCGCCCAACTCTATCAGTTGCGCGGCCGCGTTGGGCGTTCGAAGACGCGGGCGTATGCCTACATCACGACGCCGCCGGGCCAGAAGCTGACCGATGGCGCCGAGAAGCGCCTCAAGGTCCTGCATTCGCTCGATACGCTGGGCGCTGGGTTCTCACTCGCCTCGCACGATCTCGATATTCGCGGCGCCGGCAATCTCTTGGGCGAAGAGCAGTCGGGGCATATCCGCGAAGTCGGGTTCGAGCTCTATCAGGCGATGCTGGAGGAGGCGGTTGCGGCGATGAAGGGCGGTGATCTCGAAGCGGCGGATAAGTGGAGCCCCGAGATTCAGCTCGGCACGTCGATCATGATTCCGGAGAGCTACGTTTCGGATCTGCAACTTCGTCTCGGGCTATACCGGCGCTTATCGACGTTCGAGAAGCGCGCCGACATCGATGGCTTCGCAGCCGAGCTTGTCGATCGCTTCGGTGAATTGCCGGACGAGGTGCAGCACTTACTCGACGTGATGGAGATCAAGGGGCTGTGCCGGCTGGCAGGCATTGCCAAGGTCGATGCCGGGCCGAAGGGGTGCGTAATCACGCTCTACAAAAACATATTCGCAAACCCGGAGGGGTTGATCGGGTTTGTGCAGGCGTCGCGCGGGGGCTTAAAAATTCAGCCCGACCAGCGGCTCGTGTTCCGTGCCGATTGGGATCTGCCCGAGGCGCGCCTGAAAGGGGTGCGCGCGCTCGTGCAGCAGTTTGCCGATTTGGCGACCAAGGCCAAAAAGGCGGCGTAAAGAATTACTGCGTTGATGCCGGCGTTGCGTGCTGGGCCGTGCGGGCTGCGTCAAGAAGCTGATACAACGACCCCGGCTTCTGTTCGGGCGCGGCTGTCTTCAGTTCATCAACGTGGCGGAGCGCACCGCGGATGCGGGCGCCTTCTTCGGCCGAAAAGGTTTCCTGGAAAATCTCACCGTCGACGTTGGCGGTCTTTTCGAGACGCACGCGTTTGGCGTTAATGATGCCGCGTGTGGCACCGCGGATCACGACGTCGTCGCAATTAATGCCGCCTTCGATCGCAGCTTCGATGTCGATAATCAGCAGTTTGCAGGTGATATTGCCGTGCACCTTGCCCTTAATAAGAATGTCGCCCTCGCTCTCGAGGTCGCCGCGCATCGTCAGCCACTCATTGATAATCGAGCAGTTCTGAGCGCCGGCATCGGCATGGGCCGCAAACGGGCGGGCGTTCGTAATACTTACGGTCGACATCGAAGACTTCTCCAACTCAACGGGGCCATCGGGCTTTTTGGCGCTGAACACGATTTTTTACTCCTGACGCAGGGCGCGGACGCGGGCGGTCCGGCATTGGGAATATGCAAGGATAGTACCATTACGGACGCCCATTGAAGAAACGCTTAACACTGTAAAGGTTATCTGTTGTCGCGACGGGCGCGGCTTAACGCGCGTTTACGATTGCCGCGAAGGCGGCGAGCGCGCTGCGTTTTATTTTGCCGTTGGCGGTGCGCGGCAGGGCGTCGATCAAGACAATGTGCCTGGGGCATTTGTAAGCCGCGAGGCGTCCGCTGGCGTAAGATTTGATCATCTCCGGTGTTGGCGTCATGCCGCGGCTCGCGACGATGAAGGCCGCGATGATGCGGGCGCCGCCGGGGGTTTCGATCTCGGTACAGGCGACCTCAGTGACGCCGGGCGCGGCCGCCAGAACCGCTTCAACCTCAAGCGGCGAGACGCGATAGCCGCCAGCGTTCAGCAGTTCGTTGGCGCGGCCGAGATGGGTGATGTAGCCGTCGTCGTCGATTGAGCCAAGATCGCCGCCGGTGAACCAGTCGCCGCGCATGACGTCAGTATCTTCGCGCGTGCGGTTCCAGTAGCCGAGCATCAGGCCGGCATCCGTGCGGTGCACGGCGATCAAGCCTTCTTGGCCGGACGGTACAGGCTCCGTGCCGCCGTCGATGGGGAGGATGGTGACGCGGCGGCCGGCTTGGGCCTTGCCTATGGCGCCCGCGCGACGCGGGACGCTTGGGCCGGTTGAAATGTAGGTTGAGATTTCGCTCATGCCGAGGGCTTCGTAAAGCAGGCGGCCGCTGGCGCGCTGCCAGTCGTCGAACAATCCGGGGGTCAGCGTTTCGCCCGCGACAAGCCCGTGGCGCAGCGCGCCGAAGTCAGATGGCGCCGGGTCAGCGTATTTGAGCATCTGGCGATAGACGCCGGGGACGGCGGCGAACAGCGTCGCGCCGGTGGCTTTGATGAGCCCAGGCCAAAGCGCTGGCTTTTTCTCGCCCGTGTAAACGATGGCCGTTGAGCCGTTGGCCCAGGGGTCGGTCAGGCCGGCGCCGAGCGTGTAAGTCCAGTTGAACGATCCGGCATGTAGCATGCGATCATTGGGGCCGATGCCGTACCAGCCTTGGTACATGGGGCGGCGGCCCCAGGCCGAGCGATGGGCGTGCAGAACGCCTTTGGGCGCTGCCGTTGTGCCGGAGGTGTAGATCAGGAACGCTGGATCGTTGGCATCGGTATCAGCGTAGGCCGACGGCGTGCCGCAATAGGTTCCAGTGGCCCGGTCCCAGAACAGCTCTTCGACGTCTGCCGCGCTCAGTACGCGCACGCCTGTGGGTACGGCGTCATCGGGCAATGGCTCGGATGTCGCGATGAGTGTTGCGCCGCTGTCCTCTAGCAGGAAGCGCAATTCGCACGGCGTGAGCAGATCGGACAGCGGCAAGGCGATAAAGCCGCCGGCAATGGCGCCGAAGAATATCAGGGCGCTGCGGCTCGAGTTGCCAAGGCGGATGGCGACGCGGTCGCCGGGTTTTAGGCCCATGCCGCTGAGGCCGGCTGCAAACTGCAGCACGGCGCGTTCGATATCCCTGAAGCCCCAGGTTTCGACGGCATCGCTGGCGTCCGGCACGTTGTAGACGAGGAGCGCCGGGTGATCGGGCCGCTCGAGGGCGGCGCGCCCGATGCAGTACTGCGCCATGTTGAACATTGCCGGCACGGCGTCGGTCATTTCGCGGCGTCGCTCCACCACGCATCGACCGCGTAACCGAACACCGGCGTCTTTTCAGGGTGCTTCAGGCGGGCCCAATGGGCGACCCACTGGCGCGGCGTATAGAACAACGGCACGACGTAGTCGCCCGACATGAGTACGCGGTCGAAGGCGCGGACGGCCGAGACGAACTCCGGCTCGGTCTTGGCCGCCAGCATGGCCTGGATCATGGCGTCGGCGGCCGGGTTTTCGACGCCGGCGAAATTGTACGAGCCATTTGTCGTGGCGGCGGCGGACGACCAGCGGAACAGCTGCTCGTTGCCGGGCGACAGCGACGACGGCCAGGAATTGTCGATCATGTCGAAGTCGTAGTTGCTCAAGCGCTCTTGATATTGGGCGCTATCGACGACGCGAACCGTGACTTTGATGCCCAATGGCTCGAGGCATCGGGCGTAGCTGAGCAGAAGTGCTTCCTGCGTGTTGTTGTTGGCGAGAATTTCGAACGTGAGTTGGCCGCCGGATTTGGCGTCGATCAGGCGGCCGTCGCGCAACTCATAACCGGCTTTTTTCAGAAGCTCGAAGGCGATCTTCTGATTGCCGCGATTTTGCCCGCTGCCGTCGCTGACGGCGAGTTTGAAGGTGCCGTCGCGGATATCGGGGCGCACCGCATCGGGGAAGGGTTTCAGCAACTCTGCTTCCGTCGCATCAACGGGACGGCCGGCGGACGACAGATACGAGCGCTCGAAGTAGCTTGATGTGCGCTTAAAGAGGCCATTGTAGAGCGTGCGATTGATCCATTCGAAATCAAAGAGCGTGATGAGCGCCCGGCGCAAAACCGGATCTTTGAAAATTGGCTTGCGCGTGTTGAAGACGAGGGCCCGCATGCCGGCGGGAAGGCCGATCTCGAATTCTTTCTTGACGATGCGGCCGTCGCGGGCAGCAGGAATGGCGTAGGCGTCGGCCCAGCGGCCCGGGTCGTCCTCCATTCTGAGATCGATCTGGCCTTGCTTGAAGGCTTCCAGCATGACGGCGCCGTCGCGGAAGTAGTCGAAGCGGATCTCATCGAAATTAAAACGCCCGCGCGAGATGGCGAGATCGCGGCCCCAGTATTCGCGATCGCGGGCATAGGTCAGCGAGCGGCTTGGGTCGATGGTTGAAATCGTGTAGGGGCCGGAGCCGGTGACTGGCGTCATCGACGTTTTTTCAAAGTTGTCGGCTGCAATGCTGTGCTTGGCGAAGACCGGCATCAGGCCGAGGATCAGCGGCAGCTCGCGATCGCTGGCATCCAGGAACGTGAATTTAATTCCGCGGTCGCCGGTCTTTTCGACCTTCGTAACTTTGGCGAAGTATGTGCGGTGGTTGGGGCGGCCTTTGGTTTTGAGCAATTCGAACGAGGCGATGACGTCTTCGGGCGTCACTGGCTTGCGGTCGGAGAATTGGGCTTTCGGATTGAGCGCGAACGTGACCGAGGCGCGGTCGCCGGCAACGTCGATCGATTCCGCGAGCAAGCCATAGAGCGTGAACGGCTCGTCGAGGCCGCGGCTCATCAGGCTTTCGATGGCAAACTCGCGCACGCCGGCGGCCGGCACGCCCTTGATGATCAGCGGATTGAGACTGTCGTAGGCGCCGAGCAGGCCAAGCGTCAACCGCCCGCCTTTGGGGGCATCGTGGTTGACGTAGGGGAACGCGGTGAAGCTGTCGGCGTACTTCGCACTGCCATGCAGCGCGATCGATGGTTGGGGTTCGGCGGCTGCCGCACTTGTCAGGGATATGATGCCCGAAAAGATCAAAATCAGGCAGCGCCGCGCATCGTGCATGGGGTTCGTCCGCTCCTTCAACGGCACCTGCGTATCACACCGCAAAAGCCGGGATATGGCTCTGTTGCGGCGGCATTCGTAACCTGTCCGGCGGGCGTGCGGCCAGCCTGTCGCAGTGGCAGCAGTGCCACGACTGTGGGCAGCTAAGCGACACCCCCCAACCGGCGCGCCGCCCGGCCACGGGATTGCCGCAATCCGAGCCTTATTCCCGGCTTGGAGCGGTGCAGGAAATGCGCCGGCCCGCGCTTGATATGCGCGGTGTTTGAGAGGGGAGGGCCGGCGGAACCGGCCCGCAAAACGAGGATTTTGAGGTTCATGAGATACGAAGCTTTGCGCAGCGGCGCGGGAGCGCACTTTTTGGCGGTTACACTTGCGGGCGTTGCGCTCGCTGGGTTGGTAATGGCGGGGCCGGTTTTGGCCCAGGCGCCAGCCGCCGAACAGGAAATCAAGATCACGCCGAAGAAGATTGAATCGACTCCGGCTCCAGCGGCGGCTCCTGCCGCGGCACCGGCTGCGAAACCGGCTGCACCGGCCGCCGCGCCGGCCGCGAAACCAGCTGCTGCTGCGCCGGCCAAGCCTGCAGCACCCGCCGCTGCTGCGGCACCCGCAGCCGGTACCGCAGCCGCTGTCGCGCCAGCCGATGGCGCCTCGAAAAGCGCCTGGGTGAAGCTGTGCGAAAAGGCGCCCCTCGTTAAAAAAGACAAGGACGGCAAAGAACTCAAAGAAGAGAAGATGCTCTGCCTGACGCATCACGAACGCCTCGACGGCAACACCGGCATGGTCCTCGTCTCGGCGGCGATCCGTCAGGTTGAAGGCCAGGATAAGCAGAGCCTCATGGTTATGGTGCCGCTGGGCATGGCGATCCCTCCGGGCATTCGCGCTGCCGTCTACACCAAAGACCAGTGGGCTGCCGTTTCGAAGAACGAAAAGATCGACGAGAAAACCTTGAAGCCGATCGAACTCAAGTATTCGCTGTGCCACCCGGCCGGCTGCACCGCCGAGATCGAGGCGTCGAAGGAAATCCTCGACCAGATGGCGACGGGCGGCGGTATCATGGTCCTCGCCATGAACGCGGCAGCCCAGCCGATCGGCTTCCCGGTGCCACTCGACGGCTACAACGAAGCCGCCACCGGTCCTCCGATCGACAACAAGAAGTATGCCGAAGCCCGCGGCGCTTTGATGAAGAGCATCCGCGAGCGCCAGCAGGCGATGGCTGAAAAGTTCAAGGCCGACGAAGCCGCTACGGCGGCAGGCGGCGCGCCGGCAACGACCGGATCGACGGCGGCACCTGCTGCAAAGCCAGCGGACAAGAAGTAAGTCTCGCTCTGTCATCAGCCGAAGTCTAAGTGAGCTACGCCGCCCGGGGATAAGTTTACCGGGCGGTTTTTTATCCGGCGGAGACGTTGCGCTTAATTGTGCTTGTTGAGCGGCCGGTAGCGACCATCGGGACCGCGCTCGAATTCGTCCGCGATGGCCGGATGGCGGAGCGGTTTGCCGCTGTCGTCGGGTAGTAAGTTCTGTTCCGAAACATAGGCGACATAGGTGTTATCGGCGTTCTCGGCGTAGAGGTGATAAAACGGCTGGTCCTTGCGCGGGCGCATCTCTTCCGGGATTGCCAGCCACCATTCCTCCGAGTTTTCGAACTCGGGATCGATATCGAAGATCAGGCCGCGAAACGGAAACAGGCGGTGGCGGACCACGGCACCGATTGCGAATTTTGCTTTGCGGATTTCGGTCATGGCGTGACTTTACGTTGGCGCCGGCGACTCCCCAAGGGGGGAGCCGGCCGCCGGCGCGGCATTGAGGCGACGTCCCGGACTAGCCAATATTACAGCCCGAACGCGGCTGCGCGCTCGGGGTCTTTGGTGGCGACGAGGCGGGCGAGATCGACGATGACTTTGGCCTGTTTCCAGGTGGCGTCGTCCTGCATTTTGCCGTCGATCATGACCGCGCCGGTGCCGTCGGGCATGGCGTCGAGAATGCGTTTTGCAAACTTGACTTCTGCGACGTCGGGGGAAAACACGCGCTTGGCGATGTCGATCTGCGACGGGTGCAGCGACCAGGCGCCCAAGCAGCCTTGAAGGTAGGCGTTGCGGAACTGGGCTTCGCAGGCGCTCGCGTCCGAGAAATCGCCGAAGGGTCCGTAGAACGGCTTCAAGCCATAGGCGAGGCAGGCGTCGACCATTTTTCCGATGGTGTAGTGCCAGAGGTCCTGCTGTGAGAAAATGCGCGCAGCGCCCGCGTCTTTGCCGGCGTCTGCCAGCACGCCGTAATCGGGGTGACCGCCGCCGACACGCGTCGTCTTCATGCCGCGGGATGCAGCTAAGTCGGCGGGACCGAGGCTCATGCCGTGCATGCGCGGGGATGCCGCTGCAATGGCTTCGATGTTGTTGACGCCTTCGGCGGTCTCAAGAATGGCGTGGATCAGGATCGGCTTGGTGACGCCGTGCTTGGCCTCTAACTGGGCGAGCAACTGATCGAGATAGTGGATGTCCCACGGCCCCTCGACTTTGGGCAGCATGACGACGTCGAGCTTGTTGCCGGCAGCGGCGACGATTTCGGTGACATCGTCGAGCACCCACGGCGAGTTGAGGCAGTTGATGCGCGTCCAAACACCCGTTGAGCCGAAATCCGTGTCGCGCAGCATCTGGATGAAACCGCGCCGCGCGTTTTCCTTTTGATCGAGCGGCACGGCGTCTTCGAGATTGCCGAGGATGACATCGACCTGGCTTGCAAGGTCTTTGATCTTGGCGCGGATTTTTTCGTTATGCGGCGGCACGAAATGGATCATGCGCTCTAATCTGACGGGGAGCGCACGGAACGGCTCCGGCGCGCCGATGGCGAGGGGAGAAAAGTGCTTGGCGGGCGTGCGGGTGGCGGCCATGGGGTGGGCGATCCTTATGGGCATTTTGTGATGATCGGCCCGCACCATAGGCGGGGCAGTGAGGCTGTCAATTGCAGGTGTGCCGCATGCAACGGCGATGGAACCGATCGCCGCGAATGACGTTGGAAACTGCGAGACTTGAACAGCAACACGCAACACCGCGACGCAATTTCTAAAAGGCGCACGTCAAACCTGAGGAGCCGAGCCATGATCGAGATCGCCGCCGCCGTCTGCACGCTCGCTTCTCCCGAGCGCTGCAAGGACATGACGCTGACTTTTGAAGCAGAGAGTGTTTCGGCGTACGCCTGCATGACATACGGGCAGATGGAACTCGCGCAGTGGAGCACCGATCACCCGGCTTGGCGCATCGCGCGGTATACGTGCCGGCCGGCAGGACAGGTGGCGAACCTTTAAGTTTTGGTTTTTGCTGGGCGCTTCCCCCGCAAGGGGACTTCCAAGTGGTCGCGACTCGCGTTCCGCGAGCCTGCTCGGCAAGCGCGGGTTCGTGGATCCGTTCTTAGCAACAATTGCGAGGCTCCAGCGCCTCTGGCCGGCTCTGTGCAAGCAGAGTCGGAGGCGCAAAATATAAAGCAAAGGGCGGGGCGGTGGGGCCTCGATCTTTGTTCAGTTAATTCGGATGCAGCTCCCGCCGCCCCGCGTCATGCCAACTCCGAGTTTAACGACGCCGCCCTAAGCGTTCGGCGCCGGTCTCGAAACTGAAGCGGCGACTTCACCGCTTCGAGCCGTTGAGTCCACCCTCCGCCCCTGCATCTCGTTTGTATCGAGGGGACGTTGAACCTCGTTATCGTACCGCAGCACGCGTCTCGAGGCCGGCAGAGTTCCCCAGGCCCGCTGATC
>JANNSR010000038.1:0-5783 GCA_031402935.1 Hyphomicrobium sp. | reverse complement strand
TCAGAACCCTCGCCAACCGATCTGATGACAATTGCACTGATCGTGCTGCTGCCCGTCCTCGGCCTTGTCCGCATCGGCCCGGCACTCGGATGCCTGATGCTGGCGTTCGGGGCTGCGGCGGCATTTGCACTCGTCTCTACGGCATCGGCTTTTGAAATCAACACGGCTGTCAAGCACACGCTCGTCACGCTGTATCTTTACGGCGGCACGATTGTGTTCGCGGGCTTCATTGCGCTGAAACCGGACGCACACGCCAAACTGATGTTCCACGGCTTGACGGCCGCCGCAACATTCGCCTGCGCCACCGGGATCGCCGGATACTTCGGGCTGATCCCGAACGCTGAGATGTTCACGAAGTTCGGCCGCGCAACTGGGACTTTCAAAGACCCGAACGTGTTTGGGCCGTTCCTCGTGCCGCCGATGCTGTACGCGCTGCATCTCGCGCTCGACAGATCCTTGAAGCGGTCGCTGCCGCCACTGATCCTCGCTGGCTTCCTGGCGCTCGGCGTGTTCTTGAGCTTTTCGCGCGGCGCCTGGGTCAATATCGTGATCGCGCTCGGCGTCTATATCGTGCTGGCGTTCCTGACGGCATCGACAAACGCCCGCCGCCAGAAGATTTTATTTCTAGCATTCGCCTGCGCCGCGCTCGTCGCCGCGATCATCGCTGGCGCACTGCAAGTCGAAAAGGTGTCGGCGCTCGTTGCTGAGCGCGCCAGCATCTCGCAAAGCTACGACGCCGGGCCCGAAGGCCGCTTTGGCGGCCAGCAAAAGGCCATGGTGCTGATCCTCGACAATCCGCTCGGCATCGGCGCGCAGCAGTTTGCAGTGCATCACCACCATGAGGAGGTGCACAACGTCTACCTCAGCATAGCGTTAAACGCCGGATGGCTCGGCGCCGGACTTTACGCCGTCGCAATCGCGCTGACGCTGCTGGTTGGCGTGATGTCGGCCTTCAAGCGCACGGCGGCGCAACCATTCCTGCTGATCGCGGTCGCAGCTTTTGCCGCCAACGCCTTCGAGGGCGTCATCATCGATACTGATCACTGGCGCCATTTCTATCTGCTGATGGCGTTCGTCTGGGGCATAGCAACGGCGCCAGCGGTCCAACCTGCAATTCGGGCCGTCATCCCGAAATCGCTTGCGAGGCCGGCACGCGGCCGCTTAACCGGCCTTGCCACGGCATAGCTGAACCCAACATGACCGCTGCCCTCACCATTCCTGGAACCATCGGCATCCTTCTGCCGCAGCGGCGCGCGCGCGAAAAAAGTGCCGTGCACAAAGTCGCGCTGGCGCTGGTGTGGATCACGGTTGCGTTGAGTTCGGTCGTGTTCACCGAGCCAGCCCCCGTCGATGCCATGACCATAGGGCTCATCATCTTACTCCCCGTCATCGGCCTGACGCGCGCCGAGCCGGCGCTGGCCGGCGGCTTTGCGCTGTGGCTGGTCATTGCGGCAGCTGGCGCCATCAGCGCCGTTTGGGCCCGCGACATGGCCGGCGCGGCGCAGCACATGGCGGTGACGTTCTATCTCTATGGCGCCTGCTTCATTTTCGCATTGTTCGTTGCGAAAAACCCGCTGGCGCACACGCATCTGATCCTCAACGCCAACCTCGTCGCCAGCACGATCGCGGCCATTACCGGTATCATCGGTTATCTCGACCTCGTACCGGGCGCTTTTGATCTGTTCACGAAGTTCGGCCGCGCGGCGGGGCCGTTCAAAGACCCCAATGTGTTTGGTCCGTTTCTGATCGCGGGTTTGCTAACGGCGCTGCATCTGTGGTTGACGCGCCCCGTTCGCCGCGGCTGGCTGCCGCTCTGCGCTGCGGCACTGATCACCATTGCGATCCTGTTTAGCTTTTCGCGCGGCGCCTGGGCTGCGGCACTCGTGGCGCTCGGCATCTACAGCTATTTCTATATGCTGACGGCGCCGCGCAATCTCGACCGCCTCAAACTTGCCGGCCTCGTCATCTTCGGCGCGGCAGCGCTTGGACTGGTGCTCGCGGCGGCACTGCAATCGGACGCCGTGGCACGGCTGCTGGCCGAACGCTCTGCCCTGACACAGCCCTATGACGAAGGCGTCAATGGCCGCTTCGGCGGCCAGGAGAAAGCCTTTCAGATTATTCTAGAGAACCCGCTCGGGCTCGGCGCCCGCGACTTCTCGCGCTTCCACCACCACGAGGAAGTCCACAACGTCTATCTCAGCATGATGTTGAACGCCGGCTGGCTCGGCGGGCTGTTGTACATCGCCTTGTGCACCGGGACCCTGGCGCTCGGATTTCCGCACGCTTTCAAGCGTACCAAGACACAACCGCTGTTCCTGATCGTCTACGCGGCACTTGCCGGTAACATGCTCGAAGGCATGCTGATCGATAGCGACCACTGGCGGCATATTTATCTGCTGCTCGGCGTTGTCTGGGGCTTGATGGCAGCCGACCGCCGCGAAATCCGCGTCCCCCGCATCGTCCGCGACCGGCGGCCACTCTTAATGCTGCCGGTGCTGATCGTGCCGCCGACCAGCCGCGCCGCCCGCATCACCGGCCGCGTCGCACGCTCCGTTATGTTAACGGGTGTGCCGCTGCCCTCGGCTCAGTCCCGCCGCCGCCCGCGGCGCCCGGCACGGCTGCTGGCCTATCACCGGTAAACGAAAAAAGCGGCCCGGTTAACCGGCCGCCTTCACATTCATTCCGGACGTTTTAAGTTGGTGCTTCGTCAAAGCGCCTTAACGACGGGCTGCAAGTTCAATTGTGCCGGAAGGCTTCCGTATTTACGACTTCGGGTGCGTGTGGCGCGTAGGGCCGCCCCGTCAGCGGATTGGCAATCAACGATGGCTTGATCCGCGCCATCCGCAGCGCCTGCGCGTGATGATCCAGCAGTTCGGCCAAGTGCACGCGATTGAGGTTGTCGGCGTAGGATCGGAAGTGACTGGGCATCAAACTGGAACTCCGCTGCAACTGGCGCAGGTGATGGCGTCAGTAATGCAGGAAGTCTGCCAGTCGGGCGTTTTCCTGGCGGCGGCGGCCCTCGACGCGAACCGGCAAGTTTTCCAGGCACTTTGAGGGTTGCAGTCGCCTCATCGCAAAGGTTACAATGTTACAATATTGCCCCGGAACCTGACAATGCCGCTGCGTCGCCGCCTGCTGACCTTGATTTCGCTGGTGCTGCTGATGTGCGTCATCATCGGCGGTGTGCTGACGTACTGGCAGGGCCTCCAGAAGATCGATCTTGAAATGTCGTCGGCGATCGCCGTCGGCGAAAGCGCGCTGGTCGAGGCCGCGGCCCCCCTCGCAACCACAAGCGATTCCGTCGGCCAGGTGCGGCGTCTGATTCAATCGTTCGACGGCGACCGCCACCTGCAAGCCCGCCTGATCGCCCGCGATGGCGGTACCGCACTGGCCTCGCATGTTCGTGCCCCAGCAATACCGGCACCCGCCTGGTTGACGGCGCTGCTGGTTGGCCCGAACCGGTATTACAGTGTGCCGCTGCCCGATGGCCTGCCGGTCACGGGCGCACTACGCGTCGAGACCGACGCCATGAACGAAATTGCCGAAGTCTGGGACGACTTGAAATTGAAGGCCCTGCTCGTGCTTGGATTTTGCGGGCTCGTGCTGGCCCTCGTCTACGTCACGCTCGGGCGGGCGTTAACGCCGCTCGAAAATCTGTCAACGGCGTTGGCCCGCGTCGGCGACGGCGACTACGGCGCCCACGTGCTTGAAAGCGGCCCGCAGGAACTCGCGGTCATCTACAAAGAATTCAACCGCATGGCCGAACGGCTCGCCCAAGCGGAACGCAGCAACCAGCGGCTCAACGAACAACTGTCATCTGTCCAAGAAGAAGAGCGCGCCGAAATCGCCCGCGACCTTCACGACGAGGTCGGCCCGTTCCTGTTTGCGGTCGATGTCGATGCCCAAACCATCCCGCCACTCTTAGCGCGCGGCGCCGATGCGGACGTTGCTGCCCGCGCGGAAGCCATCCGCCAGTCGGTCGGCCACATGCAGCGCCACATCCGTTCGATCCTCGGACGCCTGAGGCCGGCAACACTGGTCGATCTTGGCCTCGACCATGCCAGCGATCAGTTGGCCGCGTTCTGGCGAGCACGGCGGCCAACGATCATCTTCGATGTCGATGTCAGTGAAGCGACCTTCGGCGCCAAGCTCGATGAGGCCGCGTTCCGTATTTTCCAGGAAGGCACCAGCAACGCCGTGCGCCACGGCGATCCGGCCCGCATCGCGCTCAGTGCCCATGAGAGCCCGCCTGGAATTCTCCGCGTCGTCGTCTCGGACGATGGCTCAGGCCTGGCGGCGGCAACCGCAAAAGGCTTCGGCCTCGCCGGCATGCGTGAAAGGGTTGCGCTGCTCGGCGGCAAACTCGATGTCAGCGGCAATCCGGCGTCGGGCGGCGTGACCCTTGTTGCCGAGATTCCAATCGTTCCCGGCCGTGCGGAATTGGTCGCGGCCGAACCAACAACCGCAACTGCGAGTGCGCCATGAAACTGCTGCTGATCGACGACCATGGCGTTGTCCGCGAAGGCGTTCGCCGCCTGCTGTCGGTGCATTTTTCGGCCGAGATCGTGGAAGCTCATGACGTTGCCACGGGACTAGACCTTTACGCCCGCCAGACGCCAGACCTGGTGCTGCTCGACCTCAATCTCGACGGCGCCGGCGGGCTTGAATTTCTGCGCCGCGTGCTGCTGCTCGACCGCAATGCCCGCGTCGTCATCTTCAGCATGCACGACGAGCCGGTCTACGCCATGCGCGCGCTACGCGGCGGCGCCCGCGGTTATGTGTGCAAAAGCGCGCCGGTCGACGAACTTGTGGCCGCCGTCAAAACCGTCACCAGTGGCGGTCAGTACGTCGATCGCGAACTGGCGTCGCGCATCGCCGTCAGCCAGGTCTCCGAAGTTGACCCGCTCAAAGCCCTGTCGATGCGCGAAGTTGAAATTCTGCGCCTGCTCGGTCAGGGCAAGAGCATGACGGCGATCTCCGAAAATCTCGGCATCGCCTACAAAACGGTCGCCAATATCTGCACGCACATGAAGGTCAAGCTCGGCGTCGACCGCACCGCCGACCTCATCCGCCTCGCCGTCGAAACGTTGAAAACGTAAGCGCGGCGGCCGGGCGTCCGAATAGGCGGCTGTTTCTGCTAGGGTTCGATCAAGCCGCGCGACACCGCTTTCGCCACCGCCTGTTCGCGTGTCACCGCCCCAAGCTTTCGCCGGGCGTTGACGAGGTGCAGTGCAACCGTCGGTAAGGCAATGTGCAATTGCTTAGAAATGCCGGAATTCGTCAATCCTTGCGCGAGGCCCTTCAAACATTCGACTTCACGCGGCGTGAGGGATCCGGCGCCAATCGTCCGACTTTGACCCATAAAATATCAGCATGTGCCGGCATATCACCTGGCCAAGGCGACAGCGTTCCGGCGACCTGCTCTCCTTAAAATTTGACGTTCGGTGTGCCGCACCACGTCACGGAGTTAAAATGCCCAGCAGCCTCGTTTATTACTAGAAACGATAAATTAGTCACAGAAAGGGCGGGTTGCAACCTATTCGAACCAATATGATTAAGGCGAAAAATGTTTCGCTGCGGCCACACCTATCTCTTTCCACAGCTTATCCACAAAACAAAAGGGTGAGTACAAACCAAGTGTCGGCGGGTGAACCGTCTGACACGCGATTGAAGCGCCAAGGCGCCGATCGCGGACTTGGAATTTGGAAATATTTGGAATTGGGGAAAGCTGGCTGCGCACGAAAGTCTGATCCGTAAAATTCAGTAGCGTAGCCCCGTTTTGT
>JANNSR010000037.1:0-10042 GCA_031402935.1 Hyphomicrobium sp. | reverse complement strand
GGTCGCTGAGGCCACCCGTCACCAGCAGGCGCAAATTCTTCTTGGCGGCGAAAATGGCCTGTGCTTCCGCCGTCGCATCGGGCGCAATGACGACTTCGGTGAAGACCTTGGTGATTTCTTCCGCCGCGGCTGCGTCCAGCGTCTGGTTGACGGCGACGATACCGCCGAAGGCGCTGACGGGGTCGGAGGCAAGGGCTTTCAGATAGGCATCACGCAACGATGCCGCCTGCGCGGCACCGCACGGGTTGGCGTGCTTGATGATGGCGACGGCCGGCGTGGCAGACGCGAATTCGGATACGAGTTCGAACGCGGCATCGGTGTCGTTGATGTTGTTGTAAGAGAGTTCCTTGCCTTGCAGCTGCCTAGCCGTCGCGACGCCGAAGCGGCTGCAATCGGAAACATAAACGGCGGCCGATTGATGCGGATTTTCGCCGTAGCGCAGCGCTTGACCCAGGCGGCCGCCGAACCCGCGCCAGACGGGTGCGGCGATTTTGATGTTGTCCGCAAACCAATTGCTGATCGCGGCGTCGTAGGCAGCGGTGCGTGCGTACGCCTTGGCAGCAAGTTCACGCCGGAGCGCCAGCGTCGTCGCGCCACCGTTTGTTGACATCTCGGCAAGAACGCGGGCGTAATCGTCCGCTTCGACGATGACGGTGACAGCATCGTGGTTCTTCGCGGCGCCGCGGATCATCGCCGGGCCGCCAACGTCGATGTTCTCGATGCAATCGTCGCGCGATGCGCCTTTGGCAACGGTCGCTTCAAACGGATAGAGATTGACGACGAGCAGATCGATCGGCGCGATGCCGTGGGCGCTGGCGGCCTTGTCGTGCTCAGCATTACCGCGAATAGCCAGCAGCCCGCCGTGAACGCGCGGATGCAGGGTCTTGACGCGCCCGTCCATCATTTCGGGAAAGCCCGTCAGTTCGGCGACGTCGGTGACAGCGAGGTCAGCTGCCTTCAGCGCGGCGGCGGTGCCGCCCGTCGAGACCAGCGCCACGCCATGACCGGCGAGTGCGCGAGCGAAGTCAACGAGGCCGTTTTTGTCGGAAACCGACAGCAGCGCGCGGCGGATTTTTTGATTTGCCATGACCGACCCTCAACTTCATGGGCCGGTTAGCACGAATGGCCAGGGGTTGAACATCCCGGCGGGCGGGCCCGCGCGCTTTGACCGCGCGAATTTAAGGATTATCGGCGGCGTTTTCAGCGGCGATGCTCCAGCGCACTTCGCTTTCGCCAAAGGTCACGCCGCGCAGCACGATTTGCAACGACGGCCGCGGCCCGGCGCTATCGACGAAATACAGGCTGTCTTCGATGGAAAGTTCGGTACCTTCGGCAGTGAATACCCAGGTTTGTCCATCCTGAACGCGGATCCGGTAAGCGTTCTTGCCATCGACGCGCTCGCACCGGCAGTCGGGGTGGAGATGGAAGTGGACCGCATAAGGCAGATCCATTTTTAGGCGCAGCTTGCCGTGCGGCGGCTCAAGCCGGTCGATGCCGTCGATGCGTTCGCCGCTGCGCGACATCGAAATGCGGCGGCTGTGCATGAGGCCATAGCGCTTGACGTAACCGTCGTGACTGGCGGCAAGCACGGCGACGCCGCCTTCGTCGCTAAGCCGTGCAGCAACGAAGTCGGGGCCGCGGATCGGCAAGCCGCCGACGATGGTCTCGAGCCTATCGTGACGCACGAGGCGCGACGACGACGTTTCGTTCAAGCAGAGCGTATTATGGCTCGCGGTCGCCCGCGCCACCGCATCCCAATCGCGATCGGCAGGGCCAGGCGTGCCGCCATTGACGAACACGAGGCGGGCTCTTGCCGTCATTTCAAACGACAGCGCACCGGCCTGCGCTTCCGTCGCAATTTCGAGCGGCGGCGGTGAACCGACATCAACAAGGATGATGCTGTCGCCACGCTCAAGCCGAACGTAGCCCGACGTCTCTGCGGCTGTCGCGGCATCGAGTTCGCTGCCCGAGTAACCAAGCACCGTTGCAAGACCGGCGGGCGAACCGGTGCTAACGCCATTAAAGCGGGCCAGCATGCCGTCGCCGAGGCGCATGAAGCGTAGGAAAGCCAGCGCCTTCTTGACGACGGCTGCGATCTCTTCCGGCGCCGGCCGTCCACGCGCCTGGAAACACTGCCCAAGCGGCAATAAATCGAGCACAAGGTCGGCAAGCACGCTCGGATTGCGGCTGACATGGCCGCCATCATCGAGAATCTGACGGCGCAATTCGTCGATCAGTGCCAGCTGCGCTTCCTTCAATTGCCGGTCGTGGCCCGAAACTGCAAGATCGGCGAGCACGAGCGCGATCAAACTGGTCATGCGCGGCACGCCGTCGGGCGCGTTGCGCCACGTTGTTTTGAGCGTGACGACCTGCTGGCCGATGCTCGACATAATAGAAGTATAAGTGCGAGCGTCCGTGCCCTCGAGCAGCATGGTCGCCTGCGCGATCCACGACATCAGGCGGCGGGCAACGACGGCTGGCTCAAAGGCAACGCCGCGCGGCGTCTTGTTGGCTGAAATCCAATCGAGCACGAGTTGGCGTGCGGCTTCCGTGGCGGCGTCTGTCTCGACACTTGCCAAATGCCGCAGCCAACTGAAGCCATGCAGCTCGCGCTCCCAGGCCAGACTTGGCGGCACGGCGCGGAACGGCGACGCGCCTTTCAAGTCGGCAATCTGCGACGCCAAACCGAAGTGGCCGTGCTCGACCTCGTTCCAGAAACTCGGGTCGGCGGCACGCAGTTCTTGCGGCACGATCAAGATCTGGTCGGCAGCCCCGCTGCCGTAGCGCCAGCGCAGCAACGGCGACGAAGATACGATCGTGACCGCACGGCGCCGCGTCTGCTCGGCCGACAGCGTGCGGATTTTCATTCGTTCCGTGAGGCTTAGGCTCGACATGCTTGTCCCGCAGCGTCGCTGAGCGTGCACCGGCAAACTGAGGTCTCCGAGTAGCCCGCCACTGCCGCCAAAACAAGGCGCGGCGGCAGCACGACTGTTGACGGCTCGGCCGTTTCAGGCGTTGCGGACCAGCCGGGCGGCGTAGAAGCCGTCTAGGCCGCGCTGGCCGGGGGGCAGGCTCTCGAGATGGTGGGGTAGCGTGCGCAGGTCGCCGGCTGGCGTGATCCAGCGGGCATCAAGCGCGTGTTCCCCAGGCGAGAGGGGCAAACGGCTAAAGGCGGGATTGGCGGCCAGGAACCGCGCAATCTGATCGACGCCTTCCTCCGGCTCAAGTGAGCAGGTGCAGTAGACGAGCCGCCCGCCGGGCTGGACAAGCTTCGCAGCGTTGGCAAGAATTGCCGACTGCACGGCGGCCAACGCTGCAACATCCTCAGGCCGCTTGAGGTGTAGGATGTCGGGATGGCGCCGGATGGTGCCGGTCGCGGTGCAGGGCGCATCGATCAGTACGGCGTCGAAGGTGCGGCCGGGATTGTAGGTTGCGGCGTCAGCGACTGCGGTTTCTGCGGTCAGGGACAGGCGCGCCAGATTGGCCTTAAGCCGGTTCAGCCGGCCGATTGATTTATCGATTCCCGTGACGTTGGCGCCGGCGTTGGCCAGCTGTGCGGTCTTGCCGCCCGGCGCGGCACAGAGATCGGCGACGCTTAGGCCGCCGACATCGCCGAGCAGCTTTGCCGGTAGCGCGGAGGCTGCATCTTGCACCCACCATGCGCCGTCATCATAGCCGGCCAATTCCTCGACGCGCCCGGCCTCGCTGAGGCGCACAGTGCCGCCCGGCAGCACGACGCCGCTAAGTTTTTCCGCCCAAAGTTGGGAATCGCTTTTGACGGTCAGATCGAGCGGGGCTTCGCGCAGAGAGGCAGCGGCGATGGCACGGGCGTCGCTTTCGCCGTACGCGGCGACCCAGCGCGCCAGCATCCAGGCCGGAATATTGAGCGTGACGGCATCGAGGGCCGCAAGACGCTGCGATCCCGCCTCACTGACGCGCCGCAGAACTGCGTTGGCAAGTTTGTCGAAGCGTTTGGCGGCGGAATCCTTTTGGCATTGATCGACGGCGATCGAGATGACCGCGTGCGGCGGCGTTTGCAATACCAGCAACTGGGCCACAGCACTGAGGAGTACCGGTTCCAGCCGGCCGCGGTTCTCGGGCAGCGGCTTTTCAAGATGCTCTAAGAGAATTGCATTGAATTCGCCGCGGCGGCGCAGGACAGTCGATGCGATCATGCGTGCGAAAGCGCGATCTCGCGGTTCTAAGGTACGTGTTTCGGCCGCTTTGTTGAATGCGTCGTCAAAGGCGCGCTTTTCGACGAATACCGAGAACAACGCCGAAACGGCGCAATCGCGCGCTGCCAAACCGTCTGCGGGCGCTGGCGGTGGCACCATCGTCGCGGTGGGCCTGGATCGATAGACCCGGGGCTTGCCGGTGCCCGCGCCGGGTTTGTGAGGCCGGGGCTTCTTGTCAAAAGCCACGCATCAACTCCAAGGCCCGCGCGGCTTGCTGTGGTTGCGGCCGGCAACCCAAACGTCAGGCTCGCCATCGCCGCCGGGCGTGCGTGTATCCATGTCAGCGGACGCCGTGCCAACCATGCCGCCACTGGAAATTCCCATTTCGCGCGCCATGGCTTCGAGTTCGGCGACGCGATTATCGACGTTGGGGTGGGTCGAGAACATACTGTCGATGCCGCGTCCGTTGAGGGGGTTGATGATGAAAATGTGCGCGGCGGCAGGAATGGCCTCGGCGCGCTGATTTACGATTTGCCGCGCCTTGGCGTTGATTTTTTTCAGCGCCGACGCCAGCCACAGCGGATTGCCGGCAATCATCGCGCCCATACGATCGGCCTGATACTCCCGCGAGCGGCTGATCGCCATCTGCACCATCATTGCCGCCATGGGCGCTACGATGACCGCAGCAATGGTGCCGAGCAACCCCAGGCCGCCACGATCCCTGTTGCCGCCGCCAAACAACATGCCGAACTGCAGGTATTGCGCGAACATCGACACCGCGCCGCCAATGGTCGCCGCAACCGCCATGGTCAGCGTGTCGCGGTTCTTGATGTGCGCAAGCTCATGGGCGATGACGCCGGACAGTTCCTCTCGCGTTAATGTTTCCAGAAGACCTGTCGAAGCACAAACGGCGGCGCGCTGTGGGCTGCGCCCGGTTGCGAAGGCGTTCGGCTGCGGATTGTTCATGATGTAAACGCGCGGCATCGGCAATTCAGCTTTGCTCGCCAGTTCGCGGACGAGGGTGTAGAGATCGGGCGCCGAGCGCTCGTCAACTTCCTGGGCCTTGAACATTTTCAAGACCATCGTATCCGACTTCCAAAGGCTGACGACGTTCATCACGAGCGCGATGATGAAAGCGACGATGAGGCCGCCCTGACCGCCGACCGCCGCGCCCATGGCCGCAAAAATGGCTGTCAGCGCCGCGAGCAGCAGAGCGGTTCGGGCGTAATTCATAGGCATGGTCGCAACTCCTAAGACGCGGCACCCTGTCATCTGAGCGGGCGGCGTTGTCCGTATATATGGTGAATGCAGGGTCGGGTTAAGTCCCTGCCGGCTGGCGCGGCAATGGCAAAACCCCTAAATTCGAGAAGACATGACTGAGACTGACGCTGAACGTGACGAAAAGATCCTGACGCCGGAAGCCCAGCGAGCGCTGGCGGAGGCCGAAGACCGGCGCCGTGCGCGCACGGCTGCCGCCGCTGTCGCAGAGATTGGCGGCCGCAACGGGCCGGACCCCGTGCGCTACGGCGATTGGGAAACCGGCGGCATCGCCAGCGATTTCTAAACGCCGCGAGAACGCAGCCTCTCAAGGCAACACAAGCCTTTACCTAAAATATACCACAACCGGCAGCAACGGCGCCGGCCCGGGTTAATGCGCTTTGCCCGGCACCGCGGTTGCATCTCCCGTCACCATCAGTCGCTGGTGTGCCACGGAGATACAAATGTCCACGCGTTCGATGCTTCTCGTTAAGTCTTTCCGAAACGAAGACCAGGGCTCGGTCGCGATTCTGTTCAGTTTGATGTCGGGCGCGCTACTGCTCCTGGCCGGTATGGCGGTCGACTATAGCCGCATCACCGATGTGCATACGCGCCTCGTCGCCGCCGTCGATGCCGCGTCCCTTGCTGCGGGCCGGGCCATGCTGGACGGCAAGCTGACGGATGACGAGATCAAAGCGCTAGCTGAGAAATACTTCGACGCCAACGTCACGAACACCCGCAAGATGGGCGAGGTCAGCAAGCCGGTCATTAACATCAATCGCGTCACCGGGGCCGTCGATATCAATGTGCAGTCGGACGTAGCGATGACCGTATCGCGGGTCGGTGGCTTCCAGGCCATGGCGGTGCCGGTTGTTTCGCAGGCGGTCTACAAGCAGAAAGATATCGAAGTCGGCATGGCGCTCGACGTTACGGGTTCGATGCGGGATCCGGACAAGGGCGGCCGCGCTAAGATCGATGGACTGAAACAAGCTTTCGGCAACTTTGCGGAACGCTTGCTTCCCGACGACAACAAGTCCGTTCAGAAAGTCCGTATTGGTCTTGCCCCGTATTCGGCCGGCATCAAGCTCGGCGGCTATGCGGCAGCTGCGTCCGGCAACAAGAGCACGGATGGGTGCGTAACGGAGCGCAAGAACGGCGCCTACAGCGACGACACCAGCACATTCTTTGTGTCGGCCGACGGCATTAAGGACGTCGATCCGACCGAAGGCATGTACGGCTACGTCTGCCCCAATCCGGTGGTCACACCGTTGTCTGACGACAAGAGCACGCTGATTTCCCAAGTAAACGGCTTCAGCCCGAACGGCGGCACCAGCGGCCACTTCGGTGTGCAGTGGGCCTGGAACCTCGTTTCCGACAATTGGGCCGGCACATGGGGCAGCAGTGGCGCTCCCGACAGTTATGACCTCGTCAAGGAGGAGAAACTCTTGAAGGCCGTCGTGCTGATGACGGACGGCGTGTTCAACACGGCCTTCCACGGCCAGAAATCATCCCAGCAGGCCGTTGCGCTGTGCAGCGCCATGAAAGCCAAGGGTGTCGTCGTTTTCTCGGTCGGCTTCGGTCTCGGCGGCAATGCGACGGCGCTCAACACGCTCAAGTCCTGCGCCACGGCCGGCGACGACTACTTCGCCGACGCATCGAACGCCGACGAACTCGACGCCGCATTCCAGAAATTTGCCGGCAAGCTGACGGAGCTGCGCATCTCCAAATAGTCCCGAATGTTAACAATCGGCATCAAAAGCGCCCCGGCAACGGGGCGCTTTTTGCGTTATTCGCAGCGCACAACGCGTTACCAAAACGTTGCTGCAAGCCGTAGTTCGTACCGCAACAGCACAAGTCGCCGCAAAATGCGACAAACACAAACGCACAAAAAATCAATTCCGGCGAAAGTCCACCAGAGCGTCCTACGCTTAATCGATTTGATCGAATTCTAGAGTAATCCTACAGGTTCGAAAAGAACGCGTCGCGGAGAAGGCCCATGCGTAAATTTCAAGATCTGAATGGAAAATTCAGAGCATCGACGAAAGGATCCGTGTCGATCCTGTTCGGGCTTATGAGCATTAGCCTCATGCTCTTTATCGGCCTGGCGATCGATTCCGCACGTTTCTACGATCTATCGAACCGGGTTCAAGCCTCGCTTGATGCGGCGTCTCTTGCCGGTGCCAAGCTGTTGATTGATGAAACGTTGTCGGACGCTGATATCAAGGCGCGCGCGCAAGCGTATTTCGATTCATCGATCGCAAACACGGGGGTGCAGATTGCTCAGATCATGCCCCTGGACGTCGATGTTGACCGGGTGAATTCAACGGTCGAATCTCGTGGCATCGTCAAGGTCAGATCTCTCTTTGGCCGCCTCGCCGATTTGCCGTCGTTGAACACGATTGAGCGCACCTCAAAGGTGGCGCACTCCGTCAAACGAATCGAGTTGTCGATGGTTCTCGACATCACGGGTTCGATGGCACCTGCCGGCAAAATGGATGCGCTGAAGGTTGCGGCAAAAGAAATGATCGATGCGCTGTATTCGTCCAATCCTGAGACCGGAATTGTCAAGACTGCACTCGTGCCATACGCCGCCGCGGTGAATGCCGGACCGTACGTCGGGAGTGTCACCCCGACTCCGAACCCCGGCGACACGTGTGTCATTGAACGCGACGTCACCGCGGTATTTACCGGAGCGGGCGCTTACGGCGAAGATCAGGTCGACACCTTCAATGACGACGACTTCACCGCGAACAACCACTACTCCTGTCCGACGTCGCTGCTCATCCCGCTCAGTGACCTCGCGCAGAAGTCCGACCGGGATAATTTCAAGTCCGAAATCGATAGTCTCACGCCTGGCGGGTGGACAGCCGGGCACATCGGCACCGCGTGGGGCTGGTACACAGTGTCGCCGGAGTGGAGCGGAATCTGGCCGGCCGCGAGCGCGCCGAAGCCTTATGGGCCCGATGTCATCAAGGCCGTGGTCATCATGACCGATGGCGAGTTCAATACGAATTTCCGCAACGGCGCACAGAATGCGGGTTGCGGCACGCCGGGAGCATGGAACATCGACAGTGGCTGCTATCAGGCCCTGCAGATTTGCCAAAACATGAGGGCCGCCGGCATAAAAGTCTATACGGTCAGTTTCCAAACGCCGCCGGACGCAGAAGCCATGCTTCAGGAATGCTCTGGTGCCGGCAACTTCTACAACGCTGACAACAGTGCCCAGCTGGTCGGAGCCTTCCGGGATATTGTCAACAAGCTCACGAGCTTGCGCGTCACGAGTTGATACGCTGGTAGTTGGTCGAAATTAGCAAGGGCGCGACAGTTGTCGCGCCCTTGTCATTTTCACGGCGATGAGCGTGGTTTCTGCTCAACTAGCTTTCCGGTTCTGTCTGTTGCCGATCAAATCGTCGACGACGGCTGGGTCTGCAAGCGTCGAGGTATCGCCGAGGCTGCCAAAATCATCCTCCGCAATCTTACGCAGGATACGGCGCATGATTTTTCCCGACCGCGTTTTTGGAAGCCCCGGCGAGAACTGGATCAAGTCCGGTGAAGCGATCGGCCCGATTTCCTTACGCACGTGGGCCACGAGTTCCTTGCGCAGCCCATCGTCGCCCTGCAGCCCGGAATTGAGCGTGACGTAGCAGTAAATTCCCTGACCCTTGATGTCGTGCGGATAGCCGACGACGGCTGCCTCGGCGACCTTCGGATGCGAAACAAGCGCGCTCTCGACCTCAGCGGTACCCATGCGATGGCCCGAGACGTTGATGACGTCGTCGACGCGGCCCGTGATCCAATAGTAGCCGTCGGCGTCGCGGCGGCACCCGTCCCCGGTGAAATAGTGCCCCGGATAGGTCGAGAAGTAGGTCTGCTCGAAGCGTTCGTGATCGCCGTAGATGGTGCGCGATTGCCCGGGCCAGCTGTCGAGAATAACAAGATTACCGCTCGCTTCGCCCTCGATGAAGGCGCCCTTATCATCGACGAGGGCGGGGCGGACGCCGAAAAACGGCAACGTCGCCGAGCCCGGTTTCAAGGCCGTGGCGCCGGGCAGCGGCGTGATCAGAATGCCGCCTGTCTCCGTCTGCCACCAGGTATCGACAATCGGGCATCGGCCATCGCCGACGACGTTGTGATACCACTCCCAAGCTTCCGGATTGATCGGCTCGCCGACCGTGCCGAGGAGCTTCAGGCTGGTGAGTTTCCGTTTCAGCACCGGCGCCTCGCCTTCGCGCATCAGCGCGCGGATGGCGGTCGGGGCGGTGTAAAACTGCGTGACCTGGTACTTGTCCACCACGTCCCAGAAACGCCCGGCGTCAGGGTGGGTGGGGATGCCTTCAAACATGACGGTGGTCGCGCCGTTGCACAGCGGGCCGTAGACGATGTACGAGTGACCAGTGACCCAGCCGATGTCCGCGGTGCACCAGAAGATGTCGCCGTCGTGATAGTCGAAGACGTACTGATGCGTGATCGAAGCGTAGACCAAGTAGCCGCCAGTGGTGTGCAGCACCCCCTTGGGCTTACCCGTCGATCCCGACGTGTACAGGATGAACAGCGGGTCTTCGGCGCTCATCTCTTCGGGCGCGCATTCCGCCGGCACCTTCGCACATTCC
>JANNSR010000036.1:0-6716 GCA_031402935.1 Hyphomicrobium sp. | reverse complement strand
CGTATCGCGGCGTCACCGCGGCATCATCGATCACCACGCCGGCGGCTTTCGATCCGGCCTTCACGGCCTGCGCCGCCACATCGTCCAAAGACGCTGCCGCGAGCTGTGCAATCGCCGCTATGTCATCCAGCAACGCCAGTAAGCCACTCATCGAAACCGTCCCCCAAATCGAATTTGGCCCGGCGTGAACCAGGCGTATAAATTTTTGCCTGCGCTGCGGTCTTTATCCGTCGCATGCCAATCGGACTGACTAAAGACACATCCCCGCTCAGCCAGCTTTGCCTTCGAGCACCTTGATGTAATCCGCGGCTTCGAGATTGCCCCTGGCCTGCGCCTTGTTCAGCCACTCGAGCGCTTCTTTGATATCGGCTGCGGTTGCGTTGTCGAGGCCTTTGCCGCGCCCCGCCGCCAGCAAAACGCCATAAGCGAACTGCCCGTCGGAATAGTTCTGCTCGGCGGATTTTTTCAGCCAGCTCCCGGCCTTTTCGATATCGCGGTTCACCACGCCGCCCTTTTCATAGGCCATGCCAAGCTCGTACTGCGCCCGGGCATCACCCAGTTCGGCGGCCTTCTCAATCAGGACAATGCCCTTCTTCTGATCTTCCGTCACGCCCTGGCCCTGTTGGAACAGGTTGGCGAGATTGATCAGTGCCGTCGTGTTGCCCTTGGCGGCGAGGCCTTCCCAAATCTCGCGCGCCTTGTCGTAGTGGCCCATCTTGTATGCGGCGTAGGCTTCGAGGTTTGTCACCGCCTCGGCTGCGTTGTCGCGCTCTGCCGCGGCTGTCACTGAGGACAGCATCATCGCCACACTCAGCAGCACGGCCAAGCGTTTGCACAACAGCACCATCAAAGCCGTCGCTTTCATGAGATCTCCAAACCGTTAAATTGATCCAGAACATTCGGAAATGTATGGCCTTCCGTCAACTTCAACGTTGGCTGGGGGCGCTCACTCGGACTCGGTGTCCGTCCCGCTGCGGCCGCACATCTCGCCTTTCGCGGACTTGGCCCCTGTATCGGGCTCTGTGCAGTGGCGCTTTGAAGCGGCATGTTTCTCGTCTGCTTCTTCCAGGCTGACCAGCCGGTCAATCATGCGCCAATTCAACGGCCGGCTGAGTTGCCCGGCGAATACGCGGCGCAGCTCGCTGCCGATACGTTTCAGTGTTTCATTCATCATGACGTAACGGCCAAGGCCCCGAATTGGTTGCCGGTGCCGCGCCAGCCCCTTGCGTATCGGGCCCCAACCCTCTAAATCCCCCGTTTTCCTGAAGGGACCAGCGCTTCGTCAATGGCAGCAAGCAAACCCCTCGTCGGCATCATCATGGGCAGTCAATCCGACTGGCCGACGATGAAGCACGCCAGCGAGGTGCTGACTGAGCTTGGCGTTGCGCACGAAACCAAGATCGTCTCGGCCCACCGCACGCCCGACCGGCTTTACGCCTACGCCAAGGGCGCGCGCGACGCCGGCCTCAAGGTCATCATCGCGGGCGCAGGCGGTGCGGCGCACCTTCCCGGCATGACGGCGTCGATGACGACGCTGCCCGTGCTCGGCGTACCGGTCGAGAGCAAGGCGCTCAAGGGCCAAGACAGCCTGCTCTCAATCGTACAGATGCCGGCTGGCGTTCCGGTCGGCACGCTGGCGATCGGGGACGCAGGCGCCAAAAACGCCGGTCTTCTCGCCGCGCAGATCTTGGCGCTTTCCGACGCCGCGCTCATGAAGCGTGTTGACGCCTGGCGCGCCACGCATACGCAAGCTGTCGCCGAACACCCGAAAGACGCGTGAGCTCAAGACGCGATGACCGCACTCCCTCCCGGATCGACGATCGGCATTCTCGGCGGCGGCCAGTTGGGCCGCATGCTGGCGATGGCCGCGGCGCAACTTGGTTTCAAAACCCACGTCTTTGCACCCGAAGCCGATAGCCCCGCATTCGACGTTGCGTGCGCCCACACGATTGCCGCCTACACAGATGAAAAAGCGCTCGCCGCCTTCGCCAAAGCAATCGGCGTCGCAACCTATGAATTCGAGAATATTCCCGTTGCGACGGTCGAGTTTCTATCTGCGCTCGTCCCCGTGCGCCCCGGCGCCAAGGCCCTCAGCAGCGCCCAAGACCGCATCAACGAAAAGACGCTCGCCCGCGACCTCGGCGCCAAGACGGCGCCGTTCGCGAGCGTCGATAGTTTCGCGGAACTCCAGATCCGCCTCGTAGACATTCCGCCGCCGTGCATTCTGAAAACCCGCCGCTTCGGCTACGATGGTAAGGGTCAGGCGAAAATTCTCAAACTGGACGACGCCAAAGACGCCTGGGCCGCCATGCGCGATGCGCCGTCGATCCTCGAAGGCTTCGTCAATTTCCAATCCGAAGTTTCCGTCATTGCCGCGCGCGGCGTCGACGGCAAATTTCGCGCCTTTGATGTGACAGAGAACGAACACCGCAATCACATCCTGCACCGTTCGATTGCGCCGGCACGCATCTCAGCAGCCGCGGCAGCGGACGCGATCGCGATCGCTGAGCGCATCGCCGGACGCCTCGACTACGTGGGCGTGTTCGCCATCGAGTTCTTCGCGCTTCCCGACGGATCGCTTTCCGTCAACGAGATGGCACCCCGCGTGCACAACTCCGGCCATTGGACCATTGACGGCTGCGCGACGTCGCAGTTCGAACAACACATCCGCGCCGTTGCCGGCTGGCCGCTCGGCTCAACGAAAATGACCGCTGCCGCCGCCGAGATGATCAACCTGATCGGCGACGACATCCTGGCCTGGGACAAAATCGCGGCAGAACCCGGCGCCTGCCTCCACCACTACGGCAAGAAGGACGCGCGGGCGGGCCGCAAAATGGGTCACGTCAACCGGCGGCTAACGAAATAGCTGTCTCCCTCGCCCCGTCGCCCCCGACCGGGCGAACGGGGAGAGGGTTGGGGTGAGGGGCGGCCGCTTGTTAGAATGTGTTGCCGCCCCTCACCCTAGCCCTCTCCCCATGCAAGCGCAGCGCATGGGGAGAGGGGACGAGACCCCCCAATTGCCAAATTTAACCCCGTCGGCTATAAGCCCTTCAGAAATTAGCGCGAGATCTAGAGGCGTTGGCCCTAGGTCAGGCGTTTTGTCGTTTTGAAATCAACAAAATCGTCAAAGGAAACAACCGCTTGCAGGTTCTCGTTCGCGACAACAATGTCGATCAGGCTCTCAAGGCGCTGAAGAAAAAGCTGCAGCGCGAGGGCGTTTTCCGCGAAATGAAGCTTCGCGGCCATTTCGAAAAGCCGTCGGAAAAGCGAGCTCGCGAAAAGGCGGAGGCTATCCGTCGCGCCCGCAAACTCGCTCGCAAGAAGTTGCAGCGTGAAGGCCTCCTGCCCGGCAAGCCAGCGCCTGTTCGCGGCGGTCCCGGCGGCAAGGGCGGCCCGGGCGGCGGACGCGGTGGTGCTGGCGGCGGCGGCTTCGGCGGTGGTGCCGGTGGTAGCAGCGGCAGCGGTTATGGCGGCGGCGCTGGTGGCAGCGGTGGCGGCTACGGCGGCGGCGCTGGTGGTGGCGGCGGCGGATTTGGTGGCGGCGGCGGCGGTGGTGGATTTGGCGGCGGTGGCGGCGGCTTCGGCGGCCGGTAAATAAAACTGCCAAACACTCGATTTTCAAACGGCTCGCGCTTATCGCGGGCCGTTTTCAGTTGGTGGACTGTGAGCGCACAATATCCCCCGCCCACAGCCGGTCGATCCACGCATTGATCGCCTCAAACGACCCGAACAGATAGTGGTCGTTATGCCCGGCGCCGGGCAGCGTCACGATTTCCTTCGGCGCGTTCGCCAGCTCGAAAAGTTTGCGCCCCATCGCCACCGGCACAATCGAATCTTCTTCGCCATGCAGAATGAACACCGGCACGGTCACATCGCCGATCACGGCGGCGCTGTCGTAGCGATCCTTGAGCAGCAGACGCACCGGCAGCCAGGGATAGATTTCGCTAGCGCGGTCGGCAATCGACGTGAAGGCGCTGTCGAGCACGAGGCCCGCCGCTTTTTTCCCGACCGCCACCTGAATCGCGACTGACGTGCCGAGCGACTCGCCGAAAATGATGATGTCAGTAGGCGCCACGCCCTCTTGGATAAGCGTATCGTACGCGAGCTTGGCATCCGCCACGTTCGCCGCTTCCGACGGCAATCCGCTCGAGCCGCTGTAGCCGCGATACGACAGCATGAACATGCCGCGCCCGCGGGCGAGATATTTGGCGATGCGCTCGCGCCGCACCTCCAGCGCGCCGCCGTTGCCGTGGAAATACAGGATCGTCGGCTGCCCGGGCTTAGCCTTGCCGTACCACGCCACAAGCGTTTCGCCGTCCGGCGTTGAAATTGTTTTCTCGACGACGCCGGCGAGGCCCGCATCCGCCGGGGCTGTGCGCGCTGCATCGGGGAAATACAAAAACTTGCGCTGCCCGAAATACATGGCGAGCGCCGCGATCACATACAGTGCCGCAAGTCCGAGGACGATGGCTTTGAGCACGAAGCTGATCCTCAAAGACGTTCCTAGCGATTAAACGCATACACGCACGCAACGCATCGCTGACTTGCTGAACGTGGCTCGGCAGTGACTCAACCCTAAGTTTTGTCGCGTGCCGTAACAACGCTGTGGACGGTGTGTGGATAACGTAGTTAACTCAGAGTTGTTGATACTTCGCGTCGGGGGACGCGCATTTCTGGGAGTAATTTAGGGGGCTTTTGTCATGCGTCGAGTTTCAGTAGCGCGACAGCTGATGGCTGTCGTGGCAGGTGGAGTGTTGCTTGGTGGGTGTGCACCACTCATTGAGAACCTCGACAACTTCGAAAAGATCACTGGTGCCCTAGCGTTCACTCCTGATCCGCGCAGCGGCGACCAAGCCGATCAGGAAACCGTTCTGACGATCATTCCCTTCTCACTTGATGAGGGAAACAGGGATGAGATCGCTACTCTGCGGGGTATCAGCCAAGCAAGTGGCGACGGCGAGTTTGTTTCGGCAATGGACGTGTGCGCCCCACCGCAACGCGCGAGAAAGTCCTCGGGCAATGCTTTGCTCATGGATCTTTTTAGCCCCGCTAGTGTGATTGTTGCTGTCGGTCAACTCGTCGTTGAGCGCGTGTTTGCCGAGATTCAGAGCCGAATTGAAAAAATAAAAGAACGAAATCAATCCAGCTATTTCGTACGGCGCGCTTGGAGCCCAGCGAAGCCAGACGGCCCTTCCTGGAAACAGGTTCATTGCCTCGTCGTTCGCCGCGAGCTGACTCAAAAAGGCGTCGATGAGCTTCTAAAGTCGGGTATGTCCCGAGAACAAATCCGCACCCTCCGAATGGTCCTGGTGCTTCAGCGGCGGCCGTTTCAGTCGAAAGATGGTCTATCCGGAAGCATCATTGCGCCAATCTATGCACGGGTCGAGAATAGTCTCGCTGAGACCGGAATTGCCAGCGCGTCTCTAAAGGCCCGTGTCCGATTGGGTGTAAGCACTGTGATCAAAGCCTTGACGAGTTCTGCTTCGGGCGATAGCCGGAAGTCACCACTTACCGAAGTCGCCAACATCAGCTTCAGAACCATCGTCGCACCTCTCGGCGAACGCGCAAAAACCTGCAATGCCTGGAAGTCGGACTCTGACGCATTGATATTCCCGGTATGTGACCTTGGAACCGGTCTATTCGCCGATCCACCTCCTGGTGCGCCATTGCACGTCAATATAATCGTTACAGAAACGGGTTCGGCGGTGAGCGAGGCCGAGGCGGCTCTCGCTTCGTTAGAGGCCGTCAAGAAAGCGTCGAAGACCGCGGTCACCGATTTGTTGACGAAGATCACAGCAGGGCTTTGAGCATTCTCTGCGGCCAAGTCCGACAGAAGGACTACCTTCTCACCAAATACCCAATCTGCGTCCCTTCGCGGCCACGGATGTCTTCAAGCGACGCGAAAATATCATTGCCGTGCATCGGCCGCCCCGTCGCCGCGACGCAGGCCTTCTCCTGCTCTTGCAGCGCGTGATACAGCGGCTCGGCCGTCTTGTGCAGCATGGCGACGGTCGCAACCGTTTTGCGCCGCATGTTGATAGGCACGCGCGGGAACAGCGACGACAGCATCTGCTTGGCGCCATCGGAAAAATAAGCCGAGAAGCGCCCAAGCCAGGCCACCAGCCTGACGGCAAACGTCTCCTGGAAACGGTAATTGTACGTCTCCATCCACTCGAACAACTTGTCCATCGTGAAGTCCTGCAGGCGGATGTTCGAGGTCTCGCGATAGTCCTGCCACTCGGCGACAAGATCGAATTCCGATTCCAAATCGATGTCGGCGGGCGCGAACGTCGTGTTCGCCAGAACGCCGATGCGGTCGACGAAATCGCGGTTCTTCATGGCAATCGCCGTCGGATAGGACGGCAGTGCGACTTTTCCCTCGCTCGCCTTCTGGAACGCGAGCCGCACAAGTTTAGCGCAAAACAGATGACGGTGATCGTCAAGCCGCATCGTGAAATCGTAAAGGATGTGGCGCCCGCGTCCCGTGCGCGACGACGCGACGTGGTCGTGGATTTCCTTCGCGGCAGCCGCTGCCAAGGCCGCATTCTTGTGCCGGTAGAGAACGGCGCGGACGATGCCGTGGTCGAGGCTATCCGTCAGCCGGTTGATGATGGCGCCGTCTTCGATCAGGCTCTCAACCATCCAGTGGCGGCCGGCGCCGTCGATATGGACGATGCCGATGTGGCTGAACTGGCTGTCGGCCGTGCCGATGCGGG
>JANNSR010000035.1:0-17579 GCA_031402935.1 Hyphomicrobium sp. | reverse complement strand
GTGGCGAGGTGCAGATTGATCAGAGCGGCATTTTTGTCGGCGCCGGATGCGGACTGGTTGAGGCCCATGCAGTACAGCGACAGTGCCGCACGGGCAGTGCCGAACCAGCGCGCTGCCGTCAGCAGTTCTTCGGTGGTGATGCCGCAGACTTCGGCGGCGAAGTCCGGGGAGTATTCACGAACCAGGGTTTTCAGTGCGTCATAACCCTGGGTATGGGCTTCGATGTACGCGGCATTGGTCAGGTTTTCCCACAGCATGGCATTGAGCATGCCGTGGAACAGCACGACATCGGTTCCGGGCTGGATGGCGAGATGCAGGTCGGCGATTTCCGCGGTCGCGGTGCGGCGCGGGTCGATGACGATGATTTTCAACTCAGGGTTTTTTGCTTTCGCATCCTCGATGCGGCGGAACAGCACCGGATGCGCCCAGGCCGCATTGGAGCCGGCGATCACGATGCAGTCGGCGTGGTCGATGTCCTCGTAGCAGGTCGGCGGTGCGTCGGCACCCAGTGTGGCCTTGTACCCGGCGACGGCGGAGGACATGCACAGCCGCGAATTGGAATCAACGTTGTTGGTGCCGACCAGTGCGCGGGCGAGCTTGTTGAAGGTGTAATAGTCTTCGGTCAGCAGCTGGCCCGACAGATAAAACGCGATCGCGCCCGGCCCATGCTGATCGCGCACCCGCGCCAGTTCATCTGCGACGTGGCTGATCGCCTGATCCCACGACACGCGCTCGCCCGCGATTTCCGGATGCAGCAGCCGTGTGGCGGGCGACAACGTTTCGCCGAGCGCGGAACCCTTCGAACACAACCGCCCGAAGTTTGCCGGATGCGAGCGATCACCTGCGATTGCCGCCCCGCCGGCACCGTCCGGAGTTGCCGTCACACCGCAGCCGACGCCGCAATACGGGCACGTCGTCGCCACTGCCCCCAGGCTCGGCAGCGATCCATCCGCCATCAATAGACATCCGCCTGATAGCGCCCCGCCGCCTTCATCTCACCGATGAAGTCTTTAGCGCCCGCCGCACTCATATGGCCGTGGTCGGCAGCGATCTCGGCAATAGCCGTCTCAACGTCCTTGGCCATGCGCTTGGCGTCGCCGCAGACATAGAAATGCGCACCCTCTTTCAGCCACGACCACATCTCAGGCCCGGCTTCGCGCATGCGATCCTGCACGTAGACCTTCTGCCCGGCATCGCGCGACCACGCCGTCGACAGCCGCGTCAGAGTGCCGGTGCGCAGCATCTCAGTGAATTCGTCGCGATAGTAGAAGTCGCTGGCCTCGCGCTGGTGGCCGAAGAACAGCCAAGCCTTGCCGTACGCCTTTTCCGCCGCGCGCTGCCAAAGGAACGAGCGGAACGGCGCGATGCCGGTACCCGGTCCGCACATGATGATCGGCGTCGCCGGATCGGCGGGCAGCGCAAACCCGTGCGCCTTTTGAACGTAGACGTTGACGCTATTCCCCGGCGCGACCCGATCGGCGAGAAACGTCGACGCCACGCCGAACCGGCCGCGCCCGTCGATCGAGTACCGCACGGCATCGACCGTCAGATGCAACTCGCCCGGCGTCGCCAGCGGAGACGACGAAATTGAGTAAAGCCGCGGCTGCAAAGGCTCAAGGCATTCGAGAAACGCCTCCGGGTCGGGATGCATCGGCCCGAAGGTCTCAAGCACCTTCAAGACATCGAATGTCGCGGCGTCGCCGTCGGGGTCTTGGCCCTGGGCCAGTGCCTTGAGTTTGGCGCGCCGCGCGCCTCCGACGATGTAGCTCGCAAGTTCGAAAAGCATGTCGGGGGCAAGGCCGAGCGCATAGTCGCTGATTAAGGCTTGGCGGAATGTCTTGCCGCCTACGGGGAAATCAGCAGGCGCCTTCATCGCCGCCAGCACGGCATCGACAAGTGCCGGATCGTTCGCCGCCATAAGCCCGAAGCTATCGCCTGGCGCATACGACACTCCGGACGCCGCAATATCGAACACGACGTGGCGCGTATCCTTTTCCGATCCAGCGCCATTCAACAGCACGGCCGATTTGAAGATCGCGGACACCGGCTGCTCGCGGCTGTAACCGCGCTTCGAAAAATCTAACTCACCCGTTGCAGCAGGCTTAGCGACACCCGCGTCCGCAACTGGCACGACAGCCGGGACATCCTCAAGCAGCTTCTTCAGCATGCGGGACGTATCTTTGCCGCCGGGCACGCACAAGTTCTGCCGCTTTTCTTCGCCGTTCGCGAGCTTCTCGGCATAGCTCTCGCACAAATAGCCGCACTGGCCGCAGTCCTGCTGCGCCATGGCGGCAAACAACTTGCGCCGCACGGGGCGCTTCTCCGCCAGCACCATGCGGTCGGGCATCACCATCGCCGGATCGTGCCACGGCGCCTCGCCGTCATCGCCATCACCGCCAAGCGCTTTTGCAGCGACGCCCGGCACACCATCGACCAGTGTGATGCCTGGCTGATGATCGAGCGACAACAATCCTGCAAAAAAGCCGTTGAGCCAGGCCCTTTGATCGTTGGAAAACGGCGCCGTCTCCGGGATCAGCGGCACGGGTTTTGGACCAGTTTCGTGGATCGTCATTCGGCTGCCTCCTCGGCCGCAGCCAGCGCCTTGAACGCGTCCATGTCCGTCCGCCGCGCGAACGCGACAAACGTTTCGTCGTCATTGGCACGGTTGGCGGCGTAAGTTTTCAGAATCCGCAACACCACCGGCGGGCAGTCCTCGACTTTGATGTTCTGATACAGCTCGCGCGCAATCCCGGCGTCCGGCCCGAAACCGCCGCCGATGTGAATATGAAAGCCATCAACCGTATCGTCGCTATCGGGCACCGGCACCTTGCACGCAATCATGCCGATATCGCCGATGTAGTGCTGGGCGCAACTGTGGTGACAGCCGGTCAAATGGATATTGATGGCACTGTCGAGTGCGATGCGCGGCTCGACATATGCGGCAATAGCTTCCGCCGTGCCCTTGGTATTCGCCGCTGCAAACTTGCAGCTTGGCGCCCCGGTGCAGGCGATGAGACCCGCACGCACGCTCGTCGCCTTCGCTGTCAGCCCTATGGCTTGCAGCCGCGCTTCAACCTCGTCCGCCTTACCGGCATCGATGCCAGAGATCAGCAGGTTCTGCCACACGGTCAACCGGATATCGCCATCGCCAAGTTCGCGCGAAATGTCCGCCAGCGCCCGCATCTGCGCGCTGGTGATTTTGCCGACCGGCAGCACGACGCCCATCCAAACTTTGCCCGCCTGCCTTTGCGCGTGCATTCCCACATGCGCGAGTCGGTCTTGCATATTCGGCGGCGCGACCTGCGCGTCGTCAAACCGCTGTAGCGGCGCACCAAGCCGCGTCTCGACTTCAGCCAGAAACTTGTCAAAACCCCAGTCGTCAAGCACGTACTTCAGCCGCGATTTCTTGCGGTCGGTGCGGTCGCCATGATCGATGTAGACGCGGATGATGGCATCGGCGACGCGGGTTGCGTCGGCCGGTTTGACGTAGACGCCGGTCGGGCGAGCGAAATCCTTGTGCCCGGTAATGCCACCGAGACCGAGCCGGAACCACACCTCAGACCGAAGTTTATCCGGCTCGGCGGCGACGGCGCCCACCGTCACCGCCGTAAACGAGATGTCATTGGTGTCTTCCAGCGTGGGAATAGCGCCGCCGCCGTCGAACGCCACGTTGAATTTGCGCGGCAGGCCATAGAGCGTACGCGTATTCAGAATGTGATGATGCCATTCCTTGGCGTAAGCACGCGTGTCGATCAGCTCGTTGGGATCGATGCCGGCCGTCGCCGACCCCGTTACGTTGCGGATATTGTCCGCTCCCGATCCCTTCGGGGTCAGTCCAAGCCCAGACAGTTCTTCGACAAGTGGCGGGCCATGCTCGGCCTTGATCTCGCGGATCTGCAAGTTGGCGCGCGTCGTCACATGCGTAAAGCCGCCGCCGAAGCGATCGGCCAAATCCGCCACGCCCGTGAACTGCCATGCCGACAGAATGCCGTTCGGAATCCGCAACCGGCACATGAAAAAATCCTGCGCCGGTGCGACGTAAAAAAGCCCGTGAAAGCGCCAGCGGAAATTGTCGGCGCCTTTCGGGAACTGCCCGGCCTCGGCCTCGGCCTTCAAGCGTGGATAGGCCTCAAACGGGTGATCGTCGCGCTTGGCTTTTTCCTCCGCCACAAGCTTCTTGCCTGCGGCTTCCGTGCGCGCCATGGCCTTGAGATGGGCTGCGTCCGGGCCAACCGGCTCGCTCGCACCAGTCGCCCCGCCAACGCCACCGAGCGGCTTCAAGCCTGCCGCCGCGCGCGACGTTTGAACGCCCGAGACGAAACCCTCGAGATAGCGTTTCTGTTCGTCGGTAAAGGTCTCGGCTGTCATCACGCCGCCTCCGCGTAGGCGCGGCCAAAGGCCAGCATGGCCCTGAACGGTGCGACCGGCGTCGCGGCGCGGATCAGGTCGCGGTACCACAGCGCATCCGCTGTATCGCCGATCATAACGACGCCGCTCAAGCGGTTGTCGCGCACAACGAACTTGCGATAACTGCTGTTCGCGTCATCGCGCCAGACGATATGCTCGGCGCCTGCGCCTTCGAAATCGCCGGCCGAGAACACCGGCACGCCCGACACCTTGAGATTGGTTGCCAGCACAGTCCCGCCATAGGCTGCGTCCTTGCCTGCAAGAACCTGCGCCACGACACGGGCGTGCTCATAGGCCGGCTCCACGAGGCCGTAGACCGTGCCACGATGTTCGGCGCACTCACCGATCGCGAAAATTCCGGCCACGCTCGTTTCCATGCGATCGTCAACTTTAATGCCGCGGCCGCAGGCAAGACCCGCGCTCAATCCCAGCGCAGCTCGTGGCTTGATCCCGGCCGCCATGACCACGAGAGTCGCTGGAACCGTGCGGCCGTCCTTCAACACCAGGTTTGAGACGTTTCCATCACGACCGTCGATGCGCTCGGTTGCGGCGTTCAACAGCACCGTGATGCCGTTGGCTTCGAGCGCCGATTTCAGCAGCGCTGCAGCGTCGCGATCCAGTTGCCGCTCCATCAAGCGGTCCATCAGGTGCACCAAAGTGACTTTGGCGCCGGCGCGTTTCAAACCGTACGCGGCTTCGATGCCGAGCAGCCCGCCGCCGATAACGGCCACGTCATCGCCAGCGCTCGCCGCCGCCGAGAGCCGGGCGATGTCGGTCAGCGCGCGAAAAACTTCAACGCCCGCGAGCTCACTGCCCGGCACCGGCAGCCGGATCGGTTCGGAGCCCGTCGCAAGCACGCAGCGATCGAAGTCGAGCGTTTCGCCGTCTGCCAGCGTCACGCGCTTCGCCGCCGCATCGAGCGCCGTCACTGCCGCGCCAGTGACCAGCGCGATGCCCTGAGCTGCATACCAATCGCGCGGCTTCATGTGCACATCGGCAACGCCGATTTCGCCGGCCAGCAGCGGCGACAGCAGCACGCGATTGTAGGCTGGATCCGGCTCTTCGCCGGCAACGGTCACGTCAAAGCGCCCAGGTGCCTGCGCAATGATCTCCTCAACCACCCGAAGCCCTGCCATGCCGTTGCCGACAACAATGATTTTCTCTCGCAATGTGAACGTGTTCTCCCCACTGGTCGGGCGCATCTTGCAGCGCACACATCATGAGTTAGCAAGCCATATGCCAACGTGAATCCGGCCAACAAGCATGGCCTTATATGTCTGTTTTTGCTACGTTTTCAGCCCCGAAAGAAAGTGGCGAATATGGAGAACTGGCCTGACCGCAGTGCACAATTGTCAGGCGCCGCGCTTGAAATTTGGTCAAATAATATGCATAACTGACGGGCGCATTAATTTTAATCAGGCTGGAATTTCAAAGACAGATCAGGATGTTATGAGCCACTGACCGTCGCTGAACGAGTTGGCACGCCGCTTGCCATTATCCCGCTACGGCTTCACGCCTCAGAGGGGACTACATGCCATCAACGCCCGTTCGTGGAATCCGCCTGTTCAGCGCGGAGCCCAAAATCCGCGTTTTGCATCTGACCTGGATGGCGTTTTTCGTCAGCTTCATCGTCTGGTTCAACCACGCGCCGCTGATGGCTTCCATCCGCGCCACCTTCGGCCTGACCGACCAGCAGGTCTCCGCGCTGCTGATCCTCAATGTTGCGCTCACCATCCCGGCCCGCATCATCGTCGGCATGCTTGTCGATAAGGTCGGCCCGCGCCGCATGTATTCGAGCCTGCTGGCGATCTCCGGCGTGTTGTGCCTGATGTTCGCGTTCGCCCAAGATTTCACGACACTGGCGATCACGCGCTTTCTGCTCGGCTTCGTCGGCGCCGGCTTCGTCGTCGGCATCCGCATGGTCGCCGAGTGGTTCCCGGCCAAGGAAACCGGCGTCGCCCAGGGTGTCTACGCCGGCTTCGGCAATTTCGGCTCCGCCGCCGCCGCCATTACGCTGCCGACACTGGCACTCTATTTCGGCGGCGACGAAGGCTGGCGCTGGTCGATCGCGTCGACCGGCGTCATCGCCATTGTTTACGCCGTCATCTACTACTTCACCGTCACCGACACGCCGAAGGGTTCGACCTATTTCAGCCCGAAAAAGACCGGCGCAATGGAGGTGACCAGCCGCGGCGATTTCTTCCTCTACTGCATCATGCAGGCACCGTTGACGCTGGCACTTGGCGTGCTGGCCTGGAAGCTTGGGCCCTCGAACCTCAAAATGCTGTCGCCTGAGTTGACGCTGCTCGCCTACGCGTCGCTCATCGCGCTCTACGTGCACGGCATCTATGACACTTGGCGCATCAACAGGGATATCTTCCGCGCCCCCGTCGCCGACATCCACAAGTACAAGTTCCGGCAGGTCGCCGTCCTCGACTTCGCCTATCTCGTCACCTTCGGCTCGGAACTTGCCGTCGTCTCCATCTTACCGCTGTTGTTCAAGGACACCTTCGGGCTGTCGCTGGCCATGGCCGGGTTCCTCGGCGCCAGCTTCGGCATGACCACATTTTTTGCTCGTCCCTTCGGCGGCCTGCTCAGCGACCGCTTCGGCCGCCGCAACGTGCTGCTCTGGTGCCTCGCGGGAACGGCTGCCGGGTATCTCGCCATGAGCCGCATGACGCCGGAACTCGGCATCGCCTTCGCGGTTCTCTCGACCATGATCTGCTCGCTGTTCGTCAACGCCGGCAACGGCGCCGTCTACGCCATGATGCCGATGATCAAGCGGCGGCTTACGGGCCAGATCGCCGGTATGGTCGGCGCTTATGGCAACGTCGGCGGCGTGCTGTACCTCACCGCCTACTCGTTCCTGTCGGCGCAAACCTTCTTTCTGCTCGCCGGGCTCTCGGCCATTGCGGCGCTCGTTGCGACGTTCGTCATTATCGAGGAACCAAAGGGTACGATCACCGAAATCATGCCCGACGGCTCGGTGGCCTTGATTGACGTGACGTGACAGACGACAACTGCCCGTCACGCTTGTCGACGCTTGTTTGGAACCCCTGATGCAGCCCGGCCGGCCGTCCGTCTCCGTTGGTCAACACTCAGCCGCCGGGCTGAAAGCGCGCAACGATGACTCCTTCGGCGTGCTGATCCCGGCCGGCCCGGACCTTGCGAGCAAGGGTATCGCCATGGCTATCGCCGACGGTATGTCGTCGAGCGAGGCCGCCAAAGCCGCGAGCGAAACCTGCGTCAAGAGCTTCCTCGAGGATTACTACGCAACCCATGAAAGCTGGACCGTCAAAAAATCCGTCGGCCTCGTGCTGCAGGCCGCCAACAACTGGCTCTATGCCCAGGGCCAGCGCCTGCACCAATCCGATCGCGGCATGGTCACGACGTTCTCGGGTCTCGTTCTGAAATCCGGCACCGCCCACATTTTCCACGCCGGTGACACGCGCATCGCGCTGCTGCGCGGCAAGACGTATGAGCCCTTGACCCACGACCACCGCGTCCACGCCGGACGCGACCGGGCTTACCTGTCGCGCGCCTTCGGTATCAACCCGGACATCGAAATCGACTACCGCTCAGAGACGGTGGAAAAAGGCGACGTGTTCGTCTTCACGTCAGACGGCGTGCATGAACACGTCACACCGGCCGAGATCAGCCGCAGCATCGCAGCCGCCGCCGGAGACCTCGATGCCGCAGCACGCGCCATCGCCGATCTCGCTCTCAAAAACGGCAGCGACGATAATCTCACCTGTCAGATCGTCCGCGTCGATGACCCCGGCACCGCCGACGCCGCCAGTCATCTCGCGGCACTCACCGCTCTGCCGTTCCCGCCCGATCTCGAACCCGGCATGACGTTCGAAGGCTACAACATCGTCCGCGAACTCCACACCAGCAAACGCACGCAGGTCTACCTCGCGCGCGACACGGCCAGCGGCAAAGTCGTCGTGCTCAAAACGCCGTCGGTCAATTTCGAAGACGACGCGACCTATCTCGAAATGTTCACGCGCGAGGAATGGATCGGCCGCCTTGTCGCCAGCCCGCACGTCTTGTCGGTGCTGACGCCGGAGCGCACACGCCGCTTTCTCTACTACACCACTGAATACTTCGACGGCCAAACGCTGCGCCAGTGGATGACCGGCAATCCGAAACCCGAACCCGCGACCGTGCTTGCCATTCTCGAGCAGATCGCCAAGGGCCTGCGCGCATTCCATCGCAAGGACGTGCTGCATCAGGATATCAAGCCCGAAAACGTCATGATCGACCGCGCTGGCGTCGTCAAAATCATTGACTTCGGATCGTCGCGCGCCGCCAGCCAGTTGGAATCGGGTTCGCCCGTTGAAGCCCCAGACCTCGTTGGCACCATCGACTACACGGCCCCGGAATATCACCTCGGCGAACTTGGCTCGAACCGGTCCGACATCTATTCGCTCGGTGTAATCGCTTATGAAATGCTGACTGGAAAACTGCCCTACGGCCGCGGCTTCACAGGCCCGCGCGACGTTGCCAAACGCGAATACATTCCAGCACGCGTCGTGCGCGACGACATCCCAGCCTGGGTTGATGCGGCACTTGCCCAGGCCGTTGCCAAAAAGCCGTCCGAAAGAACCGAGGTTCTCTCCGCCTTCATTGAAAACATGAAGCAACCCAACTCCGCACTCGGCTATGAGCGGCCGCTGGCCCTTGCCGAGCGCAATCCGCTGACCTTCTGGAAAATCCTGTCGGTCGCGCTGCTGCTGTCGAATATCGCGCTGCTGGTGCTGCTGTCGCGGTAATCGCCCGTCACGGCGCCGCCGGCTTGAACCGCACCATGAAGCCGCCGATCGCCTGATGGCTGGTCAGCCGCGCCCCGGCCCAGCCGCCGGGCGGTTCTTCCCCGCTCCACCAGCGCGCGAACTGCCGCCACATATCAATTGGCAGTACCGCCCCGTCGCGATGCGTGATCGGACCCCAATAATCGGCAACCGTGAATTTGTATTCGAGAAACACCGAACCTGTTTTCAAGCGCCACTCAATCCCGATCAGCGCCTGCGCCGTTGGCCCGGTGTATTGATACTCATACGTCCGCGCCGGGTCGGTGCGCAGATGGATTTCTGAATGCGGCAGCGAAATCCCGGCGCCCGCACCGGCGTAGGGTTGAAAATTGCCGATGCGCGCAAAACGCATCAGGCCGTTCAGCGTCAGCATGTTGTGGCCGTGCGTCCACTCGAGCTTGTCGAAGTAGTCGACGATTTTACCTGACTTCGGGGCCGGCTTGCCATCCAGTGTGCCGTCGAACGTATGCTCGACCTCCGTCGGCGAATAGGCCTTCGAGTGCGTGAAATCTATCATCGTGCCGAACTGCCCGCCCGACATCCAACGCTGGATGCGCGCGCCATAGTATAGCGGGTTGTCGAACGGCAGCGTGAACCAGTGCACGTCCTTGATCGTCAGGTCGTGCCGGCCGGACTTCTGAAAATGAAAATCGCTTGGATAGTGATACGGTGCGCCGAGATAAGCGCCAATCGCCGTCTCGCGGCCGGCGAGTTCCGTCATTCGCGGTGCGCCCGGTGCGGCACTTTTCGCACCACGATCCTCGTCAACCGGCATCGCCGCGCTGACAATCAGCAGCCCCGCAGCAATCAGCGCCAGCATGCCGCTTGCGATTTTCTCCGGACGCCAACTACCGCGTGCCGGCGTAGTGGCAGGCCAGAAGCTGCGAAACGATGCTGTTATGTTCAACGATAAGCCCCCATGTCTCGCCGCCTTGTCGCAAATTGCGCGCGCCGGGTAAACGCCGCTAAAAGCCGCGCTTGTCTCCGATCGCGAGCATGCGGCGCACGGCATCGATCTGCGGGGCGTCCCGCGTCAGATAGTTTTGGCCCGTATAGCCCCACCAATCCCAGCACGCCTGAGGGTTGAACGCCGTCGTCTCTACCTGCGGGAAGAACACGACGAGCTGGTTGCTGTCGGCCCAGCGCGCAAAGCCTGACTCGGTCACGAACGCGTCGCCGACCGCCTCGCGGTTTTGCGCGCAGCCGTGGAACGCAACGTGCGCCCGGCATTCCTTGTCAGCGCGGCAGTCCTTCGGCACGTACACGACGCCCTCCGCCGCTAAGCCGTTGGCGCCGCCGCCGCCATAGGGTTTCTGGTCGAAGACGACGAAGTCACCTGTCGCCACGCCAACACGCGGATTAAGCGGCCCGTAGATATGGCGCAACAGATCGCCCGCCTGATCGTAATCGCAGTCGACGACATACGGCTCGCCCGAGCGCTCGCAAGCGCCGCCTTCGTCTTCCGTCACGAAGGCGTGCCCGGCCGGATATGTCGTGACCAGTTTGACGTTCAACGCCGGCACGCCCACCTTGGCGTAGAACTCCGCTGCAGCTTTCACGATCGACGGCACCACAGTGCGATCGGCAGTGCCTGAAAACAGATAAACCTTGTCGGTGACAACACTGGCAATAGCGTCGATTTTGCCATCCGCCGCCCGCGCCACCGCTTTCGCAGCCAGCGTTTCGGGATTGGCAACGCCCCAGATGCCGAGCAGATCGAGCATGCAGCCGTTGACGGCCTTGCTCAAATTTAACAGCGACGTGTTGGCCCCTGGGATCGCGCCCGCGAACACGCTTTCCGAACAGCCATAGGGGCCGCCGGCAATGATTGCCGCGCCCTTGACGATTTCAGCGTGTGCGAATTGGAACTGCCCCGCCATATAGGCGCCGCTCGAAATCCCCGAGACCGACGTCTCATCGAGTTTGAGATTGAGGATCGGCAACGATTGAACGGCGCGCGTGACATCAGGCTGCGGTGGCCGAAAAATCGCGAAATATGCGGCGATCAGCGCCGCAACGGCCACCGCCCAGCGCGCAAATGCAGTCGCAAACAGGTTCGCCATCTCAGGGTCCTTGGCCGTTTATGCGGAAGTCAGTCTACTCCGGCCGGTCCGCCCCCGTCGCGCGCCAAAGGGCCGCTAGCGTTTTCCCTCTCCCCATTCCTGCACTTCATGGGGAGAGGGTGGCCGAAGGGTGGGTGAGGGGCAGCAAAACAGGGAAAGCGTGAGGGGCGGCCCCGCTATTTCACCCTGACACTGACCCTGTCCGTCCGCCCATTGGCGTCGATCACGGTCAGCTTGGCAAAGCCCGCGCCTGCCGGCTGCCACGCGACATCGCGCGCATGCGGGTCGGACGCAATCGGCGCACCATCGACCAGCCATGTTAGCGGCAGCGCGCCCCCGTCCGCCTTCAGCGTTAACGGCTCGCCATCAAAATCGTCACTGGCGATTTCGCTTTGGTCGGGTGGAAACGCGATCAGCACCGGTGGCGCCAGATATGGCCCGGCAACGGCATCGTCTCCCGGCTCGCGCCAGCGTTTGAGCGGCGGCGGCAAATCGGCGGCAGCCGCTACCACCGCACCTGCGGGCGCGGCCCGCAATGCCACGCGCTTTTCCGAAATCCGCTGGAACGCATCGAACAATACCGGCGCCGCAGCCGTGCGCCCCATCATGCCCGGCACGCTGGCGCCATCGGGGCGCCCAACCCACACCGCGACGACATGGCGGCCATCGTAGCCAATCGCCCACGCATCGCGATACCCATACGACGTGCCGGTCTTGTAGGCGAAGCGCCCGCCCTTCGCGTTTAGCGGCGGCGGCGCATCCTTGAGAATATCCGTCACGTACCACGCCGCGTTCTGGCTCATCAGCCGGTGCGCGTTAACGAGCGGCTTGACCCGCGTTGCCGCCGCGCTCCTGAAGCGCTCGTCAAAGCGATGCGTCAGCACGATACTATCGCCGCCGCGCGCGATTGCCGCGTAAAGCTGCGTCACATCCCGCAGCGTCAGCCCCGTGCCGCCGAGCGCCATGGCCAGTGTCGGCTCCGACTTGTCCGGAAACCGCGCTGTCACACCCGCACGCCGGAACCGGCCAACGAGCTTGCCCGGCCCAACGCGCGCCAGCACCCGAACGGCCGGAATGTTCAGCGACTGCGCTAAGGCGTCCCGCATCGAAATGGTGCCATGATAGCCTTCATCGAAATTTTTCGGCGCGTAGGTCCCAAACCGCACCGGCCTATCCTCGATCATCGTTTCAGGCAGCGCGATGCCAGATTCAAAACTCATACCATAGATAAACGGCTTCAGCGTCGATCCCGGCGAGCGCACGGCCGTCACCATATCGACCGCACCTTGGCGCGCACTGTCCATATATCCCGCCGACCCGACATAGCCGAGCACTTCGCCCGTCGTGTGATCGGCGACCATGATCGCAGCCGACAACTTTTCGCCCTGCAGCCGCGCCTGCTCTGCCGCCAGCGTCTCAAGCCGCGACTGCAATCCTCGATCCAGCGTCAGCTTGATGATCGCCTGATTGGGATGGGCCGAAACTTCCGTTTCCGTCACATGCGGCGCTAACTTCGGGAATTCCATCCGTGCCACGGGCACGCGCTCGGCCTTGGCCTTCTCAGCCTCGGCCGTCGAAATCACACCCGCCGCAACGGCCCGCGCCAGCACCCGGTCCCGCGCCCGGCGCGCCGCTTCCGGATTGCGATCAAGGCGGCGCATTTCCGGCGACTGCGGCAGCGCCACCAACAGCGCCGCTTCACCAAGCGACAGCCGCCTTGGCTCCTTGCCGAAGTACGCCAGCGTCGCCGCCCGCACGCCTTCCAGATTGCCGCCGAACGGCGCCAACCGCAAATAAATGCGCAGGATCTCGTCCTTAGACAAAGCGCGTTCAAGCTGTACGGCGCGCACCATTTGGCGCAGCTTGCCGCCGGCCGTGCGCTCATGCTTGCCTTCAATCAACCGCGCGACCTGCATCGTCAGCGTCGACCCGCCCGACACCAGCCGCCCATGCCGCGCCAATGAAACAATCGCGCGCGCAATCGCCTGCGGGTCAACGCCGCGATGCGAATAGAACCGCTGATCCTCGAACGCAAACAGCATTTTCAAATAGTGCGGATCGGCATCCTTTGGATCGAGCGGCAGCCGCCACTTGCCATCCGCCGTCGTGAAGGCGCGCAGCAGCCGGTCGTCGCGATCGACAACCGTCACCGACAGTGCCTTCGCCTCTTCCAGCTTGAGCGGACCAATCTCGGCAAGCGTCTTGCGGTAAAGCGCATAGCCGCCGACTGGCGAGACCAGAATAATCGAGCCAAAAATTGCGAATGCGAACCGCAGCCTTCTCGCCGTACTGGCGACATTGCGGCGTGTGTCCTTCTCCCCCTGGGGTGAAGGTGCCCCGACGGGGCGGATGAGGGGGTCGTGCGCGGCAACCAAATCCCGACGAACGACCCCCTCACCCCGGCCCTCTCCCCAAGGGGAGAGGGAGAAGATGCGGCGCATCACCGAGGTTGCAAGGCCTAACCGCATCTCCGCAGCTACTCCTTCACCGTCAGCGTGCCCGCCGCCGTGCGCGCGTAGCGCTCGGGCCGGTACATGTCTTCGACTGTCGCCGCCGGATGCACAAACGTCCCCGGCGTCACCGCGCGGACGATGTAGGCAACCGTCGCTGTCACCGCCGGAACCTTGACGGCAGGCTGACCCGGCGCAGGTGACGGCGCATCGATCGGATCTGCAACCGAGTTGCCTTCGATACCGCCTTCGGCATCGCCCTCGCCGCCTTCCTCCGCAGCACCAGCAGCGCCACCACTCTGAGCGCTCGCACCGGCAAAGTTGAATGCCGCCACAAACCGGTCATCGCGGAATTCGGTGTGCTCAGGGTTCGCCGTCGATTTCAACCAGTCGATGCCCGCGATCGATCCGCTTTCCACAAGACGCGGGTTTTCGATCTCAAATCCCGCAGGCAAGCGATCAACCAGCATGACCCGGCCGGCCGCTTCCTCCGACGTGACCTTCAACACAATGGCGAAGCGGTCGTTCTGCTTCACGTCGCCCTTGCCACCGCTCAGGCTTTTCAGGTCAACCTTTTTGCCGTCAAGCGTGTAGGCCTGCCGCTCAATCTTAAAGCCTTTCGACACCGCCGGCTCCGGTGTCAACGCCGCGCCGATGACCGAAATCACCGCGTCCACCGCCGCGTCGCCGTTGTTGATGACTGTCAGCGCGCCATCCTTTAACTGTGCCGGTGACAGTCCGCGCAACACCGGGCCGTTGACCGGCGCGCCGTTGACGCTCAGCGTCGTGCCCTTGACTTCGTCATTGAGTGCCTTCGCAGCAAGGAGCATCCACGCCTGTTCCTGCGTCGAGGTATAACTCTTGGTCTCGTAGGCCTTGGCGATCACGCTCGCGAGTTTCGGCGTCTCGGCCTTGGCGATGCCGGTTTCAGCCGCCAGTGCCACCAGCGCCGCACCATCGCGCAACGTCGAACCGTAATCGCCGCGATAGCCCGTATCCGGCGTCGTGCCCGACATGGCTGCGATCGCAGACGCGAACGCGCGCTCCGCCCGCTCGTTGTCGCCCATCATCGCGAGTGCAGCACCAACTTGCGCTTTTGCCAATGGCGTCGAGAAGCGATCGATGCGCGTATCGGCGTAGTAGCGCAATTCACCAATCGGCGCCCGGCTGTTCCGCGCCAGCACATACAGTGCATAGGCGCGATCTTCGCCGCCTTTCTCGAAGTCCTCGGCATAGCTCAGGAAATTCTGCAGCCGGTCGAGCGCGCGATTAAAGCCTTCGCGCGGGACCTCAACGCCGGTTTCCTTGGCGCGTGTCAGGAAGTCCGTCACATAGGCCGTCAGCCACAAATCGGCATCCGACGGACCCCAGACGCCGAACGCGCCGGACGAATCCTGCATCTCAAACACGCGCGCGACGGCCTTTTGCACGCGCTCCTTCAGCGCCTTGTCCTCGCCAATGCCCACCTGCGCCGCAACGGCATTGGCGTAAACCAGCGGCAGCGCCCGGCTCACCGTCTGCTCGGCGCAGCCATAGGGATAACGGTCGAGTTGTGTCAGCAGGCTCGGAACGTCCAACCGCGCTGCCGGTCCAACCGACATGTTGATGCGCGTTCGCGACGCTATCAGATCGGCGACGAGATCGCTCGACACCGTCAGCTTGCCGCCGTTGCCCTTCAGCGACGAGATCGTTGTGCGCTTGATGTCGCCAGCCGGCGGCATGACCTCGAACGTCATCTCGCGCTTGACAAGAATGTCGTTCGGACCCGTCACTGAAACCTTCAGCGTCAACGGCCCGACGTCCTTCGGCTTGAAGGCGATGCGCTGCAGCGTCTTGTCGCCGGTTTTGAGTTCCGCCGTTTTGTCGGCAATCGCCGTCAGCTTTTCATTCGAGGCATCGCCCTGCTTTTGCGCCAGCGCGACTTTGTACGCCCCCGCCGCGCCTTCAATATTATGCACATCGAAACCGAGGCTAACTTCGTCGCCAAGCGTCAGGAAGCGCGGCACGGCAACCGTCAACGCCACCGCATCGCGCACGATCATATCGCCCGACGCATGCCCGACCTTGTCGGCGCTCCAAGCAACCGCCATGACGCGGATCGTGCCGTTGAAGTCCGGCATTTCGAACTCGATATTTGCCGTGCCGTCATCGCGCACCTTCACAATGCCCGAATACAGCGACACCACCGTCTCGACCGTCGGGTTGCCCTGCATCGCCGGGCCAGACCCATCGCCACCGGATTTCAGCTTGCCGCGGTCGGCGCGCATACCGTCGATCAACCGGCCGTAGAAATCGCGGATTTCAAACGCCAGCTTCTGTTGCGAATTGAAATGCTCCTCCGGCGCCGGCGTCTCGTACTTGGTCAAATTCAGAATGCCGAGATCGACGGCGGCCACCACGACGCGCGCGTCTTCGCCCGCCGCGATACCATCGATTTTGACCGGCACCGTCACCTTCGCACCCGACTTGACTTTATCGGGCAGCGTCAGCGCGACTTTCAGTTGTTTCGCACTCTGGTCCAGCGGCAGCCACGTGATGCCGATGGCGCGGCCGGGCATCCGCTTAGCGCTTTCGTCCATCGGCCTGTACAGCATCGCCGTCACATAGGCGCCCGGACCCCATGTCTCGGCGACCGGCACATCGACCTCGCCGCCGCCCTTGGCAATCTCAACTTCTTTGGTCAGGTGCAGGCCGCTACCGAGCACAGACACCAGCGCTCTTCCGCCGAGCTTCGACGCGATGCGCAGTTTCGCCGTCTCGCCTGCTTTGTAGGCCGGCTTATCGAGTGCCACATCGAGCTGCTCGGGACTATCGACGGCTTCGCCTGTCGCATACCAGCCCGCGTTGAATACGACGCTCGACGCCGGGCCGTTCGGTTCAGCTGACGCGACATCGAGGCGATAGCGGCCCCAGCCGAGCGCCTGCGTAATCTTGGCCGGCGCTTCCGCCGTCACAGCCAGCACCTCGCCGCCGATCTTGCGTTTCAGCGTCACCGCCTCATAGGTCCAGTTGCCGTCCCGGCGATACCACTGCCAGTTCGTATCGAGCCGCGTCAGCGTCCAGGTAAGTTTATCCGACGCAACGGGTTTGCCGCCCGCATCCAGCATCACGACGTCGAACGTTGCAGGTGCGTCTTCCGTCGCCTGGCCGTTCGCGAAGCCCGGCTTGATGCCGATGCGCGCGATTTTCATATCAACAGGGAGCGTGATTCTGCGCTCGATCGTGCGTCCACCGGCTTCGCGCAGTTTCACCAGCACATCGGCTTCGAGCGGCCGCGCCGTTTTCTGCAGAGCGGGCAGCGTCACCGGAATCGCCGCTTGACCTGCCTGATCCATGACCAGGCTCGCATCCAGCGGCGCACGCACCGGGTTCACGAACTCGTCCGACTGGCCGAAGTGATAACCCGTAAAGCCCGGCACATCCTTGTTCGCCAGTTTGACGACGACTTCGCCCTCGAGTGCCAAGCCGCTCGCCGGCGGCCCGTAGAGATATTTGCCATCGGCGCTAATCGTCTGCCGCTCGTCCGGACTGAACGCTGGCACGCTGGCCGACAGCTTCATGTCCAAGCGCTCGGGGACAAAATCCTCAACCAGGAACGCGCGCTCGGCGATCGCCGCCGCCTTCGGGTCGGTGTGCAGCCACAGCCGCCACGTGCCCGTCATCGCCGTTTTCGCCAGTGTCGTCGTCAACGCCCGGCCGCCGAGCCCCTGGTCGTTCATGACAAAGCGCGTGTGCTCAACCCCATCGGGGCGCGTCAGAATCAAAGTTGTTGGAACGCCCGAGCCCTTACCTGCGCGGTCGCGCACCAGCGCCGTCACGTTAACCTCCTCGCCGCCGCGATAAAC
>JANNSR010000034.1:0-31604 GCA_031402935.1 Hyphomicrobium sp. | reverse complement strand
CCGGCGCGAAACTGACCTGCCCGCATGCCGAGTACGCTCTTGGAGCCTGCATAAAAGCGGCCGCTGGAGCCATACCCAGATGCATGGATGGCGCCGGTCACCGTTGTACTGCCTTTGAGATTGTCACGCACGCGGCGGTGGCGATACGCGGTCGCGTAGGCTTTCGGCGTTACACCTGCGACGGACTTGAAAACGCGGTGGAAGTGGTGGGGACTGAGCTTGGCCGCCGCGGCAAGTGCTGTCAAAGACGGCTCGTCGTCAGACGACTCAATGGCACGGCACGCGGCCAAAATCAGCTTGGCATAGTGCGCGTCAAGCGGCGGCTGATCGGGTTTGCAGCGCTTGCAGGGGCGAAACCCTGCGGCGCGGGCACTCGCGGGCGTGTCGTGAAAGTTGACGTTTTCGCGCTTCGCCAATCGCGCCGGGCAGGATGGGCGGCAGTAGACGCCGGTCGTTGCAACCGAATAGTAGAACTTGCCGTCGTAGGCTTTGTCGCGCGCGGCGACGGCGGCCCAGCGCGTGTCATGGCGGGATGGCGTCGCGGTGCGGCGCAAAGATTTCAGCTTAGACGACATCGATCAGCTACCGGGTTCGCATCGAACATCGCAAGCTTTTACGCGCTCAGCGCTTGGTCTGCACTCCGATCCTTGCGGTCAAACCCATGCAATTAAGTGAGGCCGCTTACGGCTGGACGCCATCCTTCAACCCAATCGCCACGACTGGCACCAGCTTGCGATCGCCCCATTCGACCCAGCCATCGGTCCCCTCGGGGAACCAGTACAGGCGCGTATAGCCGTAGCTGGCGGCCAGCTGCACGGCGTTCCATGCCATCCAGCAGTCGGACTGGCAGAACAGGATCAGCGGCTTGGCTTTGTCGCCACTGCTGAGGCGTTCAAGATTACGTTTGAAGTTGTCCTCGATATCGGGCGAGATTTTGCCGCGCCCGACGTCGGGCAGCCACGTCGCGCTCGCAATCGTCTGATGCGGCCGCGACAGCCGCCACGCGCCCGTTGCGGGATCGGGTCCGGCGCCTTCGGCCGGCATGACATCGACAAGTACTGCGCCGGATTTGATAAGGGCATCTGTCTTCTCGAGATCGACCCGTGTGCCGCCCGGAACGGTCTCAGGAACAGCGGCGCGATAGTGGGCGATGCGGTAGCCTGTCATCAGATCAAATGTGCCGTCCGGTTCACCTGCTAGCGCCTCGCGCACGCAAGCCCGATCGCGCGCGGGCAGACCGCGGGCGTCGATACCGCCCTCGTTATCGCCGTCGATCTTTCGCAGTCGGTCGACGTGTCGCGCTACAAACTCCAAATGCAGGGCATTGCTCAGGCGCTACCGCACACATGTTATCGGCGGCACAGGCGCATTCTTGTTGCCGGCCTTGGGATACGAGGATTTCGGCCGTGCGTTCCGGCAGAAGTTCGTCACGGAGGTGAGCGATGCGTCGCCGCGCCGGGACTGACGGCGGATCCAGACCGAAACTTACGAGTTAGAATAAATGGTGGGCGGTCACGGGCTCGAACCGTGGACCCGATGATTAAGAGTCATCTGCTCTACCAACTGAGCTAACCGCCCGCCGCCATCCGGTTCAGCCTCCGCACGTCAGCGGTTTAGGCCACCTTAGGACAGCAAAGGGGCCCACAAAAGGCCCCGCGTTGCGAGCCTCTAGCACCCCGGGCACCGCCTGTCCAGCCCACCCCCGCCCTATTGCGCCGGTCTACCAAAGCTTGCCCATTTCATCGCGCCGCACGAGGTCGTCGCCATGAACGTAACCCGACATCGCGAGACCCAATCCGATCATCAGCGTCATCATCGAGGTGCCGCCATATGACACGAGCGGCAATGGCACGCCGACAACCGGTACGAGCCCGGTCACCATCGCGAGGTTGATGAAAACGTAGACAAAGAACGTCAACGCCGATCCGGCGATTACCAGCCGTCCGAAGCGGTTTTGACAGCGCCAGGCCATCGCAAACATCATCGTCATCAAAAGAATGTAGAGCCCTAGTAGCAGCAGCAGACCGGCAAATCCCCACTCTTCGCCCAGCATCGTTGCGATGAAATCGGTGTGCTTCTCGGGCACGAAATCCAACTGGCTCTGCGTCCCTTGCAAATAGCCTTTACCCGAAACGCCGCCCGAGCCGAGCGCAATTTTCGATTGCGTAATGTGGTATCCGGCGCCGAGCGGATCTTTCTCGGGATCGAGAAAAATTTCGACGCGGCGGCGCTGATAGTCGTGCAGGTTCGACCAGATGAGCGGCATGGCAGCAACCGTGGCGGCACCGCCTGCGAGGAAATAGAACGTCGATACGCCAGCGAGAAACATTAGAGCGAGACCAAGTACGGCGAACAGCATAGCGGAGCCGAGGTCGGGCTGTTTCAATGTCAAGACGACCGGTACGACGATCAGCAACAGCGGAATTAGGACCCAGCGCGGCCTCGATACATCGTCAGCCGGCAGCCACTGATAGTAGCGCGCCAAGGCTGCGACCAGCGCCAGCTTCATCAATTCGGACGGCTGAAAACTAACGCTTCCGGCACCGATCCAGCGCCGCGCGCCAAGCGCCTCGACGCCGATGACAGGCACCAGGCACAGCAACAGCAGGGCCAGCGCATAGGCTGGAAAGGCGGCTTTGAGCCAAACGTCGGCACGAACAAGCGCCATCGCAACGACAATACCGATGCCGATGAGGAATCGGAGCGCATGCCGTTCAGCCCACGGCTGGAAAGATCCGCCAGCAACCGAGTACAGCGCGGCGGTGCCGATGGCCGCTATGCAAGCCGCAACAATCAGCACGGGCCAGTGAATACGCCATAGTTTTTCGCCAGCGCTGCGCGGTTTGACGGAGCCGAAGGAGTAGACCATAGCGCGCTACCCTTCCCGTCCGCGGATATCGGGCAATCGCGGCACGCTGCCGTCCAACACGTCCGGCTCAGACGCCGCGGCATTCTCAGTTGCTAACACAAGAGCCATGAGATCGCGGACGAGCGGGGCCGCCGTCGCACCGCCGCCGCCACCGTGTTCGACGATTGCTGAAACGGCAAAACGCGGGGCGTCTGCCGGAACGTAACCGACGAACAGCGCGTGATCGCGCTCGCCCCACTCAAGATTGTCTTGAGGCCCTTCGCTCGACGCCCGCGTCACCTGCGACGTACCCGTTTTGCCGGCAACCAGCGGTTGGCCGGCGCCGAGATTGGCGTTTCCGCCCGTGCCGCCGGCTTCATTGACGACGGCCACCATGGCGCGCCTGACGATCGACAAATGCGCGTCATTGAAGCCAAGGTTTGCGAACTCAGGCGCCGTCGCAACCGACACATCGCGTTTGAGCAGCGCCGGTTCGACAGCCTTGCCGGTCGCGAGCCGCGCCGTCATGACCGCAAGCTGCAGTGGCGTCGCCAGCACGTAGCCTTGGCCGATGCCGGTCAATACCGTTTCGCCGCCGAGCCAGCCGGCGTTCCAGCGCCCGCGTTTCCAATCGGGGTCCGGTATCAGTCCGGATTTTTGCTGCACCAGACCAAACTCGTAGGTCAAGCCGAGGCCAAGACGCCGGGCGGTGTCGGCCAGCGCCTCAATGCCAAGACGGCGAGCCAGCTCGAAAAAATACACATCGCACGAGGACCGTAAGGCTTCATGCAGCGTCATGCGTCCATGACCCGTCCGCTTCCAGCAGCGGAACGTCTGATCGGCGAGTTCGAAGTGCCCATCGCACGCAATGCGTTCTTTGTCATCAACCAGACCGGCCTGCAGTGCGGCGAGCGCCGTCACCATTTTGAACGTCGACCCTGGCGGATACTGCCCGCCAATGGCGCGATTAAGCAGCGGCTTATCTTCCGAGTTCATCAGCCGCTGCCAATTCTCTTCCGAGATGCCCTCCGCAATGTCAGCGGGGTCGAAGCCGGGTGTCGAAACCATCGCCACGATGTCGCCTGTCACTGTGTCAAGAACGACAGCGGAAGCGCGCCGCTCGCCCTGCATGCGGTCGAGGATGCGGCGCTGCAGGCTTGCGTCGATGGTCAATACGATATCGCGGCCGGGCGCCGCGTCGATAGTGCCGAGATTGCGAACCGTACGGCCACGGGAATCGACTTCGATTTTCTGCGCGCCACCCCGGCCGCGCAAGTCGGTCTCGAGGCCGGCCTCGATCCCACTCTTGCCGATCTTGATGCCAGGTAGGCGAAGCACCGGATCATCGTCGACGCCAAGCCGCTCGACGCTGCCGACATAGCCGACAACGTGGCCGGCGGCAGGGCCCTGCCGGTAGCGGCGCTTCCAGGTGATTTCGGTGCGAACGCCTGGGAGTTGCGGCGCGAACAGGTTGATTTGCGCCACCTGATCGAAGGTCAGATCGGAAGCAATGACGACCGCGATCGACCGGCTCTGCCTCTTGGCGCGGCGGGCAATCTTCTCGGCTTCATCCGGCGTCAACGGCACGATGCGGCGGAACAACGCCAAGACGCCAGCGACATCGCCCGCCATCGCCGGCGTCAGTGTCGCGCGGAAGGTCTCTTCATTGTCGGCTAAAACGACACCGCGGCGATCGAGAACGCGGCCGCGCTTTGGCGCCAGCACCTGAAGATTGACACGGTTTTCGTCTGCTAGCGGTGCATAGCGCCCCTCTTCCAAAACCTGCAGGTCGAACAGCCGCCATCCCAGCAACCCGAAAGCCGCCGTCTGCGCACTGCCGACAACGAAGACGCGGCGCGAGAACCGCTTTTTCGCTGCCGCCTCATCGGGATCGCGATCTGGCATCGCCTTAACCTCCGCGCAGCAGCCGCGGATTTCCGCGCGTGCCCTGCTGCACATCGATAGAACGGAGCAGCGGCACCAGCAGCAGCGCTGCGATGCCGGCAAGTCCAGCGCCAAACGCGTACGGCCGCCAGTCGGCTGGCTCGAGGAAATAGACTGACGATACGGCCCACGCCATCACCGTGACGGCAACGAGGGCCAGGGCGAAAAGCCCTATCCGTGCCGCCACCCCGCGCGACGCAATAGGCGCGCTGAGGATCGCCAGGGAATGCGCCACGAGATAGATCAGCGACCAATAGCCGAGTGGCCCATGGGTCAATACGTCAAGTGTCAATCCAGCGAGAAAGACAGCCCATTCCGGAATCAGAGACCCATGGCGCAGGCTCCAGTAGTGAATGGCAACGATCGGCAAAAGCGGCAGGAAAAACCGGTCTTCCGGCGGCAGACCCCACGGCAGCGCGGCGACCAGCGTCAAAATCGCTAGCGATGCAAACGGCGCGATGTACCGGAACGGCTGCATTATTGCGGCGCTCCGGCTTTAGCGACGTCAGGCTGCGACGCCGGGGCGGCGTCTCCAAGCAGCGCACGTGACGGATCGTCGAAGAACAGAATGCTGACGTATTCGAGCGTATCGAGGCGGGCCCGCAACTCGACCCGCGGTTGAGCGGGATCGCCGACAACTTTGCCGATGCGTAGTCCGCGCGGAAACAGCCCGCCCGTACCCGAAGTCGCTACATCGTCACCGACGGCGATCGGCGTATCCTGCGCGAGATAGGTGAGGCGAGGGCGCGATCCGTTGTCGCCGGCCATTATGGCGCGAACGCCGTTGGCTCCGATCAGGACCGGGACGCGGCTGTTGAGGTCGGTCAAAAGCAGTACGCGCGCTGATGCGGCACCCGTTTCGACGACGCGGCCGGCAAGACCCTCGGCGCTGATGACGGGGTAGCCCTTCTTTACGTTTTGAGCTCTGCCGGCGTTGATCATGATGCTGCGCACGAACGCGCCGCTCGAATCCGCAATGACCCGGCCCGTTACAAATTCGATTTTCGAGTCTTCGACGACTTTGGACAACGCTTCGAGATCGGCGAGCTTTCTTTCAAGCTCGCGGGCGCGCCACTCCCAACTGTTGAGCTTTTGGTTGTCGGTTTTCAACCGCTGCAGTTCGCCTGCCATATCAAGCTGGGCTGCAAGCTGGCGTCCAAAGTGGCGGATTGGTTCGAGCGGGACGACGGCGGCCTGCATCACCGGGCTCATCCATTCGGCAATCCGCCAGCGGGCGTCCGACAACGTGCTGTGATTGAGGCGGCTCAAAAGCATCAAGCCGAGAGACAGGAAAATCAGGACCGGCAGAATAGCGCGCACACGGCCACGCTCGCCGCCGCGAAGCCCGCGCCGCGTCAAGTTCAAGCCGTGGTCCTTCAGTCGCGCCATTGTCTCCCTTTAAGTGTCCCACCGCTGCCAATGGCAGAAACCGGACTCGATGCCTCAGGGTTTGATCAACAGGTGTTCGCGGTCTTTGAGCGAACCGAGAATCGCGGCCGAACCAGAGATGACGCATTTCTCAGGCTTGTCGGGCACTGAGAACGGGACGCCGACCCGGCGTTCGAGTTCCTGATCTAACTTGGTGAGGTTGGCGCCGCCGCCTGTCAGGTGCACGCCGCGCTCGCAGATGTCAGTTGAGATTTCAGGCGGCAGATCCTCGATGGCGCGCTGAATGAATTCGGCGATCTCCTCAATCGGCCCTTCGAGCGCTTCGGCGATGTCGTGCGGTCCAAGCACGACCGTTTTTGGTTTGCCCTGGCGGAGATCGCGACCGCGGATGAATATCTCAGCCGTCTCGCCGTTGATCAAACGCGATGCGGAACCCGCTTCGATTTTGATCCGCTCGGCGTTCGATTCCCCGATCAGGAGCTGGTGCTTGCGCCGCACATGACGCACGATGGCTTCATCCATGGCGTTGCCAGCGCAGCGCAGCGAGCGCGCTTGCACGACGCCGCCGAGCGACAGCACCGCAATGTCGGTTGTGCCGCCGCCGATATCTACAACCATCGAGCCCTTCGGCTCGTCGATCGGCAGCCCGGCACCGATCGCCGCTGCGACAGGTTCTTCGATCAAATACACTTTGCGGGCGCCGGCCGAAATGGCGGTCTCGTAGACGGCGCGGCGCTCGACAGGTGTGGCGCCAGCTGGCACGCAAATCAGAATGCGCGGCCGCATGACTTCGATCATCGATTTTGTGCGCCGTATGAACTGACGCAGCATTTCTTCCGTCGCCACGAAATCGGCGATCACGCCATCCCGCAGCGGGCGGATGGTCTCGATACTTTCAGGCGTGCGCCCGAGCATCAGCTTGGCTTGCTGGCCGACAGCGAGCACGTCGCGAACCCCGCCTCGAGAACGGATCGCGACAACGGACGGCTCATCGATAATGATGCCGCGGCCCGCCACGTGGACGAGCGTGTTGGCCGTACCAAGATCGATGGCGATATCGTCGGATAGAAAGCTGCTCGCGCCAAAACGCAACATCACGCTGTACTTATGCCCCTGCTCGTCGCGGCCGCGGCGGGAAAGTGGTTGCCGGCCCGTTAATCACGCTGTCGCCATGTTCAAAGCAAGGCGTGTGCCGGATTGTCCGCCGGCTGCGTAAGGGCCCGGAAAAGCCATCCGGGCCCTCTGAAAGCGACCTTAGCCGCTCGCGCGGTTTGCGCCAAACAAAAGGCCGTCATATCAAACGGCTTGCTGCGCTTGTGCCAGTTTCTGACGCTTAACGATGAGTTTGCCGAGCGCCGCGACATAGGCCCTGGCCGACGCAACGAGCGTATCGGGGTCGGCGGACCGACCGGTCACGATGCGCCCCTCCTCCTCTAGCCGGACGGAAACCTCGGCTTGGGCATCCGTGCCTTCGGTCACGGCATGGACTTGATAGAGGTCGAGGCGGGCCTCGTGCGGAATGAGCATCTTGATGGCATTGAACGTCGCGTCAACGGGGCCATTGCCGGTCGACTGCACCGTTTTTGAGACCCCATCGATGTCGAGCGTCAGCGTCGCCGTTTGCGGACCCATAGTGCCGGCAATGACCGTCAACGCCGTCACCTTGATCCGGTTGTGCGCATGCGCGACGCCGTCGTCGACAAGGGCTTCGATGTCCTCGTCGTAGACGTGCTTCTTGCGGTCAGCGAGCGCCTTAAAACGATTGAAGGCAACTTCGAGCGCGTTGTCGCCGAGGCTGTAGCCAAGATCCTTCAGTTTCGAACGGAACGCGGCGCGGCCCGAGTGCTTGCCCATCACGAGCGACGACTTCCCGACCCCGACGGATTCCGGCGTCATGATCTCGTAGGTTTCGGTATGTTTCAAAACGCCATCCTGGTGAATGCCGCTTTCGTGCGCGAAGGCGTTGCGACCGACGATCGCCTTGTTGTACTGCACCGGAAAATTGGTCACCGCTGAGACGAGCTTCGACGCCCGCGCCAGCATTTCGGACTTGATGCCGGTGTGATGCGGCAGCAGGTCGTGGCGCGTGCGCACCGCCATGACGATTTCTTCAAGCGCAGCGTTGCCCGCCCGCTCGCCGAGACCGTTGATCGTGCATTCGATCTGGCGAGCGCCGGCGCGAACGCCGGCCAGTGAATTGGCAACGGCCAGGCCGAGATCGTCGTGGCAATGGGTTGAGATGACGACGTTGTCCATCCCCGGCACACGCGTCTTGAGCATCCGGATCAACTCGAAATATTCCTCTGGCAGCGCGTAGCCGACCGTATCTGGAATATTGATCGTCGTAGCGCCGGCCCTGATCGCGGCTTCGCAAACCCGGCACAGATAGTCGTGCTCGGTCCGCGTCGCATCCATCGCGCTCCATTCGACGTCATCGGTATAGCCGCGCGCCCGCGTCACCGACGCAACCACGCGTTCGAGAACCTGTTCTTGATTGAGTTGCAGCTGATGCTGGCGGTGTAGCGGCGAGGTGCCGATGAAGGTGTGAATTCGCCCGCGCCGGGCGAATTTGATCGCGTCGCCCGCCCGGTCGATGTCGCCGAAGTTGGCGCGCGCCAAGCCGCAGATCACCGAAAATTTGGCCAGTTTGGCGATCTCGGCCACGGCTTCGAAATCGCCGTCCGACGCAATCGGGAACCCAGCCTCGATGACGTCAACTCCCATTTCGTCGAGAAGCTCTGCGACCTGGAGCTTTTCTTCGAATGTCATCGTCGCGCCGGGGCATTGCTCGCCATCGCGCAGCGTCGTGTCGAAAATGATGATCTGCTCGTCCTTGGGGACGGATGCTGGGGCTTCTTGATCTGGTTTGACCGTCATGGGTTTAAGATCCTTAGCCTGGCGCTCCACGCATCGGGGCCGCGCCGCTGTTGCCGTACGCTGGAATGAGATGCCGTGTTGATCCCCTGAGCGCGCCCGGCGAAGAGTGCCGGGATCAGTTGGCCCAGGGGCGCGTAAGCAGCAGGCTAAATCGCGTGCAAAGCAGGCAGCCGCCGGCGGAGCGCAACGCAGCGCCCACGGCTCGGTCATTCCGGATCAGGCGCATGGTCACGGCCCGAAACCCTTTTTGGCTGACAGCCGGCACCAGCGCCGGTCAGCGGCAACATAAGCCGAAAGTGTTGAAAAAAATCAAGTCTTGAGTTGCCGCTACTGGAATCAGCGGCTGAGCGCCAAGACTCGGCCCTGCGTTGGCACTAAACCAAGAGTGTGCCTTCAGCGACCCGGATGGTATGGCCGCCGATACGCACGCCCTCTAGCCGCCCGCGCGCCACCGTCACGGTAAGGGTGATTGCGCTTGGACGGCCCATTTCGAGCCCCTGCTCGATGGCGCGTTTGCTCGCTCCGTCCGGCAAAACGTCGAACTCGTGGATCACGCGGGCGAAGCCAATGGCTGCCGATCCAGTTGCCGCATCTTCGGGGATGCCGAGATCAGGAGCAAACATGCGGGCATGGAACGACGCCTGCCCGCGCACGCATTGGCGGCAATAGACATAGACGCCATCGACACCGCGATCCGTAAAGGCGCGCGACCATTGTGTCGGCGTGACGCGGATTTTGCTCATGGCGTCGAGGTTGGCGACCGGCACATAGCCGAAGGCGCTCGAGCCTTTCAACAGCATCGGCTTGTGGTTTTCAAAGCCGATCTCGTTGGTGATCAACCCGATCGCAGCGGCGATCTGTTCGGGTTCGCCAAGGTCAAGCGGCTCGGCCCACACCTTAGGTGCATCGAACTCAGCGAATGCGGCGGCTCCTTGGCGCAGGCGCACGCCAACGCGGACGCTGCCGATCTCTTCTTCGAGCGCAATGATTGCGTCGCGCTCGCCGTTGATGACCGGCATTCTGAGTTCTGCCAGCAGCGCCGCTGTACCAAGCGTCGGATGTCCGGCAAACGGGATCTCCTGCGACGGCGTAAAAATGCGCACGCGCGCCGTGTGGCCGGGGCTTGAGGGCTGCAGCACGAACACCGTTTCCGACAGATTGAACTCGCGCGAGATGGCGAGCATATCGGCCGTCGTCAGCGCGTCGGCATCCATCACGACCGCTAGCGGATTGCCGCCAAAGGCGCGCTCGGTGAACACATCCAAGATATGATATCGAAGCCCCATCCCGTCCCCTTATCCGCGCAAGGGTTCCCGCCGGGCCCGAAGCGGCGGCACCATGGCGCAAGCGCCTTGCCCCGCCAAGGGCTTTTTTCCAATGGACCCGGCCTTAGCTGCTGGGAAGCAGCGACGTCAGGAGTACGCGCGCATAGTGCGCCATCGGTAGACGATCGAGATCACTCAAGCGGCGCACTATGACGACGTCCGCGAGTTCGGGATCGGGGTCAGTGCGGATGTGGTCCTTGATGCGCTCGGTCAAGTCGCACGTCGATAGATGCGAGCGGAACGGCACCGCAATCGATACGTGCGGCCCGGTCTCCGTCAGATAGTACCCGGCGCCCGCCGACACGGTGTCGGATCCGATGCCGGTTTCCTCTAACAGTTCGCGGCGCACGCTGGAATCGAGATCGACTGAGCCATCGGCGCGGACGTCGCGGGCGTCGATGAACCCTCCTGGCAAGTATGTCAATCCGCCATTGACGTGCCCGTCGCGTTGCTTGCCAAGGATCACATCGCCATCGGCCGAGCGCAGCAACGCCGACCCGAAGCCGTCGAGAACGCCGGCATCCGCCCAGCCGCTCAAGCGCCAGTAGAGATAGCTTTTGAAATCTGTTCTCAGCAGGCGCGCGGAGATCGCATCGCCGTAATCCTCATAAGAATCGATCAAATGGATGACGCCATTGAAGTAGGCAGGCGTCGTGCGCTTGGCCGCGATCCACCCCGACTCGATAGAATCGGCGTGAGCTTCGGCATAGGCCCAGCGGCCATCGCCAACGCGCAAATAGCAGCGCGCAATGTGCCTGACAGAATCTTTTTGCGGCCGCTCGATCATCACGTGCTTGCTCTCTCCGCGGCGCGCTTTTTGTAAAAAATAGGATGAGCACAAGAACACGATTAGGCCAAAAACCGACCGGAAACGCGCCATAACCGTTGCATTGCGCACATCATAAACGAAATGCTCGGACCGCTGATATTGCGAGATATTCCGAGTGCACACATCGTGGAAAACTTTGGCATGACAAATCATGAGCGCAGTTTCGTCATTTATCGGACACGATCACTGCATCATATCCCCCTCATCGAAACCGTCGCCGGGGGGTGACAGTCAAGATCTCCCAGCGCACTGAACCGGGTTTCAGAACCCGGTGTGACTTCAACGCTCCTGACGATGGCGCATCTCGCTGGCGTCAGCAGCAAAGTATGAATTTCAGAGCGTGCTGCTGACGCCATGAGGCAGCAGCGCTCGACGTATCCGAGGAGGCCGCGCGAGCGGCTGCATCGGAAACGGGCGGCGGAGGTCCCCGCTCCTCTGCCGCCCGTGTTCAGTTCTTTCAACGGGAATGCGTACCACTTCCGGCCGCTGATCCCGGTTCATCGGGAACGCTGGCTGGGGGCCGGCAGGATCGCTCGCGCTGCTGCATAAACCCTCCCCAAGAGAGCGGCAGCGCGAGTGATCCTTAGCCGCTTGGCAGGCTTAGTTGCGACCCTTATCGACCAGCTTGTTTTTGGCGATCCACGGCATCATGGCGCGGAGCGGCTTACCCAATAGCATCAAACCAGGCCACGGCTCGACCTTTCGTGATTGAAATTCGTGGCATTGAGCCCCTGCGCAAGAGCTTCCAAGTACAGTTCTAGATCAACGGTCATCAGGGTCGTCGATTCATCTAACAGCGCCAGCCAAGCGCTGTCTGCAAGACCAAGACGTACGAACTCTGGGCGATGCACGAGTGCTCTACTCGTGGTATAGATTTCCGTGAAAGCTTCGACGAGACCTCGAATGGACGCAACGACGCGCGTTCGCCAAGGATCAACGATACCAAAAGTTGCAAGATTGGAGACTTCACTTAAGGCATGAGGCGTCGTAACGACACTATCGACACTCGCAAGCATGCCTTCGAGCAACTCGAAATCGCCGCGCGAATATCCTCTGAGCCGCTTGTGTTGCATAATTAGATCCGGCAACGCCCGACCTACAGCAAGAAGTAACGCCAGATTGCTGTCGAGCGCCAGACGTCTTGCCATTAAGCTGCAGCTCTTTCCCTATTTTTTATTGAAAGGGGTTTCCCGTTCTCAGCCAGACGGACCACTTTGTAGTCAAAAGTCGAGAAGGTTCCGGTTGCCTTTATGAGCTGATCGTCTGGTTTGCGGAAAAAGCCAAGTGTCACACACCAAACCTTTTCCACATCCTCAAACCAAATTTCCTCCAATCGAGGCTCCGAAAGCATTTCGTCCGCAAACGTCTCACGAAGATGGGCTTTTGCCAGGCTCACGACTTGCTTAGCATTCATGTCCTGACTCCTTTCTTTCGATCCTTTGCGCGCCGCTTGACGCGGCTTTAATCGGCAATTGCCGCCATATTGAAATCAATTCCTACCCTTGTCCACCAGCTTGTTTTTGGCGATCCACGGCATCATCGCACGCAGCTTGGCGCCAACTTCCTCAATCTGATGCTTGTCGTTCATGCGCCGCGTCGCTTTGAAATTCGGCTGTCCGGCCTTGCATTCCAGCATCCAATCGCGCGTGAAGCGGCCCATCTGAATGTCGGTCAGCACGCGCTTCATTTCGGCTTTGGTTTCCGGCGTCACGATTCGCGGACCGGTCTGATACTCGCCGTACTCGGCCGTGTTCGAGATCGAGTAGTTCATGTTGGCGATGCCGCCTTCATAAATCAGATCGACGATCAGCTTCACTTCGTGCAAGCATTCGAAGTAGGCCATTTCCGGCGCATAGCCGGCTTCAACCAGCGTCTCGAACCCGGCGCGGATCAACTCAACAAGACCGCCGCACAAAACCGCCTGTTCGCCGAAGAGATCGGTTTCGCACTCTTCCTTGAATGTCGTTTCTATGACGCCGGAACGCCCGCCGCCAACACCCGACGCGTACGACAGAAACAAGTCGTGGGCGTTGCCGCTTTTATCTTGGTGAATGGCAATGAGACACGGCACGCCGCCACCCTTCTGATATTCGCCGCGCACCGTATGCCCCGGGCCCTTCGGCGCCACCATGCCGACATCGAGATCGTCGCGCGGCTCGATCAAATTGAAATGCACATTCAGGCCGTGCGCAAACATCAGTGCTGCGCCCTTCTTCATGTTGGCATGAAGGTGATCGCGGTAAATGTCGGCCTGCAGTTCATCTGGCGTCAGCATCATGATGACGTCGGCCCACTTGGCGGCCTCCGCCACCTCCATGACCTTGAGCCTTTCTTTTTCGCACTTCTGCGCCGTGGCTGAGCCCTTGCGGAGCGCGATCACGACGTCCTTGACGCCTGAGTCGCGCAGGTTGAGCGCATGGGCATGGCCCTGGCTGCCATAACCGACGATCGCGACCTTCTTCGACTTGATCAGGTTGATGTCGGCATCACGATCATAATAGACGCGCATGGGCGGCCTCTCGGGTTCCCCGGTCGTTTCGGACTGGCGGGATGGGTTGACGACGGAGGCACAGGGCGCACCCCGGACCAAATCAGGAGCGAACCTAACGAGATCGCGCCAACCTTTCAACGGCTGGCCTTTAAAGTGGGTGGCGTCAGAACCGGCCTGCGGGGCGGCTTTTTAGCGCGATGGCGACGACAAGCCGCTAAACCGTTAACCGAACCCTAACCGTGACGCTGGCAAGATCGCGCTTCAGGTTCTCCTCCAATGAGAAGCGCGCCGCCATGCCGAAGCACACCTATTCAGCCCTCCTCATCTGCGCAACCGTCCTGCTCGCCGGTTGCGGCGAAGCCGAACAGCCAAAGGCCGTCGCCCCGCCGCCCGAACGCGGCATCTTCATATCGGCCACCGATTGCGGCGCCAGCGGCAAACTCAGCGCCGAAATTTGCGGCCAAGCCATCGATATGGCGGTTGCCGTTCACGAGCAGCAGGCGCCAGTCTACAAAACACTGCGCCAGTGCCAGGCCGCAGAGGGACCGGAACGTTGCGACAAAACCGTCCATGGTCAGTACCGGGCCCGCTTGCAGGCTTTCTTCGTCACCATGAGCGATCCGCCATCGGCACTGCCACTGTACCCGTCGACGCAGGGGCAGATCGGCTTTCGCCAAGCGACGCGTCAGGCAGTGGACGCGCGCGACGAAAACATCAATGTCTCGATTGCAGCCCTGACACTCGCCAACGAGAACGCAAAGCTTCCGGCACCCGACGCCGGCGGCGGCTCGTTCTAGCGTTCGCCAGTCTCACACACGCAAAATCAAAGCGTCCCCGCGCCGCGCCCGATCGCGGCGATCCCGGTGCGCGAGACTTCGACCAAGCCAAGCTCGGTCATGATCTGAATGAAGGTCTCGATCTTCGTCGGCTTGCCGGTAATCTCAAAAACGAAGTGCTCGGTCGAGGTATCGACCACTTTGGCACGGAAGATTTCAGCCAAGCGCAAAGCTTCAATGCGTTTTTCGCCCTTGCCGCCAACTTTGACGAGCGCCAGTTCGCGCTCGATCGACCCGCCTTCGTCGGTGAGATCGCGCACGCGATGTACCGGCACCAGGCGCTCCAGCTGATGCTTGATCTGCTGGATGACGGCCGGCGTGCCGCTCGTAATGACGGTGATGCGTGAGAGGTGCTTTTCATGCTCCGTCTCAGTCACGGTGAGTGAATCGATGTTGTAGCCGCGCCCCGAGAACAGCCCGATCACGCGCGCCAGCACGCCCGGCTCGTTATCGACAATGATGGAGAGCGTGCGCGAAACGACGTCCTGCGCCTTGAGGGGGCTCGGGTAGTGCGATTGTTTCGGGTGCTCAGCCATGTTGGGTCTCTGTGTTGGTCTAGCGATAAGTTTCAACAGCGGCATGCCCGGCGCCGTAGTCGGCAATCGTCCACGGTTCCTTGAGAGCTGCATCCCGCCAGGCAATGACGTCGGGGTACTTTAGAACCGCATCCATGTAGGCGCGCGTCTCACGCGTGACCGGCAGCTGATACGTGTCGAGACGGGTCACAACAGGCGCGTACATGGCGTCGGCTGCCGAAAATGCGCCGTAGAGATAGGGCCCGCCTGCTCCAAATTTGGCGCGGGCTTCAGCCCAGACCGACTCGATGCGATCGATGTTCAGCTGCATCGCGTCCGTGATGTCGGGGGTCGCAAATCGTGACCCCAGATTCATGGGGCAAGCCTGGCGCAACGCCTGAAATCCGGCGTGCATTTCGTTCGAGATCGCGCGCGCATGGGCACGGGCGGCCCGGTCTTGCGGCCAGATGTTTTTTGCGGGGAATGACTCAGCCAGATACTCAATGATCGCAAGGCTTTCCCAGATCGTGACGTCGCCATCGACCAGGGCCGGCACTTTTCCCGACGGCGAATGAGCCAGCACCTGTGCTTTGCTTTCAAGCGTCCGCAACGGGATGACAATTTCCTCAAACGGAATTTGCCAAGCCCGCAGCACCAGCCACGGCCGCATCGACCACGACGAATAGAGCTTGTTGGCAATGACGAGTTTGAGCATGCCCGGTCTACTTCCCGCCTTGAGGTTTGGCAGACTTCGGGAACACCGCCTCGAGGAAAACCGGCATGCCTTGTTTTTCAACCAGTGCTTTGAAAGCATCGGCTTCAGGGGTTGCGATCCTGTACTGCGCGAACGCCGCCGCAAAACGTTGTTGCATGCCGCTCGCGATCAGTTCCGGCGATGGCGTGTCGAGCTTCTGGCGCTGTTCCAGGGGAACCTTGGCGTAGATCGAGGCGAGCACCTGCGTATGCATGAAATCCTGCGCCATGCAGGCTTCTAGGCCCTTCGAGTACTCACTCGAAAGCATGTGCGTGCGATAGCAGGCATCGAGAAACTTCAGAACGCCGCGCGAGCCTTCGCGCCGGTGCAGAACGCCGAGGCGCTTCGCAGCATCCGCGATGTTTGCGGTGCGGTCCCACGTGCCGGATGCAGCGTGCGCCGCCGGGCCTGCGATTGCGATCCATACCGCAAACCAAAGGGCGCGTGCTGCGGTGCTCACACCAGCACCTTGCCTTCCTTGCTCACCGCCTTCGAGACCTCCTCGTCCGACACGTCTTCGCCGAGCAGCATCTCGTTGTGCGCCTTGCCCGATGGGATCATCGGGAAGCAGTTGGCGAGCTTCGCCACGCGGCAATCGAACATGACCGGGCCATCGGTGTTGATCATTTCCAGGATCGCATCATCGAGATCGGCCGGGTGGTCGCAGCGCATGCCCTTCCAGCCGTAGGCGTCCGCCAATTTGACAAAATCGGGCAGCGCCGAGGTGTAGCTTTCCGACAGGCGGTTGCCGTGCAGCAGTTGCTGCCACTGGCGCACCATGCCCATGTACTCGTTGTTCAGAATGAACACTTTTACCGGCAGGTGGTGCTGCACCGCCGTCGAGCACTCCTGGATGTTCATCAGGATCGAGGCATCTCCCGCCACATCGATCACGAGCGACTTCGGATGTGCGATCTGCGCGCCGATGGCCGCCGGCAGGCCATAGCCCATGGTGCCGAGCCCGCCCGACGTCATCCAGCGGTTCGGATCCTCGAAGTGCATGAACTGCGCCGCCCACATCTGATGCTGGCCGACTTCGGTGGTGATGTAGGTATCGCGATCTTTCGTCAGCTCCTGCAACCGCTGCAACGCGTACTGCGGCATGATCACGTCTTTGGAATTTTTGTACGAGAGCGATTTCCGCGCCCGCCACTTTTCGATGTCCTTCCACCACAACTTGTGCGCCGCCTTATCGACCACCGGCGCCTTCGCCTTCCAGATCCGCAGCATGTCTTCGAGCACATAGGCGCAATCGCCGACGATCGGAATGTCGACGTGCACGTTCTTATTGATCGAGGAGGGATCGATATCGACGTGGATCTTACGCGAATGCGGCGCGAAGGCGTCAATGCGCCCCGTGATGCGATCGTCGAAGCGCGCGCCGATGTTGATCATCACGTCGCAGTCGTGCATCGCCATGTTGGCTTCATACGTTCCGTGCATGCCAAGCATGCCAAGCCACTGTCTGTCGGATGCCGGATAGGCGCCGAGGCCCATCAGCGTCGATGTGATCGGATAGCCCGAGAGCCGGACGAACTCGCGCAGGAGCTGGCTAGCCTTCGGGCCAGAGTTGATGACGCCACCGCCGGTATAGAACAGCGGCTTCTTGGCTTCCGCGATCAGATCGACTGCGTCGCGTACGCCCTGCTGTTCCGGCTTCAGTTTCGGCCGGTAGGTTTTGTGCTGGATGTTCGACGGGCCGACGTAGTTGCCGGTCGCGAACTGGATGTCCTTCGGAATATCGACAACGACGGGTCCAGGCCGGCCCGTGCGCGCGATGTGGAACGCCTCGTGCAAAATGCGGGCAAGGTCGTTGACATTCTTCACAAGCCAGTTGTGTTTGGTGCAGGGACGCGTGATGCCGACCGTATCGCACTCCTGGAAGGCGTCATTGCCGATAAGATGCGTCGGCACCTGCCCGGTGATGCAAACGAGCGGGATCGAGTCCATCAGTGCGTCTGTCAAGCCCGTGACCGCGTTGGTAGCGCCGGGGCCTGATGTGACGAGCGCGACGCCGACCTTGCCGGTCGAGCGCGCAAAGCCTTCGGCCGCGTGCAGCGCTCCGCCTTCCTGGCGGACCAGGATGTGGCGAACTTTATCCTGCTGAAAGAGTTCGTCGTAAATTGGCAGCACGGCGCCGCCAGGGTAACCGAAGATCACTTCGACACCTTGATCGGCTAGCGCCGTCAGCACCATTTCCGCGCCGGTCATTGTCCGCGCCATGCCCGAACTCCTTCGCCCGGCCGCAACCGGGGCATTTTTGCTTGTCTCAACCAGAGGCTAACGGCCGAGACGGTATGCGGCGGAGGATGCCCGGTCAATGCTAACTTTGAATAAATGCGATGGATACAGCTGTTGAACTTACCATTTCTTGCGTTGCTATATGCTTCCACGCAATCATTTTAGACTTTATCCAGGTTGACTGGCGTTTGATGTACTGCCGGGTCTCGGCTTTTGCGGCGATCACGGCCGCGCCCAGCGCCAGCTCGCCTCTGGCGGCGGCGATCAGCGGCGCTACACCCAACGCCCGCATGGCCGGTAACGCGGGATCAAGTTGTAGCGCCGCCAAAGCCGCCGCTTCGCCGCCGGCGCCCGCGGCCATCATGGCGTCGAAGCGGGTCTCGGCGCGGGCGTAAAGCACATCGCGGTCTGGCATTATGACGAGCTTGACGGCCTCCTCCGGCGAGATCAACGGCACGCCCGGCGTGCGCTGCCAGTCAGCCAGAGACCGCCCTGTCGCTTCGTGGACTTCGAGCGCCCGCACAATGCGCTGGCTGTCGTTCTGGTCCAGCCGCAGCGCCATTTCCGGGTCGTTGCTCATCAGTACGGTCCACAACGCATAGGCACCGTGTTCGGCCTGCAGCGTGCGCCAACGGTTGCGCACCTCATCCGGGATCGGTGGCACCGGCGACAGGCCTTCAAGCAGCGCTTTGAAATACAGCCCCGTGCCACCAACAATGACCGGACGCCGCCCGGCCGCACGCGCGTCTGCGATCGCCTGTTTCGCGTCATTGATATACCGCCCCGCCGAGTAGGCTTCGCGCGCCGGCACGTGACCATAGAGCAGGTGCGGCAGCTGCGCTTCGTCCACGACCGAAGGCCGCGCCGTCAGAATACGAAGCTCAGCGTACACCTGCATACTGTCGGCATTGATGATTGTGCCGCCAAAATGCTGAGCAAGCGCCATCGCCAGCGCCGACTTGCCGCTGGCAGTCGGTCCGGCGATCAATATGGGGCGCAGGTCGTGTGCAGCGTCAGACATAACAACGCCTCCTAGCGCGACAACGGGAGTGGCGCTAGGAGGCGTGGCTGCGACCGGGAGGGTCAGACTTCGGTCGGCAAGGCGTCAGAACGCGATTTTCGAACCCATGATGACGGTATGGAAGTCTTCGATCGGCTGCGACGCGACGGTGTTGCCGCCACCATCGACGAGATCAAAATCAACTTCATGCAGGCGGTAGCCGAGATAAACCTGCATTTCGGCGGCCTCGATGTGCTGTACGACGCCAATGCCCCAGACTTCGGCCTTGTTGCCGGTAAAGCGCGCGCCGCCGAGCGAATTGGCGAGATCGGTCGCGTCGCCGAGGCCGTTGCCGTCATCGTCCACGGTATCGTCGAGCGCCGACACGAAGTCTTTGAACCAGCCGTATTCGCCGTAGAACGCCGTCGGGCCGAGGCCGTTCAGCTTCGCCAGCCAGCCGAGCTTGGCGTAAATGAACTTGGCGTCCTGCGGGGTACGTGCTGTGCCGTCGGTGTCAATCACAGCCTGATCGAACTCGCGCACGCCCGCACTCACCAGCGCGTTCAAGCCGCTCGGCTCATGCAGCACGGCGGCAGACCCGACGAGCGTTGACTGATCGAGATCGGCGAACTCGCCGTCGGTGTCGGTGATTTCCGTGTAGGCGATGGAGGCCGCAAGCTTGAAGCCGCCACCTTCGCCCTCATACTTCAAGCCGATGTCCCAAATGTCGTCTTCGCCCCAGCTGGCGGAGGCAATAAAGCCCATAATTTCAGGCGTGTCGTAGCGTACGAGGTCGGCCGTATCGCCGTTGAAATGGTTGTAAACGTCGCCCCAGGCGATGCCGGCCAGCGCGCCGGCGCTCGAGCGTAGCGCGAAGGCGCCGCCAATATCTTGAACGCCGGCATACCCGGCAACGCCCGCCTCCGACAAATCGTTTTCAGGCGCCGTATCCGAGACGCGCGAGGCGTGCCCGAGCGAGATCTTGCCGAGCGTCTTGTTCTCGACCCACCAGTGCGACTGCCACAGCTGGAAGTTGTCCGGCGTGCCGTTGTCGTTATTCTGATCGACGTCGTCCGACAGGTTGTCGCGAATACGGATCGTCAAGTCATAGCCGGCCGACCAGCCGTTGCCGATGTCGGCGTCGCCCGTGAAGCTGAAATTGGTCTGGTCGTTCTTGTTGCCGACGACGTAGGTGTTTGTCTCGGTGCCGTCATCCCAGTACAGCACGGTCTTATTCACTTGGCCCGCGATGTTGAGCGAAACTTTGCGATTGCCTTTGCGCGCGGTCGTCGCCTCCAGTTCGGCGATGCGCTCTTCGAGATCGGCGCAGCAGTTGCCGCCCAAATCCGCGGCAGAAACCGCGGTTGCAAGCGCGACTGCCGGCAGCATCAGCGCTGCGAGTGCGTATTTCATAAGCCTTCCCTCATTCCCAATCTGAGCTGCGGCGCGGTCCCACCCAAGCGCATCACCCAATACCCCGACATCCTCACCGTTTATTAGTTTACCTGAGAAGTCAACATTATTGACATATCGTTTAGTATATTATAACAACCGAATAAGCAAGTCGTGACTGGGCGTTCTACGACACCCGGCGTTTCTGGATTTTCGTCCGTGTTGTTCAGACTATTAGTTGCTAAGCGCCAGCGATGTGGCTGGAACGCAACCCGGCGCAACAACTGTTCCGAGGGCAAGCGTCAGGGTGGTTCGGATCGAAACAGCCTCGCCTTCAATGCGCGTACAGCTGTTCTCGCCCGGACCGCAATCGGCCGCACGTTCAAGTCGATCCAAGGCCGCCAGCGCCGCGCCGCTTGCGCAAGCTCGAGGTTGACGCGCGTCTTGACCATGCGCCCATAGCGCCAGACCCACGAGGCACGAATGGTCGCGAACAGCGCATCTTTCCACGGCACGAACCAATTGTAGGCCCGCGCGAACCAGCCGATTTGCATCAAGGCTGGCTTGGTCAACATGAAAATGCGCGCGACCAGCGCCGTCGACGCGATCTTGGCGCCAATGAACAAGCCTGTCGCCGCCCACCATTGCCCGCTCGCCAACAACCACATGGCTAAGAACTTCAACGGCAGCAGGATCGCGGTCGGCAATGCGAAGACAGCTAGCGCGCCATAGGGCGGCAGAGCGGCGATGGCGCGCTCGATGACCGCGATGGGGCCAAACTTCGCCAGCCGCGCGATCAATTCGGATAGCGGCTTCCAGCCCCACTCCTCGAACAAAACGATGAGCGCGGCGATCACCTGCAGCGCGATAATGATGGGCCCGCGCGCAATGCCCCACGCGGTTCGCAGAATCTCGCGCAGCGACCAGAGCGCGACGACGAGTACGCGCTTCAGTGCAGCAATGCCTTTCGTAATCCCAGGCTCCACGTCACGTTCCTTCCAATGCTTAACGCGCAATCGTAGCGCTAAAGCCATAGCTCCGCCTCATCCGGCCTCGGCAGCCGGAAAAATTCGGGGTGCGGGGCGATCGCTTCGACCGCTATGCGGGCCTGTTTTCCTCAGGCCCGGTTGGTTCGCGACTTAGCGAACCGCATGGAAAAAGAGCGGTGTACTACGCCGCCCCGCTGCGGTCTTTATCTCTGCGCGGTACGCTACTTGGCGCGCATGTCCGTGACTGGAGCTTGACGGGGAAGCAACCCCATCCCGCGGTTACCCGCAGGACGTCCAGGCGCCGGCGAAGACTTTGGCCGTGCGACGGCCGCAACCTCCGAAACCGGGTCCGCTGCGGCACGTCAAGACGCCTCTAGATGCGCCCCCGAATGCAGCGGGTGCGCGCATGATGCGGGTGCGCGGCGAAGCGGGGATAACTTTTTTCGCGGAATTTTTGCTAACGTTAAGGGCGTGCGGCGGCACGCAGCAGGCAATAGGTAATCGGAGCGTCGCGCGTCTCTCTCCGCGTCGTCATCCCCGCGCCCGCGACAAGTGTCGCGGGAACAACGGCGGGGATCCAGGCAAGCGTCCGCATGATTGACGTCGTCGAGACACGCGCTGGCACCGCTGCATTGCCTCGCGCGCGAACGAGGATCGCTGGACCGCGTGTGCGGACGCTTGTCTGGGTCCCCGCGGGCTCCATCCAACCTTCAGCCTGCGACGCGAATTCCGCCAATCACTGAGCCAAAGTTTCTTGTCTAATGATTGGCTTGCCTGGATCCCCGCCGCACTTCCTCTCGCGTTCCGCGAGCGGCGCGGGGATGACGAAGCTGAAAGAGATGCGCGCGGGGCTCAGGATGACGACGGGCTCCGGCTGCTGAGCCACTCTACAAGAGCGGCCGATCCACATACAGGATGACGGGGCGTAAGGGTGCGCGCACCACGCTCAGCCGTCAGCGGCAAGTCGCGTGTCCTCGGGATGCGAGGCAAGTGCCACACGTCCCGGTAACTTCGCGTGCGTGTGCGCCAAATACAGCAGCTATGCACTTGGACCCTAGCGCCTGCGGCAACTGCGCCCTTGAACCGGCGCTGACTTATTGTATACTTTTTATGTACATAATAAAGTTGGGGTGTCTCCGGATGGTTCTTAAGCTTTCGCACCAGATCATTATCGCGGCCATGCTGACAATTGCCGGCGTTGCGCTGTCTTCATTCGGTGGGCGGGCACATACGCCCGCCGTGCAGATTGGCACAGCGCTGTAAGGTTCGAGATCTGGCGTCAGCCTCACTATCGCGGGGCCCATGCCGGAGCTCGTAATGATCCCGGGGCGCGTCCACCCGCCGCGCGCCTCGGGGTCGCGTAGGCTTGATGCCTAGCTGACCGCCGGCAAGCGCAGCGATACGCCGTCTTCGAGCGCGTGCGCAAGGTCTTCGCGGGCTTTCTCGGCCTGACGCTGGCGGGCCCAAAGCGATGCGTATAGACCGTTGCTGGCGATCAATTCGGCGTGCGTGCCCTGCTCGACCAGCCGTCCCGCATCCAGCACCAGGATCTGGTCGGCGTGAATGATCGTCGACAAGCGGTGCGCGATGACAAGCGTTGTGCGGTTGCGCGACACGCGATCCAGCGCGTCCTGGATTTCCTTTTCCGTATGGCTGTCGAGCGCGCTTGTGGCTTCGTCCAGGATCAGGATTGGCGGCCCCTTGAGGATCGTGCGGGCAATCGCGACACGCTGCTTTTCCCCGCCCGACAGCTTCAAGCCGCGCTCGCCGACCATGGTGTCGTACCCGGCCGGCAGGGCTTTCACGAAGTCGTCGATCTGCGCCATTTTTGCGGCGTCATAGACCTCGGCGTCGGTCGCGTCCGCACGGCCATACTTGATGTTGTAGAAAATCGTATCGTTAAACAGCACGGTATCTTGCGGCACCACGCCCATGGCGGCCCGCAGCGACTTCTGCGTCACGTCGCGCAGGTCCTGGCCATCAATCGTGACCTTGCCTCCTGCAACATCGTAGAAGCGCAACAGAATGCGGCTGATGGTCGATTTGCCAGCGCCCGACGGGCCAACGATGGCGATCATCTTTCCCGCTGGCACATCGAAAGAGATATCTTTCAGGATCTCGCGCTCGGGATCGTAGGCGAAGCGCACGTTTTCAAAACGGATGGCGCCGCCGCTGACCTTCAAATCGCGCGCGCCGGGCCTGTCCGAGACTTCCGGGTTCTTATCGAGCACGTCCATCATCAACTCGATGTCGGTCAGGCCCTGCTTAATCTCGCGATACACCATGCCCATGAAATTCAGCGGCATAAACAGTTGCAGCATCAAGAGATTGACCATGGCGAAATGGCCGACGGAGTGGGTGCCGGCCAGCACGTCGTTGGCGGCCATCACCAGGCACGCCGTCAGCGCAATCGTGAAAATCACGGCCTGCCCGGTGTTGAGCACGGCGAGTGATGTGTAGCTTTTGATGCTGGACGACTCATAGCGCGCCATCGACTTGTCGTAGCGCTTGGCTTCGCGCTCTTCGGCGCCGAAGTATTTCACCGTCTCGAAGTTCAACAGGCTGTCGACCGCCTTGGTGTTGGCCTCCGTATCGCTGTCGTTCATGGTGCGGCGGATGCCGACGCGCCAGTCGGTGGCCTTGATCGTGAACCACAGGTAAAACACGATCATGCCGACGATCGCGACGATGTAGCGCCAGTCGAACTCGATAGCGCAGACACCGATGATGAGTATGAACTCGATGATGGTCGGGATCAGCGTCATCAACGCCATGCGGGAGATGTTTTCAATGCCCGCCCGGCCGCGTTCGAGAATGCGCGTCAAGCCGCCGGTTTTCTTTTCGAGATGAAACCGCAGAGATAAGCGGTGCATGTGCTCGAACGTCGTCAAAGCGAGCTTGCGCACCGCGTGCATCGCGACCTTGGCGAACATGCCTTCGCGGAACTGCACCAGAACCGTCATCAGGATTCGCGACAGGCCATAGAGAACCGCCGCCAGCACCGGCGCGCCAACCAGCCACGGCAAGGCCTCAGCCGCTGGAACAGCGCCGCCGGTCGCCGCCACAAGCGCATCCGTTGCCCACTTGAGCGTGTAGGGCACCGACACCGTCACGACCTTGGCGATGACGATAAGAACCAGCGACAGCGCCACCGTGCGCTTGAGATCGGGCCTGTCACCCGGCCACACATACGGCCACAAGGCGCGGAGCACGCGCTGGTTTTCCGGAGACGGCATGAGGCGCGCCAAGAGCCCTTTGCCTTGACCCGTTGGCGATGCGCCACCCGGCCGGCCTGGACCTTCAGCGCGCTGTTGGTCGAGAGCGCGTTGCATCCCCTAGCATGTAGTGCGGCAAAGCCCGGAAGTCCATTGCGCTAGCGCCTCGGCACCTTGAACCGCTGGCACGGATAGATCAGATCGGGATCGCTGATCCGGTGCCGGTTGGCGCGGTAGATGCGACCCCATTTCTGTCCGCTGCTGTAGTGGCGATCCGAAATCCGCCACAGGCTGTCGCCGCGGGCGACTGTGTAGCGCGACGGCGGGCGATGTACACGCCCCGCAGTCCGGCAACCGCGACCGCCTGACCGGTAGACCCAGCGCTTGACCGCCGTGCCGCGATGCGCGTAACCCGTGCGATACAGCCGGACGTGGCGGCGCGTGCGTGCGGCGCCGGAATAAACGTCGCCATCGTCGCTCGACCCTTCCGCGACGCGCATACGTTCGCGCGCTGCTGGCGAGGCAAGCTCGGGCCGGTACATGGTGCCGGCGGCGTCAGGGCGGCGGATCGGCTCGACCGACAAAACGATCGTGCGCCTGCGGTCCCTGATCTGCGCTGCTTCCTCGGCGCGGTGGCGCTCATCCGCTGCCAATGCCGCGGCGGCCTCCGTGCGTTTACGCTCGTCGTCGGCGCGGCGGGCGTCAGCCGCCTTCGCCTCGGCCTGCTTTTGGGCTTCGCGGCGGCGCGCTTCGTCTTGCTGCTGCTGTTCGGTGCGGCGCAGTTCTTCGGCAATTTTTGCGGCATCGTCGGATTTTGGCGCCGGTGGTGGTTTGACAGCGGCAGCGGCAGTTGCGGCGGCAGCTGCTTCCTTCTTACGGCGCACTTCTTCAGCCAGTTGCTTGGCCTTAGCCTCGGCCTCCTTTTGCGCGGCGAGCTTTTTCTCGTCCTCACGGCGTTTGGCGTCGGCGGCTTTGCGGGCCGCGTCATCGGCCTTCGTCTCTTCGAGTTTTTTGGCGATCGCGTCGTCGGGCCGCTGTCCGGCGGTCGGCAGCGCCAGCTCCTTGATCACGACGCCCTGATAGTCGCGGTTAGACCGCGCCAGCCAGTCCTGGACCGTGCCCCATAACCCGCCGGACGCAGGCGGCGGAGTGGCCGGCTTCGGCGATGCGGTTTGCGGGCTGGGGGCAGGTGCAACAGCCGGCGCGGGTACCGGCTCCTCGGCCGCGGGCGGCGGCGCGTCCGAAGGTGTGGCAGGAGGCGCGGCCGCTGGCGGCTCGCGGTTGACCGGTGGCACCAGGGCGGGCGCTGGCTGGCCCGGCGGCGTCTGCGCAAATTGGTGACCCGCGACGGCGCGGGCCATGGACGGGCGCTCGGCCGGATCAATGGCGGCGCTGGCACCCGGCGGCAGCACGGCTGTTGCCGCAAACGCAACTGCAAATAGCGCAACCGTCCGCGCCTGAGCGCGGGCAACGGTCGTCGGCGAATTTCCTGATGCTGCTGTGACTTGGCGGCGTTTCATCAGACGGCCTTACAATGTGTCAGTCAGCTAAGCACACCTCCGGCCCCGGCGCCAAGAGCGCACCCCCCACACGTCCCAACCTATTTGGGGCTTGCCTATTTCTGGCACCAAACCGAAGTGTAACCACAGATTGCGGCGTCATCATCCCCTCAGGGTGTCTCTGCCATAGTTCAAGGCTATGATGCGGCGTCGTACTTCCACTTGAGGCGCGCTCATCCAAGTCCGCACAAGGCCACTTCGAAAGTCGTCAATGTCCAAGAACTCCGTTAACAGCATCCCGCCCGCCCCCCGCAAATCTTCAACCCCAATCCCCGCCCCGGTGCCGGCGCCTCGTGTCGAAAGCGTCTGCGTCTACTGCGGCTCCGGCAAGGGGTTGAGCCCGGCCTACGCCATCGCCGCCCGTAAGCTCGGCAAGGCGCTGGCCGACAACGGCATCCGCCTGATCTACGGTGGCGGCAGCCTTGGCTTGATGGGCGAAGTCGCCCGCTCGACCTTAGGCGCCGGCGGCAAAGTCACCGGCATCATCCCCGAGTTTCTCGGTGCCAAGGAAAAGATGCTGAAAGACGTCGACGAATTGATCGTGGTCGACGACATGCACGTCCGCAAACGGCTGATGTTCGAGCGCTCGGATGCGTTCGTCGCGTTGCCGGGCGGGATCGGCACGCTCGAAGAACTGGTCGAGCAGTTGACCTGGTCGCAACTTGGCCGCCACACCAAGCCGATCGTCGTCGCCAACATCGACGGCTTCTGGACGCCGTTTCTCGATCTTCTGGCACACATGAAGGGCGAGACGTTCATCCGCCCGGGACTGGATGTGCACTTCGCCGTCGTCGAGCAGGCCGAGAAGATCGTGCCGGCCATCCTCGCTGCGGCGCAGTTCGGCACGCTCAACGGCGACCACGCATTGGTAGCGAAGTTCTAAAAAACCGGAGGCACGTCCATGCCGCGCAAAATCTTCGTCAACCTGCCCGTCAAGGACCTGCAAAAGTCGGTGCTGTTCTTCACCGGCCTTGGCTTCGCATTCAATCCGCAGTTCACCGACGACACCGCCACCTGCATGATTATCAGCGACGACGCCTATGCCATGTTGCTGACGGAAGCGCGGTTCAAGGACTTCACAAGTAAGTCGATCTCGGACACGTCGAAAACAACAGAAGCCATTGTGGCCTTATCCGCCGACAGCCGCGCCGACGTCGATCAGTTCGCCGATAAGGCGTTAGCGAGTGGCGGGGCGGCCGCCATGCCGCCGATGGACCTGGGCTTTATGTATGGGCGCAGCTTTTACGACCCCGACGGCCATCACTGGGAGATCTTCCACATGGACCCGGCCGCCGCCGCCGGCGGCTAAGACGACCCAAACCCGGAATAGGGGCCTGATGGCGCTGACCGCGCTTGACCAGTCGTGCGGCGCAAGGAATGGCCAGGCAGGCGTTGCCGCATTTCCTTCGTCCGATTTGCAGCCGGACTTGACCCGGCCTGCACCGAGATGCCATCCATTTATCTCCACGACGTTGAATATGAGAACCCAACCTGATTTCGGAGGGGCGCGTCATGTTTTTCTGGCCGAGGAAGACGAAGAAAGCCAAAGCCCTTTTCGAAACCGGACTGCTGGGAAAAGGCATCCAGGACCGGCTCGATGTGCCGGTCGCGGTGATGGTGCCGATGGTCTCGATGATGATGGCGGACGAACATCAGCACGACGCCGAACTGGAATGCATTTACACCATCTGCACCGCGAGCCCCATTTTCCTCAATCCTTCGCGCCGGCACATTTCCGGCTGGATGGGGGATGCGCAAAAGTTCATCCGTGACGAGGGTGGTGACGAAAAGGCTTGCCGTGCGGCCAAGAACGCTCTGTCGGTGCCGCTCAGAGAAACGGCCTTCGCATTTGCCGTGAAAGTGCTGTTTGCGGACGAAAAGGTCAAACCGGCCGAACGGTCCCGGGCCGAACAACTCGCGACCTGGCTCGATATCGAGTCAGAAGTCGGAAACAAGATCATCTCGGTCATATCGATCCTGAGACACGGCCGGGACGCCGCATGACGGCGGCGGGACTTTAGCGTTCGCAAAGACTGTTTGCCGCTCGCCCGTTGCGATTTTGCGGCGTCACGCCTATTCACGCAGGCATGACGAAATTCACGCCTGAGTCCGCCCCTCCCATCGCCCGCGTCGCTCCTGGCGACATAGCGGACCTGATTTCGCGGATGCGGGCCGGCGAGCGCCGCGCCATTTCCACCGTCATCACCGAACTCGAGCGCCTGTCGGCCGCCGCCCCCGACGTACTGCGCGCACTGCAACCCTATCTCGGCCACGCCCTCGTCGTCGGCTTCACCGGACCGCCAGGCGCCGGCAAATCGACCCTCGTCAATGCCGTCATCGACGTCTTGCGCCAGCAGGGCCGCACCGTCGGCGTTATCGCCGTCGACCCGTCCAGCCCGATTTCGGGCGGTGCCATTCTGGGCGACCGCATCCGCATGACCGCCGCGCTGGATGATGACGGCGTATTCGTGCGCTCACTTGCCTCTCGTGGCTATCTCGGCGGCTTGTCGCCCGCGGCTGTGCGCATCATCGACGCCCTCGACGGCGCCGGGTTCGACATCGTGCTGTTGGAGACGGTCGGCACCGGGCAAAGCGAAATGGATGTCGCAGAGGTCGCCGATATTCGCGTCGTCATTTCCGCGCCCGGCCTCGGCGATGACATCCAGGCCATGAAATCGGGCCTGCTCGAAATTGCCGACGTCCTCGTCGTCAACAAGGGCGACCGGCCCGGCGCCGAGCAAACCCTGCAGCAGCTCGTTGGCGCACTGTCGCTCCGCGCCACGATGTCCGGCAAAGTGCCGGTGTTGAAAACCAGCGCCTTGAACGGCGATGGCGTGGCGAAACTTGTCGAGACACTGGACGACATCGGCCGCCGCGTTGCAACCGAGCCCGCCGCCTCGCGCCGCCGCCGCCGCGCCCGCTATCTGATTGCGCGTGCAGCGTCGGACCTTGTCGCAAGCCGCATCAAATCGGGCGGCAAGGATGGCCTCGACCCGCTAGCCGATGCCGTGCTCGACGGCACGATGACGCCCGACGCCGCCGCCCGCCGCATCATCGAAGATTAAGCTTACTGCGGCACATTCCAGATTCAGTAATCCGATTGTTGAAAGAATCCGATTGTTGGCAGTCCGGCGTTTACCAGTTGTTGACCGCGCTCCGGCCCAGCGATTGCATTAACGGGTCCGGGGGTTCACGCCGCTCGACAGAACGTCTCCGGCAAGATAACCGGAGAGCTACGCCATAAATTTGCGCTGGAAGTGGAAACCGGTATGCGCCGCCTGTATCGCGCCCTTGTCATTGCGGCTGCCGTGTCGCTGCCCATCGCGGCCGAGGCTCAAGCCGAAAAGCTTGGGTCCGCCGAACTACAGGTTCTGCTCTCTGGCAAGACCATCCACCTATCGGCGCCATTCGGTTCGCTGCCGATCCGCTACGCGCCAGGCGGCACGATGATGGCGCGCTCAGTGGCCATGGGCGTCTTCGCCGGCGTCTCGGAGGATCGCGGCTCGTGGCGCATCGCGGGCGCGCAATTCTGCCAGCGCTGGCTGGTGTGGAACAAGGGCAAGGAACAGTGTTTTAGTGTGGTCCGCGACGGCGGCACCCTGCGCTGGACCAGCAACGACGGCATGTCAGGCACGGCGGCGCCGGCGAAGTAACGCGACAGCGCCGTCCGCATCCGGCGGCCCTTGCCGCTTTTCGCCAAACCCGCTACCCGTTTTCCACGCAGTCAGAAGCCGCGCCACAGCAACGCGCGCGGTGCAAAACGGGAGACGCGCGCCATGGCGGACGAAGCGGTCATTGCTCAGACGGGACCTTTCCAAGTCGAGCTGACGCAAGGCCAAGACTACTGGTATTGCCGCTGCGGCCGCTCGAAAGCGCAACCGTTCTGCGACGGCTCGCACAAGGGTACAACGTTCGAACCGCTACAATTCACAGCCGACCGCACGGGCACGTTCAATCTGTGCGGCTGTAAGGCAACCGACGACGCGCCGTTCTGCGACGGCACGCATAATATGTTGTGACGCGGCGCGGCTAGGCGGCGGCCAGCCGGCTATTGCGCACGCCGTAGGCAAAGTAAATGGCCAGCCCCAGCGCCAGCCAGACCAGAAACCGCAGATGCGTTTCAATCGGCAGGAACGCGATCAAGGCGCCGCATGACAGCACGCCGAGGGCCGGCGTCAGCAGGCCGCCCGGCGCCTTGAAGGGGCGCGGCATTTCCGGGTGGCTGAGCCGCAGTGAAATCACTCCGGCGCAGACCAGTACGAACGCCGCCAGCGTGCCTATATTCACGAGCTCGGCGAGGATGCCGAGCGGCAGAAAGCCTGCCATGATGGCCATGACGAGACCGGTGATAACGGTCGTGCGCACCGGCGTCTGCGTTTTGGTGTTGACGCCGGAGAAGTACGCCGGCAGCAGCCCATCGCGCGAGATCGCCGTGATGATGCGGGTCAAGCCGTAGTAGAGCACGAGCATCACGGTGGTGAGCCCGGCGATGACGCCCGCCGCAACCAGCGCCGACGCCGCGTTGAAGCCTATCTTTTGCAGCGCGAACGCGACCGGCGACGAGACATTGAGCTCGGTGTAGGGCACGATGCCGGTGAGTAGGCCCGAGACGACGATATAAATGATCGTACAAAACACTAGCGAGGCCAGAATGCCAATCGGCACGTCGCGCTGCGGATCGTGCGCCTCTTCCACCGCCGTCGAGACGGCGTCGAAGCCGACGTAGGCGAAAAACACCAGCGACGCACCCGCTAGAATGCCGACCGGCTTGCCAGCGGCGTCGTGATCGAACCAGCCGAAGGGCGCAAAGGGCGTCCAGTTCTCCGGATTGACGTTGAACACCGCGACGGCGATGAAGATCGTGATTGTGAGCAGCTTGATGGCGACGGCGACAGCGTTCAGCCGCGCGCTTTCTTTGACGCCAATAATGAGCATGAACATCAGCAACAGAATGATGCCGACGGCCGGCAGATTGACGATACCACCGCCGCCGTCAGCGAATGGCCCTTTGGTCAGTTCAACGGGCAGCGGCAAACCGATCGCCGTCAGCGCATTGTTGAAATACCCGGACCAGCCGTTCGCCACTGCCGCGACCGACACGCCGTATTCGAGGATCAAGTCCCAGGCGATAATCCAGGCGATCAACTCTCCGAACGCCGCGTAGCTATAGCCGTAGGCGCTGCCGCTGCCGCCGACGCTTGCTGCAAGTTCAGCGTACGCCAGCGCCGCAAAGGCGCAGGCAATGCCTGCGACGATGAACGACAGCACCACCGCCGGGCCCGATTGCGTCGCTGCCGCAACCCCGGTCAACACAAAGATGCCGGTGCCAATGATAGCGCCGATGCCGAGCAGCGTCAGGTCCATGGCGCCAAGACACTTGCGCAGGCCATGGTCGACGCC
>JANNSR010000033.1:0-8441 GCA_031402935.1 Hyphomicrobium sp. | reverse complement strand
CTCGGCGGGCTCGGCGAAATCGGTATGAACGTCTACCTCTACGGCTTCGGGCCTGCGCCGTCGCGGCAATGGCTGATGGTCGATCTCGGCATCACGTTTCCGGGTGAAAGCGAACCGGGCGCCGATGTCGTGCTGCCGGACTTGCGCTTCATTCAGGCTGAGAAAGGCGCGCTGGCCGGACTTGTTTTGACGCACGCGCACGAGGATCACATCGGCGCCGTGCTCGATTTGTGGCCGTCGCTCGGCTGCCCGATCTACGCGACGCCGTTCACTGCCGGAATGCTGTCGTCGAAGCTCGGCGAATACGGCCGCAACGGAGCGAAACTGCCGATCAAAACCGTGCCGCTCGGCGGGCGGGTCCAGATCGGAGCCTTCGACGTCGAGTTCGTGACGCTGGCGCACTCGATCCCAGAACCAAGCGGGCTGGCAATCCGCACAACTGCCGGGCTGATCTTTCACACCGGCGACTGGAAACTCGACAAGACGCCGCTGGTCGGCGATCCGCCGGACGAGGCGCGGCTCAGGGCGCTGGGGGATGAAGGCGTGCTGGCGATGGTGTGCGATTCGACCAATGCCATGCGCGAGGGCCGCTCGCCATCGGAGACCGACGTTGCAGCGTCGATTGCAAAGATTATCGCAGGTGCGCCGCGTCGCGTGGCGGTGACGACGTTTGCGTCAAACGTTGCCCGCATCAAGGCCGTGGCGGACGCGACGCGGGCAGCAGGCCGCACGCTCGTTGTGGCAGGGCGCGCCCTGCACCGGGTTATTCAGGTGGCCATCGAGACTGGGTATCTGCCAGAGAATTTCAACTACCTCGATCAGCAGCGGTTCCAGGATCTCGGCGCCGACAAGGCCGTGATCCTGTGTACGGGATCGCAGGGCGAGCCGCGCGCAGCGATTGCGCGCATTGCGGATGACGAGCATCCCGATATTTCGCTCGACAGAGGCGATCTGGCGATTTTTTCGTCGCGCACCATCCCGGGCAACGAGAAGTCGGTCGGCAAGGTTCATAATGCGCTGTCGCTGCGTGGCGTCGATCTGATTACCGACAACGAGGCACTCGTGCATGTGACCGGGCATCCACGGCGCGACGAATTGAAGGATATGTATGCCTGGACGCGGCCCGAGATCGCGATACCGATGCACGGCGAGGCGCGCCACTTGAAGGAGCACGCCAAACTCGCGCTGGCGGCCGGCGCCAAGCAGACGTTCATCGTCGTCGATGGTGAGATGGTCAAGCTGTGGCCTGCGCCTGCCGGCGTGATCGATGAAGCGCCCGTTGGACGGCTTTATCGCGACGGCAACCTGATCGTGCCGGATGCCGACGGCCCGGTGAAGGCGCGGCGCAAGCTGTCGTTCGCCGGCATTGCCGTCGTCGCCATGACGTTCTCGCGGCGCGGCGACATTCTCGGCCAGCCCGAGGTCGTTCTCGAGGGTATTCCGGACGCCGCAGCCGATGGCGAGGCTATGATGGAAATCGTGCTGGACGCGATCGACGGCACATTGCGGTCGATCCCGGCGAAGCGTCGCGGCGATCTCGATATGGTTGGCGATGCTGTGACCCGCAGCGTCCGGGGCGCCATCAATGGGGTTTGGGGCAAGAAACCGATTGTCAAAGTGCTTATGACCGTGGTGGAAGCAAGGGTCTGAAACTGGCTCGAATAGGGAGCTTACGGAGTTATTGATGATCGGACGACTCAATCACGTGGCCATTGCCGTCAAAGATCTTGCCGCGGCGTCGGCCGTTTATAGAAACGCGCTCGGCGCCAAGGTCGGCCCGGCACTGGCCCAGCCCGAGCATGGCGTGACAGTTGTGTTCATCGAACTGCCGAACACCAAGATCGAATTGCTCGAGCCGCTGGGTGCGGGGTCGCCTATCGCCAAGTTTCTGGAAAAATCGCCCGACGGCGGCATCCATCATGTGTGCTACGAAGTCGGCGACATTATCGCCGCGCGCGACCAGTTGAAAGCTCAGGGCGCGCGCGTGCTCGGCGACGGAAATCCGAAGACCGGCGCCCACGGCAAGCCAGTTTTATTTCTGCATCCGAAGGATTTCTGCGGCACGCTTGTTGAACTCGAACAGGTCTGAGCCGGACCTTTGCAAGTCCGTTTATTGAAGGAATGGGCCGATGCGTACGTCCGTCGCCATCGCAACGTTCTTTTGCCTGTGGTTCATCACCCTATTCATGGTGCTGCCGTTCTTTGCAAAAACGCAGGATGAGGCCGGCGACGTGGTACCCGGAACACCCGGCAGCGCGCCGGAAGCAATCAACATCTGGAAGGTTTTTGCAGTCAATACGGTTGTGGCGGTGGTTGCCTTCGCTGGCGTCTATGCTGTGATTGCAAGCCTATAGCCGGGCCAATAGGCATGGCGCTGCTTGGGTAAATCCCGGTTTTTCAGATCGCACGCCCAATGTTCCACGTTTGACCATGCTGTCGCCATTGCATGCCCCGGCTTAACCCGGTATTTCGCTAATCGCCGTTTTGGTCCTGGTCCGCGCCGATTGACGCCTGCGCTGCAACAGAAAGACGCTTCTTCTCATGCGACTGTCGCGGTTTTTTCTGCCCGTTCTGCGGGACACGCCGAAAGAAGCTGAGATCGTTTCGCATCAGTTGATGTTGCGCGCCGGCATGGTCCGCCAGTCGGCCGCCGGTATCTATTCGTGGCTGCCACTCGGACTGCGCGTGCTCGATAAAATCGGCGACATCGTGCGCGAAGAACAGAACCGGGCCGGCGCCATTGAAGTTCTGATGCCGACGATCCAGCCGGCGGACCTGTGGCGCGAGAGCGGGCGCTATGAAGCCTACGGCAAGGAGATGCTGCGCATCGTCGATCGCCACGAACGCGACGTGCTGTTCGGGCCGACGGCGGAAGAGGTCATCACCGCGATCGTGCGCGACGGCATCAAGAGCTACAAGGATCTGCCGAAGAACCTCTACAACATTCAGTGGAAGTTCCGCGACGAAGTCCGTCCGCGTTTCGGCGTCATGCGCGGCCGCGAATTTCTCATGAAGGATGCCTATTCGTTCGATCTGACGGCGGACGATGCGCGCAAGACCTATGAGCGCATGTTTGCGGCTTACTTGCGCACGTTTGCGCGAATGGGCCTGAAGTCGATCCCGATGAAAGCCGATACGGGGCCGATTGGCGGCGACCTCTCCCATGAGTTCATCATTCTGGCCGAGACGGGCGAGAGCCAGGTGTTCTGCCACAGGGATCTGATCGACGGAGCGGTGCCGCCCGCCGACACCGATTTCGACGGCGATCTCTCCGGTATTTTCAAGACTTGGACGGCGCAGTACGCCGCGACTGAGGATATGCATGACGCCGCTAAGTTCGAGGCCGATGTGCCGGCGGATAAACGCATTTCCGCGCGCGGCATCGAGGTCGGACACATTTTCTACTTCGGAACCAAGTACTCGGAGCCGATGGGCGCCCGGGTGCAGGGCCCCGATGGGAAAATGGTGACGCTGCAAATGGGATCTTACGGCGTTGGCGTGTCGCGGCTGACAGGGGCAATCATCGAAGCCAGCCACGATGCCAGCGGCATCATCTGGCCGGTGCCGGTGGCGCCGTTTGAAGTTGGGCTGATCAACCTCAAGTCTGGCGACGCGGACACGGACGCGACGTGCGCGGGCCTTTACGAAAAGCTGCGCAATGCCGGCATCGACGTGTTGTACGACGACACGGACGAGCGGGCCGGCGGCAAGTTCGCAACCATGGACCTGATCGGCCTACCGTATCAGCTGATCGTCGGGCCGAAGGGTGTCAAAGCCGGCGAGGCCGAGGTCAAGGACCGCAAAAGCGGCGCCAAGCAGACGCTTGGTCTTGACGTGGCGCTGGCGTACGTCATCGAAAGCGTAACGACGCAGCGCGTGCTGGCGTGAGAACCAACCGGCGACAGCCGATCCTGGAGTGACCACGGCATGAGCGCTGGCCTAAGCGACACAAAACCGTTCTCCCCCTTCGAGTGGATGCTCGCCGGCCGCTATCTGCGGGCGCGGCGCAAAGAAGGGTTCATTTCGGTCATCGCCGGTTTTTCTTTTCTCGGCATCATGCTTGGTGTCGCGACGCTCATCATCGTCATGGCCGTGATGAACGGCTTTCGCAAAGATTTGTTCTCGAAAATCATGGGCCTGAACGGCCATGTCATCGTGCAGAAGATCGGCGAGCCGTTCGAAGACTACGCCGATCTAGCCGCCAAGGTTGCCAGGGTGCCGGGCGTTGTTCATGCGCTGCCGTTAATCGAAGGCCAGGTCATGGTGTCGTCGAACGTGCAGGCGCTGGGCGGGCTGGTGCGCGGCTTAGACGAAGCGAGCCTTAAATCGCTGAAGCTCGTCGCAAACAACATCACCTTCGGGTCGATCGAAGGCTTCGACCAGCAGACCGGCATAGCGATCGGCGCCCGGCTGGCAACGTCGCTCAGGGTCAACCTCGGCGACAATGTCACGCTTGTATCGCCGCGCGGCGCATCGACGCCATTCGGCACGGCGCCGCGTTCAAAGCCCTATCAGATCGCGGCGATCTTCGAGCTCGGCATGTCCGAATACGACCGCATGATGATTTTCATGCCGCTTGCCGAAGCGCAGAAGTATTTCGGCAAAGGCGGCGAAGTCGATGTGCTAGAGGTCGTTGTTGAGAATCCTGAAGATGTTGATGGTTACGCCGCGCTGATCAAGCAGGCCGGGGGGCCGACAATCAACGTCTCCGATTGGCGCCAGCGCAACGAAACATTCTTTAACGTTCTGTCGGTTGAGCGCAACGTCATGTTCATTATTCTGTCGCTGATCGTTCTTGTCGCGGCGCTGAATATTATTTCGGGCCTGATGATGCTGGTCAAAGACAAGGGCCGGGATATCGCGATATTGCGCACGATGGGGGCCTCAAAAGGCGCGGTCATGCGCGTGTTCCTGATTACAGGCGCCTCCATCGGTATTGTTGGTACGATTGCAGGGCTCATTCTTGGCGTCGTGTTCTGCTGGAATATCGAGACAATCAAGAACTTCGTGTCGTGGATTACGGGTGCGACCGTGTTCGATCCGAGCGTCTACTATCTGACGCGGCTTCCGGCCGAAATCGATGTGCGCGAGACAGCCGGCATCGTGCTGATGGCGCTGGCGCTGTCGGTACTAGCGACGATCTATCCATCGTGGAAGGCGAGCAAACTCGATCCCGTCGAAGCGCTGAGATACGAATGATGTCCTCCGGAAATCCGAGCGTTGGCGCGGCGGCTGGGCCGATCCTCAAACTTGAAAACGTGACGCGCACGTTCCGGCAGGGTACGCGCGATATCTCCGTCCTGCTCGGTGCCAACGCTGAGTTGTGGGCGGGGCAAGCAGTTGCACTCGTCGGCCCGTCGGGCGCGGGCAAGTCGACGTTGTTGCATATCGCTGGGCTGCTTGAACCGCCGACGAGCGGCCGTGTTGTCGTCAACGGCCGCGACTGCGCCGAGATGACGGAGAAGGACAGGACCCGGCTGAGGCGCACGGATATCGGTTTCATCTACCAGTTCCATCAGTTGCTGCCTGAGTTTTCTGCCCTCGAGAACGTTGTCATTCCGCAATTGATCCGCGGAACAAAACGGCGCGAGGCGGAGGCGCGGGCACGCGAACTACTCGCCGGCGTCGGGCTTGCCGATCGCGTCGATCACCGGCCGGCGACTATGTCGGGCGGCGAGCAGCAGCGCACAGCAATTTGCCGCGGCCTTGCCAATGCGCCGAAGCTTTTGTTGGCGGATGAACCAACTGGCAATCTCGATCCGAAAACGTCCGAGCATGTCTTCCGCGAGCTGATCGAGTTGATCCGCCAGAAGGGCGTCGCGGCGCTGATCGCGACCCACAATATGGAGCTGGCGCGCCGCATGGACCGCGTGCTGCGCATGGCCGACGGTAAACTGGTCGAAATTGCGCCGAACGCCGCAGATTGAGTGTTCAAAACAACTGTGGCGTGCGGCCTGTTACGTGACGCGGCCGGGGTGTTCGCAATACACTGATCGAATGACGAATCGATCTTCAGGCGCGCCGCGCTTTATCCATCTCAAAGTCCACAGCGCCTACAGTCTGCTTGAGGGCGCACTGCCTATCAGCAAGCTCGCGAAGCTCGCGGTCGGATACGGCTATCCGGCGCTCGGCCTGACCGACACCAACAATTTGTTTGGCGCACTTGAGTTCTCTGAGAAACTCTGGAGCGACGGCTTGCAGCCAATCGTCGGCTGTTCGCTGGATATCGATTTCGGCGATCAGCAAGAAGCTCAAAGCCCAATGCTGCGGGCGGGCAGCAACACGCCGCGGGCGCAATCAGCGGGGCGCATTGCTCTCTATGCAAGCGACGCCGAGGGATATGCAAACCTGTTGCGGCTGTCGAAGTGCCTGTACTTCGAAGCGGCCGACGATGAGCCGGTGCACATCAAAATCGCGCGCATCGAGCAGTTCTCCGGTGGGCTCATTGCGCTAACGGGCGGGCCTGATGGGCCGATCGATAAAGCGCTGGCGAATGGGCAAGCCGAGCGCGCCGGAGAACGCCTGCGCACGCTGGATAAGATTTTTGGCGACAAGCTGTACGTTGAAGTTCAGCGCCATGGCCTGGCGGTCGAAGTGCGCGTGGAACCGCAACTCCTAGATCTCGCCTACAAGCGTAAGCTGCCGGTTGTCGCAACCAATGAGTGTTATTTCGCAACGCGCTCGGATTACGACGCCCACGATGCGCTGTTGTGCATTGCCGAGGGTCGTTACGTGGTCGAGGATGACCGTCGCCGCGCCAGCCCCGAGCATTATTTCAAAAGCCCTGACGAAATGGCGGCGCTGTTCGCCGATCTGCCCGAGGCGCTGGCGAACACCGTTGAGATCGCGCAGCGCTGCGCCTTCCGGCCGCTCGGACGCAAGCCGATCCTGCCGCGCTTCGTCGCCGCCGACGACAGTATGAGCGAACTTGAGAATTTCCGCCTTGAGGCCGCAGAATTAAAGCGCCAGGCCAAGGAGGGTCTCGAGGCGCGCCTCGCGGTGCGGGGTCGGGCCCCCGGGTTCAGCGAAGAAGACTATACAAAGCGGCTCGCCTACGAAGTCGACGTCATCACGCAAATGAAGTTTCCGGGCTATTTCTTGATCGTCGCCGATTTCATTCAGTGGTCGAAGGCGAACGGCGTGCCGGTCGGGCCAGGGCGCGGATCGGGCGCGGGGTCGCTGGTTGCCTACGCTTTGACGATCACCGATCTCGATCCGCTGCGCTTCGGATTGCTGTTTGAGCGGTTTCTGAACCCAGAGCGCGTGTCGATGCCGGACTTCGACATCGACTTCTGTCAGGACAAGCGCGACCGCGTTATCCAGTACGTGCAGCAGAAATATGGCTCCGACCGCGTGGCGCAGATTATCACGCACGGAAAGCTGCAGGCGCGCGCGGTGCTGCGCGACGTCGGCCGCGTGCTGCAGATTCCATACGGCCAAGTTGACCGCCTGTGCAAACTGGTACCGAACAACCCGGCCAACCCTGTCACGCTGAAAGAAGCGATCGACGGCGAAGTCAAATTGCAGGAAGAGCGCGACCGCGAGCCGATCATCGCGCGGCTGCTCGAAATCGCGCAGAAGCTCGAGGGGCTTTACCGCCACGCTTCGACCCACGCGGCCGGAATGGTCATCGGCGACAGGCCGCTCGAAGAACTCGTGCCGCTCTACCGGGATCCGAAGTCGAGCGTGCCGATCACGCAATTCAACTGGAAAATGGTCGAGGCGGCTGGCCTCGTCAAATTCGACTTCCTCGGTCTTAAGACGCTGACGGTTCTTGAAAAAGCAGTGACGCTGGTCCGCGAGGGGCGCGGCATCACCGTCGATCTTCCGGGCCTCGCACTCGATGATGAAAAAACCTACGCGCTGCTCGCCAAGGCCGATACGGCCGGCGTGTTCCAGCTCGAAAGTACCGGCATGCGCGAGAGCTTGAAGCGGCTGAAGCCCGACCGCTTCGAAGATATCATCGCGATGGTAGCGCTGTATCGGCCCGGCCCAATGGACAACATCCCAACCTACATCAACCGCAAGCACCGCGAGGAGCCGGTCGATTGCCTGCATCCGATGCTGGAGGGGATTCTCAAGGAGACGTATGGCGTCATCATCTATCAGGAGCAGGTCATCCAGATCGCTCAGGTGATGGGCGGACATACGCTTGGGCAAGCCGACCTTCTGCGCCGGGCCATGGGCAAGAAGGACAAGGCCGAGATGGCTGCCCAGCAGGCGCGCTTTGTCGAAGGGGCGGTTGCCAACGGCGTTTGCAAGGATGACGCCATCTCAATTTTTCAGCTCGTCGATAAGTTTGCCGGTTACGGTTTCAACAAGTCGCACGCGGCGGCTTATGCGCTGGTCAGCTATCACACGGCCTACCTCAAGGCCAATTTCTGCGAGGAATTTTTGGCCGCGTCGATGACCCTCGACATGGGCAACACCGACAAGCTGGC
>JANNSR010000032.1:0-25236 GCA_031402935.1 Hyphomicrobium sp. | reverse complement strand
CTGCACCACCACGACCACAGTCACGACATTTCTGGTGCTGCACGCCCGGTCGCTGAACCCAGCTCCGGCGGGCGAGGCAGCTCGAGTGTTTGAACTCCCAGAACCGTTTGTGCTGCGGGCTCTGGCCGCCGGTATTGGCCTCGCGATTGTTGCCGCACCGCTCGGCTGCATTGTCGTTTGGCGGCGCATGGCCTACGTCGGCGAAACCTTGGCACAAGCGAGCCTGCTCGGCGTCGCACTTGGCCTCGCGCTTAGTATAGATCTGACACTTTCGGTGATTGTTGCGGCGGTGGCGGCGGCTCTTCTGTTAACCGCTTTCGGACGTCAGAAACTTCTGGCGCTGGATTCCGTGCTCGGCCTGATGCACCACGCGGCGCTGGCACTCGGCGTTGTCGCCATCGCCATGCTCAAGGGCCCGTCGATCGATCTGATGAGCTATCTCTTTGGCGACGTCTTCGCCGTGACAACCGCCGACCTCTGGTGGGTCTACGGCGGCGGCGCGATCGTGCTGGCGTTAACGTCGTGGCTGTGGAAACCGCTCGTGCGCCTGTCGTTGCACGAAGATCTCGCGACTGCCGAGGGCATCGATCCGCGCTTGTCCCGTGGCATGTTCGATGTGCTGCTGGCGGTAACGATTGCGGTTGCCATGAAGATTGTCGGCATCCTGCTGGTCATGGCGTTTCTCGTTGTACCGGCTGTCGCCGCCCGGCCGCTCAGCTCCACGCCCGAGCGTATGGCCGTCATCGCGGCGGTCATCGCTGCATTTAGCGTTGTCGCCGGCCTTGCGCTGTCGCTTTACGCCGATGCGCCCGGCGGGCCGGCCATCGTGCTGGCGATGTGCGCTGCCGCTGCAATCTCCCTGTTGGCGATGGGGCGGCAGGCAAGCTAGAACTGGCGGGTAAGCCAAGGAGACGGCACGATATGACGGCATCGGCAAGCATCGGTCTCAAGACCCGGCATCAGACGATTGCTGTTCACGTCGGCGGCGTCCAGGTTGGCGGCGGCGCACCCGTTGTCGTGCAATCGATGACCAATACCGACACAGCCGATATCGCGGGTACGACCAAGCAGGTCGCAGATCTGGCACGCGCAGGGTCCGAGCTTGTCCGCATCACAGTCGACCGGGATGAAGCCGCCAAAGCCGTGCCGCACATCCGCGATGCCTTGCGCAAACAGGGAGTGACGGTGCCGCTAATCGGCGATTTCCACTACATCGGCCACACACTTTTGGCCAACAATCCGGCCTGCGCCGAGGCGCTCGATAAGTATCGCATCAACCCCGGCAACGTCGGCTTTAAGGACAAGAAGGATAAACAGTTCGGTGCCATCATCGAGACGGCGCTACGCCATAACAAGCCGGTGCGCATTGGCGTCAACTGGGGCTCGCTCGATGGCGAGCTGCTGACGCATCTGATGGATGAGAACGCCAAACTCGCTGAGCCCGCATCCGCCCGCAGCGTCATGCATGAAGCCATGGTGCAGTCGGGCTTGACGTCGGCCGAGCGTGCCGAGGAGATGGGCCTTGGCGCCGATAAGGTTATCGTCTCGGGCAAGGTTTCCAACGTGCAGGACCTGCTCGCGGTCTATGCCCTGCTCGCCGCGCGCAGCCGCTATGCGCTGCACTTAGGATTGACCGAGGCCGGCATGGGCTCGAAGGGCATCGTCGCGTCGTCGGCGGCCATCGGCATTCTGCTGCAAGCCGGCATCGGCGATACGATCCGCTTTTCGTTGACGCCCGAACCCGGCGGCGATCGCTGCCAAGAAGTCCGCGCCGCGCAAGAACTGCTGCAAACCATGGGGCTGCGCTCGTTCGTGCCAGTCGTCGCGGCATGTCCCGGGTGCGGGCGCACGACTTCGACCGTGTTCCAGGAACTGGCGCGCGATATTCAGGACATGATCCGCGACCGGATGCCGGATTGGAAAACCCGCTATCCCGGGGTCGAAGCCCTGAACTTTGCGGTCATGGGCTGCATCGTCAACGGACCCGGCGAGAGCAAGCACGCCGATGTTGGCATCTCGCTGCCCGGAACGGGTGAAAGCCCGGCGGCACCTGTTTTCATTGACGGTAAGAAGGCGCTTGTGCTGCGCGGTCCCAACATCGCTGCCGATTTCAAGGTTATCGTCGAGGACTATATTGAGAAGCGGTTTGGTGTTGGCGGCAGCGGCGCCGGTTCGCGGGCGGCGGAGTAAGCGCTGCGTCGCTGGAATCGAGTGGCACATAAACGCATCATAGGCTAACGCTGCAGAAACGCCTGTGCCGGCACCAGCGACGCGGCAGGCGCTTCCTCGTGCGGCACGTGACCGAGATCCGGCAGGGTGACGAGTTCGGCGTTGGGCAAGGCTTTTTGGTAATCCGCTGCGTTCGAGATCGGGATCAACGCATCTTTCTCGCCCCAAAGCAGCAGTGTCGGCGCCTCTATGCGCCTCAATGCTGGCAAGGGATCCGTCAGAACCGTCTGACCCATGCGTGCGATCATGGCATCGCGAACGCCGGGCGCTAGCATGAGATCATGATAGCGGGTCACGGTGGCATCGGTGAGTTGCGACGCGTCCGCATAGGCTGGCGCAAGGTTCATGCGCAGAAAAGCCTTCGGCAGAACATAGCGCATCATCTTCACCAGAGCTGGAACTTCAGGCGCCGTGCCGTACTTGTAACCCGGACTTTCAAAGCCATCGGGTGCTATCAGTATCAGCTTGTCGATGCGCTCAGGATATTGTGCCGCGAAGTTCCAGGCCAGCCTGCCGCCCATCGAATTTCCAATGATGCTCGCGCGCGGAATCGCGAGCTTGTCCATTAGGGCTGCCAGCACTTCCATGCCTCTAGCTTCCGAATAATTTCCGGTCGGATCGGCGCCCGTCAAGGCAAAGCCCGGAAGGTCATAACGGACGACCCGATACGTCGCCGAAAGGCTTTGCGCCCACGGCTCCCAAGTGTGCAGGCTAGCGCCCAATCCGTGCAGCAGGATGACAGCTGGCGCGGCCTTTGGCCCGCTGTCGCGGACGTGAATTTTGAGACCGGCAACATCGATGTAGTCGGCAGGCGTAGCCAAATACTTGGAATCCAATTCGGCCCTGGATTTGTCCGGAGTCCAAAGCCACGCGCCAGTCGCGGCAAGGCCGAGCAGTGCGATTGTCAGAATTGCGAACAAGGACGGCCTCATGTGAAACCTTTCAGTCTGCGCTTACGCGCGCAGAATGTAACGTGTGGCGAGTCTACGATGAATGTCTCAGCGCCGACGCGCCGCTTTGCGTTTCAACGGCCGCGCCGTCCCATGAACCGTGCTGCTTCTGCCAATGCCGCGGCCTTGTCGCCGAACGGTGCCAGCGCGTCGATCGCGGCTGCGACGGCTTTGTCCATATGTTCGCGGGCGCGCTCAGATCCGACCAGCGAAACAAGCGTGGCCTTGCCAGCCGCCGCATCCTTGCCGGTCGCCTTGCCGACGTCGGCGGCTGAACCTTCGGCGTCGAGAAGATCGTCGCTGATCTGGAACGCAAAGCCCAGGCATTCGCCATAGTGCTTTAATCGCGTGCGTTTCTCGGCCGGCGCTTGGCCAAGGATCGCGCCCATCTCGCAGCCGACGGCAATCAACTTGCCTGTTTTCATGGCTTGCAGGCGCGCGATATGGGCAACGTCTGGCGCAACGCTTGCGTGCTTCGTTCCGGCCTCAAGATCGAGAGCCTGACCGCCGACCATTCCAGGCGATCCGGCGGCAACCGCGAGCACGTGAACAAGTTGGGCGCGCACAGCCGGATCGGGATGACCGCCGGGCGCGCTCAGAATTTCGAATGCGAGCGCCTGAAGGCCATCGCCGACTAGGATCGCGGTTGACTGGTCATAGGCTTTCCAAACTGTCGGCTGGCCGCGGCGCAACTCGTCGTTGTCCATGGCGGGCAAATCATCGTGCACGAGCGAGTAGCAGTGGATGCATTCGAGCGCAGCAGCGGCGTCGAGCGCCAGTGCGGCATCGACGCCGAACAGTTTGGCGCTTTCGAGCACGAGAAATGGCCGGAAGCGCTTACCGCCGCCGAGCACGGCATGGCGCTGAGCCTTGACCAAGCGTGTCGGCGTGCCGCGCGGCGCCTCGCGGTCGAGAATTGCGGCAAGCCGGGCGTCAACGGAGGCTGCGGTTCGGGCAAGCTCGGCAGGAAACGTCGGCACTCGCTAACCCTCTGCGGCGATTTTTCTGGCGTGACCCCTCACCATGGCCACGGTTTCTGACTACCTGCCAGCGCCATATCGCAGTCTTCGGCTATAAGCAAAGCATGGATCGAACGGACAACCTTGGGGACCACATAGGCGATCCGCTGACACAGCGGACGGGCCCGCCGTCGATTGCCGTGCGTCCAGCCGAGGTTCCAGCACATGCGACGAGCGCGCCACAGCCGCCGCGACCGATGCCGCCCTCTGTATATGGCAGCCTCAGCGACGACGCCACCGTGCCGCCAACGGTGCGCTTGCTCCAGCCACCGCTGCCAATGATCCCGACGCAATTTCGCTTGCGCGATGTTGGCCATTCGTCGTTGATCCGGCCTATGCCGGCCGCCCTGCGGCCATCGCTAACCGGTCTTGAATTGATACCGCCACGCCCGGTTGCGCCACTAGCGCCGAAATCAGTTCCAACGGCATTCGACGTTGGCGCCATGGCTCGGCCGATACCTGCCACCGGTGGGCTATCTGAAGTGACTGTTTCTCCGCCCCTTGCCAATGCGAACGATAGCATCGGCAGCGCGCCATCAGCGCCCGCCCCTGCTGTTCTGGTGCCGGAACGTCATTGGATTTTGCGCGTTGCGCGCATTGCGGGCTTCGTCGCGGCGGCGTGGCTCGCGGCTGTGTTTTTGCTGATCGTCGCCTACAGATTCATAAATCCACCGCTGTCGGCGTTGATGGTCCAGCAGCGGCTCTCCGGACAAGAAATCACGCAGGACTGGGTAGCGCTCGGCGACGTGTCCCCATCCGTCATCCGCGCCGTGGTGCTGTCTGAGGACGGGCGCTTCTGTTCGCATGGCGGCATTGATTTCGATGCCATGCAGGACGCCATCGAGCGTGCCGCCGACGGCACGCCGCGCGGTGCCAGCACGATCTCGATGCAGGTCACGAAGAACCTGTTTCTCTGGCCGTCGAAAAGCTATGTCCGAAAGGCGATTGAAATTCCGCTGACCTACGTCATCGAGACCTTATGGCCAAAGTGGCGCATTCTTGAGGTCTATCTGAACATCGCTGAATGGGGCCCGGGTATCTTCGGCGTCGAGGCGGCTTCACAGTTCCATTTCGGCAAACCGGCAGCCCGCCTCAGCGAGCGCGAGGCAGCGCGTCTAGCCGTGGCGCTGCCAAATCCCTACATCCGCGACGCCGGCGATCCTGGTCCCCGCACCCTGCGCCTTGCGAGTGACATACAAGGCCGGATGCGGTCCAGCCCGGCCAGTCAAACGGCCTGCGTGGCGGGCGGGGAATGAGCCCGCGAGGGGCCAATACTGCGGCAAAATTTAAGGCTGCGCGGGGGGACTGGCGTTTAAAGCCGTTTGCCCCTATAAGCCGCCGTTACGACCGGACGGGGTCGGCAATGGACAACGCCCGCGGTCAACATATCCATGAGGACTTTGGCGCTTCCGCCGCTGGCAATGCGGCTATGACCATTTGGTCGTGTAGGCGCTGTATTTGGAGCACGAGACATGGCAGTTCCGCGCAGTAAAATGTCGCCTATGAAGCGGGGGCAGCGCCGTTCGCACGATGCGCTGACCGCCCCGATATATGTCGAAGACAAGGACAGCGGCGAGCGCCGCCGGCCGCACCATATAGACCTGAAGTCTGGCAAGTACCGCGGCCGCCAGATTTTGACGCCTAAGGCCGACGCCTAAGGGTTTCATACCTCAAATACCGTTTCGTCCAGCCGGGCTCCACCAAAGATGGGGTGCCGGCTTTTGTCGTGTGCACTGCTGCTGACAGTCCTTCGATTGCTTGGCAAACGCCCTGGCACATGCCACAAGGTCCCGCGCGCCGTCAGCGTCGATCGACCGACAGGAGAACGCCTATGTCGCTCAGAGCTATACCGCTCCTCATCTTCGTCTTCATCCTCTACAACATCATCGTCATGTCGTTCGGGGTCGAGGGGCTCGACCAGCCGTTGTTTTCATTCACGCTTTTGAGCGGTGGCGTCTTCACGTTCAAGTGGAGCGATTTGATACTTCTCGTGACCTTGATCCTGTTGTTCATCGAAATCGTCAAGTCGACGTTCACGTCGACATCGACGTTGATCGACCACGCCTTGTCGATGGTAGTTTTCATGGCGATTGGCCTTGAATTCCTGACCGTTGCGCAGGCGGCGACGTCGGTGTTCTTCCTGATCCTCGTCGCGGCACTGATCGACGTCATTGCGGGCTATACAATTGGTATCCGCGTCGCCCGTCGCGATCTCAGCATTGGCGGCGACCAGTAAAAGCGAGAACTCAAGAAGGCATGTTCGTAGTTGTAAACGGCCGGTATCCGCTGGCCGTTTCGTTTTTTATACAGCACCACCGGCAGGCTGGCTGACCGGAACGGATCATGGCTTTAGATGTTGTTAGGATATTCAAACTAGGCTCTACCGAAGATATAAATTATGGCATCTGACGCCGCCGTTTTGCCGTGCGCGCCAGGGGCGTCAGCTTGAGGACTACAGGTGGCCCCCCCGCCGACCCATCCTGGACAACTCGCCTCTAACAGCGCCGCCGGTGAGGCCGCTGTCGATATGCGGCTTTCTGCTGATCCGCTGACGGAGACGGATGGTCTCGATCTGGTCGGCATCCTCTCGGCAATCGACGAGACAGCGTATGTCTGGGACGTACCCACCGACCGTATCGACTGGGAAAGCAACGCCGTATCGATCCTCGGCGTGCGCGAGCATACGACGATCGCGACGGGCGCCGCGTTTCAATCGCTGATCGCTGCAGAACATGCGGCACGCCGCATCGAAGTCTTTGCGGCCGTTCAGCCGGGTGAGCACGCGCGCGGCATTGCTTACCGGCTTCAGTATCTCTATCAGCCCGGCGGACTGCGCGGCGATACGACCATACGGCTTGAAGATCAGGGCCGCTGGTGGCCGGATGCATCGGGCCGTCCGGCGCGCGCGCGCGGCGTGATCCGCATCATCAACGATCGCTATCTCGAAGAACAGCGCCTGCTGTTTCGCTCCGACCATGACGAGCTGACAGGTCAGCTCAACCGCATCAGGTTGACGGAAGCCGTGCAAGCGGTATTGACCCGAACTGAGCCCGGAAAGCAGACTAGCGGCTTCCTCATCTGTGCCGTTAACAACCTCGCCGTCATCAACGAGACCTTCGGATTCAATATCGGAGACGAAGCCATTGCGGCTGTTGGCCGGCGGATCAAGGAAAAGCTGCGCGGCGGTGACATCATCGGCCGTTACTCGTCGAACAAGTTCGGCGTTCTACTGCATGACTGCGGCCCGGGCGCGATCCGTGTTGCCGCCGAACGGTTCATGAAGACCATCCGCGACACGACGGTAAAGACCACGGCTTGCCAGCTCTCTGTTACGATCTCGATCGGTGGCGTGCTGCTTGGCGATCAGGCCCAAACCATTCAGCAGGCTCTGAACTTCGCGCTTCATGCCCTTGATCGCGCCAAGACGAAGCGCTTCGATTGCTTCATGTCGTACGAACCGACGCCCGGCGCCGAGACGAGCCGCCGCCGCAGTATCGCCATTGCCGACAGCGTTATCGAAGCGATTGACGATCAGCGCATGCGCCTCGTGCTGCAGCCGATGGTTGGCGCAAAATCCGGCAAGCCCGAGATTTACGAATGCCTGCTGCGCATGGAGCAGACAGACGGCAGCCTCGTTTCAGCGGGCGAATTCATTCCCGTTGCCGAGCAACTTGGCCTGTCGCGTCTGATCGACCGGCGCACGCTAGAATTGTCTGTCGGACTATTGAAACGCCACCCAAATCTCGTGTTGTCACTCAACGTTTCGGGTCTCACGTGCACCGATCATGAATGGCTGGTAACGCTGCAGCGTCTGACCGGCGGGCGCCGCGAAATCCTCTCCCGCATGATCATCGAGATCACCGAAACGGCAGCAATTCAAGATCTCGACCAGTCGATCAACTTCGTCGATACGTTGAAGGAACTCGGCTGCCGCGTTGCCATCGACGATTTCGGCGCGGGCTACACGTCGTTCAAGAACCTCAAGTTGCTCAATGTCGATATGGTCAAAATCGACGGAGCTTTCGTCAAAAATCTCGCAGACGACACTAGCGATCAGATTTTCATCAAGACGATGATTGAGCTGGCGCAAACGTTCGGCATGGAAACGGTTGCCGAGTGGGTTGGTGACGAGCGCTCGGTAAAGCACCTGACGGACGCCGGCATCACGTATCTGCAGGGCTTTTACTACGGCCTGCCGATTGAAGTCGGCGACTACGCCAAGCTTGCATCCAAGTAAACGGCCACGATGCTAGGGTCTGATCCGCCGTTGCGGTGCAGCTCGATGACGAACGTTGCGTCAGCGGGGTTGCGACATTTTTTCGATTTTCTGCTGCATCGCTGACAACTGAGCTTTCAGCTCGCTGAGCTCGTCGCGCGCAGGAGCATCCCCGGGTTTCATACCTTTGGAGGCATCGGCTGTAGCAGCCTGTCCCGGCATAACTGGTTTCGGTCCGCCGGCGGCTGCACCAAACGACGCCCACATCGACATGGCCTGCTCGAACATGGCCATGTTCTGCTTGGCCTGCGACTGATAAAAATCAAACGCTGCCGTGGGGTTGGTGAAGGCGGTCGCGATCTGCTCGCGGAACTTTGATTGTTCCTTCACGAGGTGCTCGAGGCTGAATTGTAAGTAGCTTGGCACCATGCGGGCAATACTATCGTCGTAGAAGCGGATCAGTTGGCGCAGGAAAGGAATTGGCAATAATGCCTGTCCGCCCTCGCGCCCCTCCTGCTCGACGATAATCTGGGTCAGAACGCCGTGGGTGAGTTCATCACCGTTCTTGGCGTCATAGACGACGAAGTCGCGATCGCCCCGCACCATCTTCGCCAAATCTTCGAGCGTGACGTATGTGCTGGTCTCAGTATTATAGAGCCGCCGGTTGGCGTACTTCTTGATGACGACGGCTTCTCGTTTGGGAGCCTGTGCTTCGGCGTTGCTCAACATCGCGGGCGGGTTCTCTTTTGACGGTGGCGGCCATTGCTGCACTGCGGCAGCGTACCACACCGGCGGGTCGCACCGCCAGACGTTTCTGCCACCCGGCTGGACAGTCTGGCGCAACTTTATGGGCAGGGTTAGGCAACTCGTCGCAATTGCTCAAATTCCGCACGCACTGCAAGGTGATTGTGCTTTAGCTTCGGCCAAAGCCAAATAAATCGAAATTTGAAACCGACGTGCCCAGGGAGGGGCTTCAATGAGCCAGGATGCTTCGACGATTGTCATCGCCAGCGCTGCACGCACACCCGTCGGATCTTTCAACGGTTCACTGGCCAGTCTGCCAGCCCACAAGCTCGGCGAGGTCGCGATCAGGGCGGCACTCGAGCGGGCCAAGGTCCAGCCGGGCGATGTTTCGGAAGTCATTCTCGGACAGGTATTAACGGCGGGCCAGGGTCAGGGCCCGGCGCGTCAGGCCTCCGTTGCCGCCGGTATCCCGGTCGATGCTCCGGCGTGGAGCATCAACCAGATTTGCGGCTCGGGGCTACGCGCCGTTGCGCTCGGCATGCAGCAAATCCAATCTGGCAGCGCTTCGATCGTCGTCGCCGGTGGCCAGGAAAGCATGAGCCAGTCGACCCACGCCGCACATATGCGCGACGGCACCAAGATGGGCGACGTCAAGTTCGTGGACACAATGGTCAAGGACGGGCTGTGGGACGCCTTCAACAATTATCACATGGGCACGACGGCTGAGAACGTCGCGCGCCAGTGGCAGATCACGCGCGAGGAACAGGATAAGTTCGCTGTCGCGTCGCAGAACAAGGCCGAAGCGGCACGCAAGGCCGGCAAGTTCAAGGATGAGATTGCACCCGTCACGATCAAGGGCAAGAAAGGCGACACGGTCGTCGACACGGATGAGTACATCAAGGATGGCACGACGCTCGAGGGCATTGCCAAGCTGCGTCCGGCATTTGATCCGAAAGAGGGTTCCGTTACGGCCGCAAACGCATCCGGCCTGAACGACGGCGCGGCTGTTGTCGTGCTGATGACGTTGGCCGAAGCAAAAAAACGCGGCATCACGCCGCTTGCCCGTATTGTTTCGTGGGCGACCACCGGTGTTGACCCTTCGATCATGGGCACTGGACCCATCTCGGCGTCGAAGAAGGCACTCGAGAAGGCCGGCTGGACCATCAAGGACCTCGACCTGATCGAAGCCAACGAGGCCTTCGCCGCACAGGCAATTGCCGTCAACAAAGGCCTCGGCTGGGATACCGAAAAGGTCAACGTCAACGGCGGCGCCATTGCTATCGGCCATCCGATCGGTGCTTCGGGCGCCCGCATTCTGAATACGCTGGTTTTCGAAATGCAGCGCCGCAATGCCAAGAAGGGCTTGGCGACGTTGTGCATCGGCGGCGGTATGGGTGTCGCGCTTTGCGTCGCCCGCGACTAAGTTAGGTAAATCAACCGCGAGGCCACACGATTGCTGTGCAGCCTCGCGGCGATCCGTAGACAAGCAACACCTCAAAAAAACTAGGGAGAAATAGACCATGGCACGAGTTGCTGTCGTTACCGGAGGCACGCGCGGCATTGGCCACGCCATCTCAATTGCACTCAAGAATGCCGGCTATCGCGTCGCCGCCAGCTATGCCGGCAACGACGCCGCGGCGCAGGCCTTCCAAGTCGAGACCGGCATTCCGGTCTACAAGTTCGACGTCGGCAATTTCGAAGCCGCCGAGAAAGCGATGAAGCAAATTGAGAAGGATGTGGGACCGGTCGATGTTCTCGTCAACAACGCCGGCATCACCAAGGACACGATGTTCCACAAAATGACCAAGCAGCAGTGGGACGACGTCATAGGCACCAACTTGAACGGCCTGTTCAACGTTACGCGTCAGGTCTGGGAAGGTATGCGCGCCCGCAAGTTCGGCCGCGTTATCAATATCTCGTCGATCAACGGCCAGAAGGGCCAAATGGGCCAAGTCAATTATTCGGCCTCCAAGGCTGGCGACATCGGCTTCTCAAAGGCGCTGGCCCAGGAAGGCGCCCGAGCCGGCATTACCGTCAACGTTATCTGTCCGGGCTACATCGCGACCGAAATGGTCAAGGCTGTGCCAGCTGACGTGATGGAAAAGAACATCCTGCCACAAATTCCCGTTGGTCGCCTCGGTGAACCAAGCGAAATCGCGCGCTGCGTTGTGTTCTTAGCGTCCGACGATGCCGGTTTCATCACCGGCTCGACGATCACGGCTAATGGTGGCCAGTATTTCGCTTGATGCATTGGCGCTTCCGGCTCTCCTTCGCCGGGTCGGCCGCTGGGCGCGAAGTACCGAAATTTCAAACCGCGGTGGAGAAATCCGCCGCGGTTTTCTCGTCTTATGACCTGTTGCGCCCGCAGGAATTTAACCACGTCGGCATGCTGCTCCGACTCCCTGTAACGGCGGCTTGGTTACAGCGTATTCCCACCAAGCCGGCAGTTTATGTGGCCGGATATTAGGATGCGGGCTGTAGCTCAGTGGCAGAGTACGACCCTACCCGGGTCGAGGCGAGGGTTCGATTCCCTCCGCCCGCTCCAAAAACTCGCCGATGCACTTGTCGTCCGCTTTGGCGGAAAGCGGGCCTGGCAATCTGATGGCTGTAGTGTCCTTGCTGCCCGCGATTGAATTTCTAAACGCTAGAGGCATCGTAACGTTTTCGCCCCCGGACCGTACGTCCATCAATCGGTCAACAGAGCCGGTTCATGCCGAGGGGAGGTTTACGAAGATGAAAAATAATCGGTTGATAGAACGCCGCAAGGGCAAGGCGCGGAGCGTAGTGGTGCTGACGGGTATTGCCGCAACCTTCGGCCTTGCCGTTGTACTTTCAGCATGCTCCGGCAAATCAGGCGGCGGCGGCTTTGATCCCGGCCCGCCGTCCCGCGGCAGCTTTACAGAGTAGGTTCAGGACCTGAGTTTGGTTTCGCCGGAACCGGAACAGTCTCCGGCGCGCCAGACAACTGATATCACCGTACAATAAAAACGCCCCGAAAAGTTTCGGGGCGTTTTTATGAGCTGTAATCGACTGACGACTATCCCCTTAGCCGCGTCCGCACAATCCGTGGGAACTCGTCCTCGGCTTCGGCCTCACCCTCGAGACCGCCGTAACTGCCCTGCGCCCGCTGCTCGGCAATGTGCTGGCGGCCTTCCTCAAGGCTCCACCAGCGTTCGCCGCTGGACGCATTTGCAGCCTGCTGCGGTGTAGTGATTGCCGGAGCACGTGTGGATTGCTGCTCGGGCTGCTGCGCTGCCTGACCGTAATTGACGGTGCGAGACTGCGGCGCCTGGGCCGAGAACCAGGCTTCGATAAGGTCGAGTTCATCAACTGACAAACTCAACCCCTGACTTCTGCAGCGCGCGACGACGAAGTTGCGGAAGCGGCCGGCAAACAAGCTGGCGGATGCGCCCTGCTCGAACCACGGATCGCTTTCGCTGACGACCTCAAGGATGAAGCGCAGGTCGTCGCGCTTCAGGTCGAGCCCGAAATCGCGAGCGCGCTGTGTAACGTTGGCAAGCGTCTGCGCGCCCTGCAAGCCATTTGCGCTGATTTCCTGCGCCATGACATCGAAAAGCACACGGTATTCGGCGGGTGCCAGTGCAGGGGCCTGACACGCCTCGTGAATGCGCGCAATCGATTGCTGAATCTGCGTTGCCTGCTCGGCCGTGCGCGGCGCTGACGGTGGCGCTGTCATGCGCGGGTCCATGTTCGGCGTGGTCAAAGATGCCGGGATGTTCTGAGCATGCTGGGCTGCTGCATCGCGAGCCTGTGGCGGCGGCGGTAAAGGCGCCGCAGCGCGGGGTGGTGCCACGGGTGCTTGCGTGTACGTCTGGGGCTGAACTGGGGGCATCGGTGCCGCCGGCAGCGTTTGCTGCACGGCGCGCTGTGGCGGCTGAGCGGGCTGGAATACGCGCTGCTGCTGCGCCTGAATCGGCAGAGGGGCCGTCTCCATGCGGCGCATCTCAGTCGCGGGCGCGGTGATCTGGGGCGCCAGAAGACCTGTCGCAGAGATATGCCGGTTGCCGTCGAAAACGGTGTAGGGCGCCGTGTCGCTTAAGTGAAGGTCGTCCGGCAGATCGGCGAGCAGCAAATCGCGGAAAGTTCCGAATCCACCCCAATTCGTGCCAACCGTCTTGTCGCGACCGACCATGCGCACGGCGCGGTCGGCCAATGTTTCAAGCGGCACGGCCTGTGGTGCGCTGCGGACATAGCCCACGACTTCGGCAACGATCTGCTTGCGCGCGGCCTCAACGTCAATCGGCGGAATTTGTGCCTGCGGCGCCGCAAGCTCACGTGCACTGGTGTCGGCTGAAATCGCGCGGCTATTGAGCAGCAGCGAGATCAAGCTCGACTCGCGAACCTCGCCATCACTGATCGCGGTATAGGGCTGCGCCGTATGATCGTTTGCGAACACGACCGTGCGGCGCGCGTGGGCACGCAGTCGATGCAATACCGGCGTGAAATCGGCGTCGCCCGAGAGGATGATGAACTCGTCAAAGAACGTATCGTGGGTCAGGATATCGCGAATATCCATGACGATGCGTATATCGGCCGAGTTCTTGAGCTGAGCGGTGAGCGGCGGGCAGTCGATGACTTCAAAGCCCGAGCGTAGGAAGTGGTGACGCACGAACGGGAACGAGTTCATGTCGGTCGAGTTGTCGTGGGCATTTCGGCGCGGCACCGGGTTGCCGTAGCAGCGGTTCATTGCGATGCGCCGCTCGCCCGCCGCCGACAAGCTCGACGTCGGCGTGATCAGTTCGCCCGAGATGATGGCATTGAGCCAAACGCTGCTGTCCTTGGCGAACCGCTTTGCCGCCTCATCGCTTTTGCGTTTGAGCGACAGGTAGATGTTGTCATAGTCGACAAACACCGTTGACAGGATGTGACCTGTAGCTTCGCGCTTCATATGACGGCAACCCCCGTGAGCCGGAACGTGATTCGCGATCACTGTTCACGAGTCGCTTCGCCGCAGCAAGCCGAGGCGTACCCGCCATCTGGGGAAGACAGAATAATGCCGTGGATTGAAGACCTTCGGGTCACGCGGTGGGTTCAGTAGAGCGGGGACAGCGGCGGCTGCCCAGCCGAAAACATTGCACGTGTGGCTCAGGTGCCTCGCTTTCGAGGCCAGGCGTCCAGAAAAACGCGGCGAGTCACAGCCTGGCGCAGCGTGACAGCCGATAAATGCCAAGCTTCAGGCCTTGTTTCTGAGTTGCCGGAGTTGGCCAAAGACCTGCCAATCCGGCGCGCCACGCATGCCAAGGCGGGCGCGGATATGCTGTGACTGAGGCCGCAGAAACGGATTGGTACGCTTCTCAGTCCCGATGGTCGTCGGTACGGCCGGTAGTCCTGCCGCCCGCAAACGCTCAACCTCGGCCATGCGGGTTTTGAGATCGTCGTTTTCGGGTTCGATCACCAACGCAAACCGGCCGTTGGCGAGGGTATACTCGTGGCCGCAATAGATGATCGTCTCGTCGCCGAGGGCGGCAATTTTTTGCAAACTCGACCACATCATTGCCGCGTCGCCCTCGAAAATGCGGCCGCAACCAAGCGAAAACAGCGTATCGCCCGTAAAGGCGGTTTTTAGCTGAGGCCATACATATGTGACATGCCCGAGCGTGTGACCGGGTGTGTCGAGCACCGTTATGTCTTGCCCGGAAAACTGCAGCGGCGTCGCCGCCGTAACGGTTCGGGTCAAGCCCGGGATGCGGTCTGCCTCCGATTCTGGCCCCGTGATCGAACACCCGAAATGGGCTTTCAGCGCCTGGTTGCCGCCGGTGTGGTCGCCATGGTGGTGCGTGGTGAAAATGTGCGTGAGGCGCCAGCCGCGATCCGCCAGTGCCGTCCTGACCGCGCCGGCCTCCGGAGCGTCAATGGCTGCCGTTTCGCCCGTCCCGGGCGAATGGATCAGGACGCAGTAGTTGTCTGCGAGGCAGGGGACGAGAGCAATTTCAAACGGCTGCATCGCGCCAATCTGGTGCTGCCGCGCCCGGCTGTCAATTCAGGCAGTAGCGGGCCTGCGACCCAGGCCAGCGATCAAAACTATGGCATAGTCTTGAGTTCGGGCAGCACGCGCCAAATTCGAAGTCATCACTCTGAATTTCCATATCTTTTAGAAGTTCTGTTTCGCTGAAACAGGCGCGTTGCTGGGATTGAAATTAACGATTTGTTAACGGATTAACGTCTCTTAATAGCGGGCGCGCCGAATTGGATTCGGCCGCGAATCATTGGGCGGCTTGCAACGAATTAGTCCGTGTCGTTCCTTTCTAGTGTTGTCATTGGCGTCGTCGCGTTGGTTTGCATGTCCAACTCCGAGGCACCTTTCGCATGCGAGCTCCGCTCGCCATCTCGATTGCAGGACTACTGGCAGCGACAACGCTAGCTGGATGCGCCGTCTATCCAACGCCGCTGACCGAGGTAGAGCTTTCGACAGCAAGCCTCACGAACCTTGCGGCCGTCGTTGCCGATCAGGAACCGATCACCGGCCCCATGTCGCTCTACGAAGCCATGGCGCGGGCCCTCAAGTACAATCTTGATCACCGCGTCGAAGAGGCCGAGGCGGCGGTGCGCGTATCGGAACTCAATCTCACCCATTACTCGCTGCTGCCTAACATCGTCGCCAATAGTGGCTATGCCGGGCGCGGCAACTTCAATGCTTCCTCCAGTCTTAATCTCGTCAACAACACTCCGAATTTCGGCGCTTCGACGAGTCAGGAAAAGGAGATCACGTCGGCCGATATCGGATTCAGCTGGAACGTGCTCGATTTCGGACTGTCGTACGTGCGTGCCCGGCAGGACGCCGACAAGGTGTTGGTGCAGGAAGAGATGCGCCGCAAAGTCGTGCATCGGGTTGTCGAAGACGTCCGTTCTGCCTATTGGCGCGCGATCAGCGCCGAACGGCTGATGTCGCGTCTATCGGCGCTGGAAGGCGAAACCAAGAAGGCCCTGGCCGAAACGCGCGCTCTTTTCGATGACCGCCAGACGTCGCCGATCACGGCGCTGACTTACGAACGCGAACTCGTCGAGATCAAACAGAAGATCGGTGAAATCCAGCGCGAATTGAATACCGCCAAGGCACAGCTTGCCGCCTTGATGAATTTGAAGCCTGAAACCCAATTCAAACTCGCATCAGAAAGCCGCAAGGAAGGTTCGCTGACGTTGAAAGCGGGGCTCGACGACATGATTTCGGCGGCGGTTTACAATCGCCCTGAGTTACGCGAGGTTGAGTACAGAAAACGCATCAACGTGCATGAGGCCGACGCGGCGCTGCTTGAGATGCTGCCCGGACTTCAAGCCTATGCCGGCGCCAACAACGACAGCAATGGCTTCCTGCTGAATAGCGAGTGGCTGAACTGGGGCGCCAAAGCCAGTTGGAACTTACTCAAGGTCTTCTCGTATCCGGCCCGCCTCGACGTGATCGAACGCCAGGACGATATGCTCGGCCAGCGCTCGCTGGCGCTCACCATGGCGGTCATGACCCAGGTTCATGTCTCGCGCATTCGCTTCATGCACGCCAACAAAGAGCTTCGCACGGCGGCCGAATATCGCGACGTTCAGCGCCGGTTGCTCGACCAGATGCGGGCAGAAGCGGCCGTCGAGCGCATCAGCAACCAGACGCTGATCCGTGAGTCGATGAACACGCTCGTCGCCGAAGCAAAATACGACATCGCCTACGCCCAGCTTCAAAACGCCTACGCCAACCTGTTTTCGTCGATGGGCCTCGACCCCTACGCCTGGGAAATCAACCAAACGCAGAACGTGGCGGGCCTGACGGCGTCGCTGAAGCAGTTGTGGTTCGAACGCGGCGATCTCAACGCTGGGTGGCAAAAGCGGCTCGCCTCCGCCCAGTAGGGCATGCCAGGTGAGGGGGCGTGCCCGGCTGGATTTGCTCGCTAAAATTAACGTCTCTGCAACCCGGGCAGGATCAAGGTCAGGGATTGGTAGCGTGGATTCGACCCATACCGTCGCCGGAGCGCGCATGCAGCTTGCCCTTCGCGTCTGCTTTTTCTTGAGCCTTGTGGTGAGCGCTACGGCGGGCATGGCGCAGGTGCGCGCCGATAGCACATCTGCGGCCGATGCGGGGGACGACAGTGTTCCGGTTCGTGGCGTGATACGGGCAATCGATCAGGCAGCGCTATCGACGGACCTCACCGCGCGCGTCAAAAAAATCGGCTTTCGCGAGGGTGAGGCCTTTAAGGCCGGCGAATTGCTGATCGCTTTCGATTGCGAGCGCTACCGCGCCGAAGCCCAATCGGCGGATGCGGTTTATCGCGAAATGAAGTTGACTCTCGATAGCAACGAGCATTTGGAAAAATTCCGCGCCGTCGGCAAACACGATGTTGAGATCTCAAAGGCGCGCGTTGCCAAGGCAGAGGCAGAGGCTCGTTCGCTTTCCAGCCGCCTTATTCATTGCGATGTGCCGGCCCCGTTCGACGGCCGTGTCGCCGAGCTTTCCGTCAATCTTTATGAACAGCCGCAACCGAACAAACCGTATCTTGTGATCATCGGCAACGGCCGTCTCGAAATCGAGCTGATCCTGCCGTCGTTCTGGTTGAGCTGGTTGAAGCCCGGCGCCCAGTTCGCCTTTCAGGTTGACGAAACCAAGCGAAACTACAAGGCGCGAATTACACGCCTTGGCGCGTCCGTCGATGCTGTCAGCCAAATGGTCAAGGTCATTGCCGTATTTGAAGAACCGGTTGGCGATGTGCTTCCCGGAATGAGCGGGGCTGCCGTTTTCCCGCAGCCGAATGGGTGACGAATGGCGGCGGCTCGGACAGGGGTGGCCAAGGGTTCGGGCGGTGCCGGCAGTGCGCGACCGCACCACAGCCCGATTGCCGAGGCGCCGGGAAGCCGCGCGTTGCCGAGCGTGACTGCATCCGCTCCGAAAACTGCCCAACTTGGTGCGAAGCCGCAAACTGCGGATGGTCAGGCGGCATTGCTCGCGTTGCTGAAAGTCGAAAGCGACGCGCGTGACGCGACAACGACCCGCGATCTCGTGTTCATCATGGCGAACGAGACCAGAAAACTGACGCGTGCGCGTCAAGTCTTCGTCATGCTGCCGGGACTGAAAGGCGGTTATGAAGTTCAAGGCGTCTCAAGTTTGCCGCTGGTCGATCGTCAAGCGCCTCTAACGATTTTCATCGAGAACATCCTCAACCGTGCTGCGATTGACGGCGCGTTGGCGGCGTTCGGCCCCATAGAGTTTCCCGCAACCGGGGTCGACCGGACGGCAGACGCCTATCCCTTCCGCTCGCTTGTGTGGGTGCCGCTACAGCATGGCAGTAAGCCGGTTTGCGGCGGTCTGGTGCTCGCCCGCGAAGACGCCTGGGCCGATCATGACACTGTCATTGCCAAGAGGCTTGCGGCGGCCTACGCCCATGCCTGGTTGGCGCTAAAGGGCCCGGCGAGACGGCTGCGGTCGAAGCTCATGGCGTTGTCGAAATGGCACGCCGCTGCCGTGGCAGCCGTGATTGCGGCACTCTTTGTCATTCCAGTACCCCTGACGGCATTGGCGCCCGTCGAGATCATTGCCCGTGATCCGTATGTCGTCGCCGCACCCATCGATGGCGTGGTCGAGACTGTGGCGGTTGAAGCTAACCTGCCCGTGAAGCCAGGCGATCTGCTCATCAAGCTGGCCGACACAACGCTGCGCAATCGCGTTCAGGTCGCCGAGCGCGAGGTACAGGTGGCGGAAGCCCGTCTGAAGCAATCAAATCAGGTTGCCTTTGATGATTCGCGCGGCATGCACGACATCGGTATTGCGCGCGCCGAGCTGGCGTTGAAAATGGCCGAACGGGATTTCGCGCGTGATCTGCTGGCCAAGACGGAAATCCGCGCCGGGCGGCAAGGTATCGCCATTTATTCCGACAAACGCGACCTCGTCGGCCGGCCGGTAGCGGTCGGCGAACGCATGCTTGAAGTCGCCGACGCGAACATGATCGAGGCCAGGATCGAGCTGGCCGTTGCAGATGCCATCGCGTTAGCACCTGGCGCACGTGTTAAACTGTTTCTCGACAGCGATCCGCTGAGCCCGTTCGCCGCCGCCGTGACACGCGCGGACTACAAGGCCAAAGCCGGCGAAAACGACGTCGTTTCGTTTCGGGTGACGGCCCATCTCGCTGGCGATGAAGGCCGGGCCTTGCCGCGCCTCGGGGTTCGCGGCACCGCCCAAGTCATTGGCCGCAAGGTACCACTTGGCTTCTATCTGTTTCGCCGTCCAATCACAGCTTTGCGCCAAGGCTTGGGGCTGTAGCGATGGCGGAAACATCGGCGCCGCCCCCACCGCTCGAATTACCCGAACTGCGTCAGGAGCTCAAGATCGAGCGTGGTGCTGACGGCGCAGGCGGCGCGCCGACGTGGCTGATCGTCGATCCGGTGCAGCACCGTTACGTCCAGATTGACGAGACATCGCATCAGTTGCTGTCGCTGTGGCGGCGCGGCGCCGCCTACGCCAGTCTGGTGCAGGCTGCCGGGCGCGACTTCGGCAGCAGTGTTACCGAAGACGACGTCGCGCAATTTGTCCGCTTTCTCAGTGATAACAATCTGACCGTCGAACCGGCGGTTGGAGGCTGGCGTCACTATTCGGAACTCGCACAGCGCGGCGAACACAGCTGGCTGATGTGGATGGTGCACAATTATCTCTACATCAAGCTGCCGCTCGTCAGACCGCAGGCCTTCTTGCTCCGCGCCATGCCGCTCGTTGCGCCGCTCTATACAAAGGGCTTTGCCACCGCTGTTGCCCTCATCGGGATCGCAGGTCTTTATCTTGTTTCCCGTCAATGGGACGCGTTTCTTGCGACATTCCAGCATTTCTTTTCATGGCGCGGCGCAGCTACATACGGACTGGCTCTGATCCTTGTCAAAAGCGCCCATGAACTTGGCCATGCCTTTACCGCCGTCCGGTTTGGTTGCCGCGTGCCGAGCATGGGCATCTGCTTTCTGGTTATGTTTCCGGTGCTGTACACCGATGTCACGGACGCCTGGCGTCTGCGCGACCGCCGCCAGCGGCTGATGATTGGCGGCGCTGGAGTTGCTGTCGAACTTTGCCTCGCTTGCCTTGCCACATTGTTGTGGGCCTTCTTGCCAGAAGGCATCCTCAAGAGCCTAGCGTTTTCGATTGCGACGGTCGGCTGGGTATTGAGCCTGCTGATCAATCTCAATCCGCTGATGCGGTTTGACGGTTACTATCTATTTGCCGATGCCATCGGCATCGATAACCTGCAGTCGCGTGCCTTTGCCTTCGGTCAATGGCGGATGCGGGAAATCCTGTTCGGACTTGGCCACCCACCGCCCGAACGGCTGGCGCCTGTAACGGTCCGCGTTATGACTTGGTATGCTTGGTCTGTGTGGCTATATCGGCTGGTGCTGTTCACAGGCATTGCTATTCTTGTCTATCACATGGCGTTCAAGCTGCTCGGCATCGCTCTGTTTCTCGTTGAAATTGTTTACTTCATATTGCGCCCGATTGCGGCCGAACTTGCGCGCTGGTGGAAAGACGGTGCGGCAATCGTGGTGACGCGCCGCAGCCGTTTGACGGCCGGATTTGGACTGCTGCTGGTTTTGATCGCATGCGTGCCGTGGTCGACTCGAATTGCGATTCCGGCAGTGCTCGAAGCCGCCGAACTGGCGCGGGTCTACCCTCAGCGGGCCGGAACCGTCGATGAGGTCCGCGTCAAGGCCGGCGATACCGTCAAGGCTGGCGATATTCTGGTTGTCTTGAAGTCCGCTGAATCGAATCACAGTATCGCGGTCGCGCGCCGGAAAATCGCCCTTACCAAAATGCGCTTGGCGCGTCGCTCGTCGGATGCCGAAGACCGGGCCAGGAGTCTGGTCATGGAGCAAGAACTCGATGCCCACCAATCCGAGCTGGCGGGACTTCTCCGCGAGAAACAGGATTTGACCGTCATCGCGCCTGTTGCGGGCATGATCGCCGAATGGAGCACGTCGATCCATCCAGGCCGTGCCATCGGCCGATCCGAATTTATTGCTTTGATCCGCGGCGGCTCGGATCTGGTTGCGCGCGGCTATGCGTCAGAGCAAGATATCCGGCGGCTTCGGGCCGTTAAATCCGGCACCTTCATCGCCGACACGCCGGGCTGGCCGCGCATCGGCGTGCATCTTGACGACATCGCGGAGGCCGGAACTACCAGCATAGACATTCCCGAGCTGGCCTCTGTTTACGGCGGGCCCATCGCTGTTCGTCCACTCGCTGCCGACGCCGGGCACCGGCGGCTGGCACCTGTCGAGGCACGCTATCTGGCCCGCCTGACGGCTTACCAAAACACAGAAGGCCCAGGCTATTCGGTGCGCGGCGTCGTCACCCTGCAGGGCGAAGGGCGCAGCCTCGCCGCACGCGCCTGGCGCCAGGTCGCTGCCGTGCTCGTTCGCGAAAGCGGCTTCTGAGCTCGCGAATGCGCGTTGTTGCAAGCGGTGGCCGCGCCATATTCTCAAACCGATAATCACCAAATCGACTGCTGAAATAAATTAGAAACACCTATTGCCGAATAATAAATTCATATTCCATTGTATAATTATTTCTCACTTTCTAATAAACTAATTCCACGCATTGTGTGCATATTTACGTCAGCCGTAAAGTCCACGCTAATAAATTTAATATCAACTGGAGGAATCCCGAAGTGCGCCCGGAGCCGGCGCCCGACGCCCTATGAGTTCTCGTCATGAACAAGCGACTTGGTCCGGAAGACTTCGCGAAAGCGCAATCGCAGAAAAGCGTAGATCAGCTCCTAAGGGATCTGCGCACAACGGTGTCGTATCGTACGCTTGAGCCGCGCATCGCATTCGATGGCGCAGTTGCAGCCACGGCCGCTGCGGCCGCCGATCAGCAACAGGCTGAGGCGCCTGTCGCGCCTGCAGTAAGCGCGCATGTACCATCGGCATCCGAATCCGCTCAAGCCGGTGCGAACTCGACCGAAGCAGCGCCAGCAGTTGAGCAAACTGCGGAGCCGATGCGGGACGAAGCGTCCGCATCCGACCAGGCCTCCCGTGACCTCGCGCAAGCCGCTGCGGCAGCGCCATCTAATTCAGAAGCGAATTCAAGTTCGACAATCATCTTTATCGACTCGACGGTCGAAGACGCAGCGACGTTGCTGTCTGGTACTGACCCACGGGCCGAGATCGTTGTGCTCGACGCCTCGCGCAATGCTTTGACTCAAATCGCCGAACATCTTGCCGGGCGCAGCGGTATCGATAGCATTCACATTATATCACACGGCCAGGAGGGCGAACTCGGCTTCGGTAATTCGGCTGTAGGGTTGACCAATATTGGCAACTATGCCGATGAGCTGGCTCAGATCGGCCGCGCTCTGACGCCGGACGGCGATATCCTGATCTATGGCTGCGACGTCGGCAAAGGCGATAAGGGTTCGGACTTCGTCAAAGCGTTCGCCGATTTGACAGGCGCCGATGTCGCGGCTTCAAGCGACGTAACCGGCCACGCCGATCTTGGCGGCGACTGGGACCTCGAAGTTTCGACTGGTTCGATCGAGGCCCGCCTGATTGTCAGCCGCGACGCGCAGGATGCTTGGGACTTGAAGTTGGCGGTTTCGGTACACCGTTGGGAAACAGCCTATGGCGCGACAACAAACGTCTTAAACACGTCGTCGTCCGCCTCGACCAACGGTGTCAGCATCTCCGTTGCCGGCTCGGGCGCTGGAACCGTGACGGGCACGCGGGTTCTGGAGATCAATCCTACTGGCACTTTTAACGGCATCACCGGCGCCCTCGTATCGAATTTCGACGCAACAACCGACAATGGCACTGTCAGCAATACGTTCACCATTACGTTCTCAGAGCCTGCCTACAACGTCAGCTTCACTGTGCTCGATATCGACGGCACGCTCAGCAGTGGTAACTTCAACGATCTGGTGACTGTTTCTTCCGGTGCGTCCTTTGCAAGTTCAGTGGTTGTCGCAAGTAATGTCATTTACGATGCTGCCACGGGAACTGCTAGGTCTGCGGGGGCTTCGATCAACGACGCAAGAGGCAACGCAACATTTACGTTCAACGGCCCGATCACCACACTAACCATCACCCATACCGCCGGTGCAATTTCCGGCAGCAACAATCCTGCGTTCCAGCAGGTAGTGGTGGATGATATCACGTTCAACACTGCGCCGACTGCAACGAACAACACTGACACGGTCGTCGAGGACGCTGCGCTCTCGGGTAATGTCATTACTGACAACGACGGGTTCGGCACCGACAGCGACCGCCAGGATGGCGCAAACGTCACGGTCGCCTCCGTCAACGGAACGGCAATCGCTGCTGGTGGAACGACAATAACGCTTGCCAACGGCGCATCGCTGACGATGCAGCAGAACGGCAACTATGTGTTCAATCAGAATGGCGTCTATGACAGTCTCGCCGCCGGGCAGACGGCGACCGCGGTTTTTAGCTACACGATCCGCGATCTCGATAATCTCAGCGGTGCGAACTCGACGGCGACGCTGACGATCACCATTCAAGGCGCCAATGACGCTCCGGCACTCGACCTTGACGCGTCAGGCGCCGGCACTGGCTGGACAGCAACCTACACCGAAAATGGCACAGCGGTCGCAATCGCCGACCTCGACGCAGCGATCACGGACGCAGACGACAGCAATATGGAGTCGGCCACCGTCACGCTGACCAACCCGCAAACCGGGGACCGGCTACTGGTCAACGGTTCTGCAGCCGCCTCCGGCACACTCGCGAGCGGCATCACGTGGACGCGGACCAATTCGGTTGTCACATTCTCCGGTTCATTCACCCGCGCGCAGTACGCGGCGGCGCTCGCTCTCGTGCAATTCGAGAACACGACCGATACGCCGTCAACCACACCGCGCACGCTCAACACGATCGTCAATGATGGCAATGTCAATTCGAATACAGCCGTTACGACGATCAACATCAATCTGGCACCAGACCCAGTTGACGATAGCTTCTCAGGCAACGAAGACACCGCTGTAAGCGGCAACGTTTTAGCCAACGATACGGATGTTGGAACGACGCCAAGCATTGCCAATCCGCTCAGCATAGTGACGGGCCCGTCGAATGGCGTTCTGACGTCATTCAATACGGCAACCGGCGCGTTCGTTTACACGCCTACGGCAAACTTCAACGGCACTGACAGCTTTGTCTACCGCTATACCGATGCGAACGGCGACAGCAAGACGGCGACTGTTACTCTGACCATCAATCCCGCCAACGACCCGCCCGTGAACACGGTCCCTGGATCGCAGACGGTTGTCGAAGATACGCCGACCGCCATCAGTGGCGTGACGGTCTCCGACGTCGACGGCGGCAGCCTGACGACAACGCTCACCGTCACCAACGGCACGCTGAACGTGACCACGGGCGGCGGCGCCAGCATCGGCGGCAACGGTTCTGGGACGGTGACGATCACCGGCACGGCGGCGCAGATCAACGCCGCAGTCGCCGGTCTGACCTACACCAACACAGCCGATTATAACGGCCCGGCGACGCTGACGGTCCAGACCACCGACGGCACGGCAACCGACACCGACCTCGTCGCCATCACGGTGACGCCGGTTGTGGACATTGCCAACGATACGGCAACGACGGCGGAAGACACCCCGGTCACGTTCAACCCGTTCACGAATGACACGTTCGAGGGCGCCCCGGCGATCACGTCGATCAACGGCACCGCCATCGCGGTTGGCGGCAGTGTTGCGGTCACCAACGGTAGCGTCACGCTCAACGCCGGCGGCACGCTGACGTTCACGCCAGACTTGGATTACACTGGCGGTGCCTCGTTCACCTACACCGTCACCTCTGGTGGCGTCACCGAGACGGCAACCGTCACCGTCACCGTCACAGCCGCTAACGACCCACCGGTCAATGTGGTCCCTGGATCGCAGACGGTTGTCGAAGATACGCCGACCGCCATCAGTGGCGTGACGGTCTCCGACGTCGACGGCGGTTCTCTAACCACCACTTTGACGGTGACCAACGGCACGCTGAACGTGACCACGGGCGGCGGCGCCAGCATCGGCGGCAACGGTTCTGGGACGGTGACGATCTCCGGCACGGCGGCGCAGATCAACGCCGCAGTCGCCGG
>JANNSR010000031.1:0-5314 GCA_031402935.1 Hyphomicrobium sp. | reverse complement strand
GCGCGTCGAAGCCCGCGGCAGCTCGGGTGGCGGCTACATGCCCTACCATGTGAAGGAATGGAGCGCCCGCCGCGATGCCATCGACTCCTGGAAGGCAAAGGTCTCTTATCGCTACGGCCAGCAGTTCGCACACTGGCGCGCCGCGGAAGGCAAGCAGGTCAACTGCGACGGCGCCGCCGGCTCGGTCCACTGCACCGTCAGCGCCCGCCCGCAGCGCGGCTGGGGCGGATGGGGTGGTGGCTGGGGCGGTTGGGGTGGAAGCGCGAGCCGGTAAGCGGAGCGTTTTAGCCTGTAAGATTCGCGGGAGGAGCCGGAAGGCTTCTCCCGTTTTTTGCGCCCGAGCCGCGTTTCGCAGACTGCCCCGTCGTGATGCTTCGCGTGCGTGGCAGTGCTTCACGCACGCGACGCGGCCTGCCTTGCCGCGCGACGCTTTTTCTTGGCTCCGACCGTCGCCCTGCGCGTCTTCAACTTGCCGGCGACCACCTTGCCGAGCGGGGTATCAGGAGACTTCCGCCATCGGCCCTTTTGCAGGCGGGGCGTCGCGATCGTCGACTCGATCGTTTCCGCTTCGAGTTCGCGTGCGGGATCGAGCTGGTTCAGCTGCTGCCGCGCTGTGTTGCGCACCTTGCGATGCGACAGGGCTTTGGACTTCGGAATATTCTTGCGCGAGGATTTGGCGTTCTCGCCATAGGTGTTGCGCCGGTCCTTTTTCAACGACAGGCGCTTTTTCTGCTGCGGCGTTTTCGGCGTGCGCGGCATACTCGTTCTTGTTCCCCTACCTCTCAAACCGCTTGAATTTGATGCCGTGGGGTTCGACCGCCTGCTCGCCGAGGCGGCGTTGCTCGTAAATGCCAAAGTGTGCACAAGCACACAACCATGCCAATTGATCTTGCATCAAATCATTTAAGTCGCTATTGATCTCGGCGCGCCTGGATAGGCGCTGGATGAAGCCAGGACTGGTTTCGGTAGAACGATGATGCACCGGATGGTGACGCGATCTGCGTCTGAACCAGCCCTCAAATATTGAGGACTGTGATGTCTAAGACCATAATTCTGAAGATCGATCAGTGCGGCGAGCAAATCTACGGACCAGTTAGAAAATTTATTGGTCTTCTGCCGCCAAAATCCTTCAACCATCTCATCGATGTGATCGACTTGTCTGCCAATCCTAGGTTGGCAAACAAAGGCTCTGTGACCGAAGATATAGAAAAGAGCCTCACAGAGACTCCTGAGTTATTTCCCGCGAAAACCAAAGGGATCCTCCTCGCTGCGTCAGGGTTCAAAGCTCTTGAGCGACAAAGATTTCAGTTTGAATTTGATGATCCAGATACTGAAGGCTTGCTTGATGGCGGTCACAACGCCCTGGCCACAGGTCGATTTGTATTGAAGGAAGCCGGCGTCAGCCAAAAAGATCTGAAGCAAGTCAGAGATTGGGAGTCGTTTGCGTCGGCCTGGAAAACACATCGGCAGGCAGTCGCTGCTGTTGAGGATAACCTCGATCTGGCCATACCAGTGGAAATACAAGTTCCCTCAGACATGAAAGACAGTGATGTCGTAAATGAGTTTAAGGCTTCGCTACTTGAGATCGGCGCTGCACGAAACAACAACGTACAGCTCTCAGATGCCACCAAAGCAAACAAGATGGGACTATACGATTGCTTGAAGCAATATTTGCCCCGCGATCTGGCAGAAGTCATTGAGTGGAAGGCTAACGACGGAGGTCGGATAAAGGCTCAGGATATCCTCGCGCTGTCGTGGATCCCACTCTCAAAACTTGAGCTACCTGATGGTCTGCGCGTCAATCCAAATCAGATCTACCGCAACAAGGGTGTTTGCGTCGCAGCGTTCAACAAACTTCTCGGCCACAAGCAAGTTTCCGACGAAGTGCAAGGCGGCTACGAGAGAAAGCTCAACCATCCTGCAATTGAATCGGCCCTAAAAATCGCGTCAGACTTCCCTGATCTGTACGATCAAATCCACGCTGGATTCCCAGACGCGTACAATAGGGCAGGAGGAAGCTTCGGTAAAATCTCCGCCGTCAAAATGTATGATTCTGACAGGGTCAGTGAACGAAACCCGAAGTACTTGAAAGAGCGGCCAACCACTCCCTTTTTCCAGCGCGAGGTCGACTACACTTGTCCAGACGGGTTCATCGTCCCATTTGCTTACGGACTTAGGGCGCTGATAAACCTGAGAGACGACGGGCTCCTGGAATGGAAGCGTGACCCACGCGACTTTCTGGCCAAGAGATACGTCGATGTAATGAAGAGTTATCGGCTGGCGATCGAACTAGGGCAATGGGATCCTCAGAAGGTTGGAAAAAATATCGGGGCCTATGAGTTTGCTGAATCCGCTATCAGCGCGGTTGTAACAAGGCTGAAATAGCCGCAAAGCGGGAGTTGGCAGATCATCAACTCCCGCCACCGCCCTACCTCTCAAACCGCTTGAACTTGATGCGGTGGGGTTCGACGGCCTGATCGCCGAGGCGGCGCTTTTTGTCTTCCTCGTAGTCGGCGAAATTGCCTTCGAACCACTCGACGTGGCTGTCGCCTTCGAAGGCGAGAATGTGCGTCGCCAAGCGATCGAGGAAAAAACGGTCATGTGAGATGACAACGGCGCAGCCGGGGAAATCTTCGAGCGCGGCTTCGAGCGCGCCGAGGGTTTCGGTGTCGAGGTCGTTGGTCGGCTCGTCGAGGAGCAATAAGTTGCCGCCCTCTTTAAGAAGTTTGGCGAGATGCACGCGGTTGCGCTCGCCGCCCGACAGCAGACCGACTTTTTTCTGCTGATCGGCGCCTTTGAAATTGAACCAGCCGCAATAGGCGCGGCTCGGCACTTCCTTTTTGCCGCCGAGCAGCATCTGGTCGAGGCCGCCCGAGATTTCCTCCCACACCGTTTTTCTGTCGTCCAAGTGCGAGCGGCTTTGATCGACGTAGGCGATCTTGACCGTATCGCCCAATTTGATCGTGCCCTTGTCGGGTTTTTCAGCGCCGGTCAGCATTTTGAAAAGTGTCGTCTTGCCGGCGCCGTTGGGGCCGATGACGCCGACGATACCGCCCGGCGGCAGCTTGAACGACAGATCGTCGACAAGCAGTTGATCGCCGAAGGCTTTCGATAGCCCCTCAGCCTCAATGACGACGCCGCCGAGACGCGGGCCCGTTGCGATCGAGAACGTCGCCTTGCCGGTTTCCTCGCGGCCAGACTCTTCCACCAGCTTGTCGTAGGCCGTGACGCGGGCCTTCGACTTGGCCTGACGTGCCTTGGGTGAAGCCCGAATCCATTCGAGTTCGCGTGAGAGCGTTTTCTGCTTGCCCTCTTCCTGCGACTTCTCGACCGCCTCGCGCTTGGCCTTCTGTTCCAGCCAACTCGAGTAGTTGCCTTTGTACGGCACGCCCTGGCCGCGATCGAGTTCAAGCGTCCATTCGGTCAAGTTGTCGAGGAAGTAGCGGTCGTGCGTGACGAGGATAACGCAGCCCGTGTACTCTTTCAGGAACCGCTCCAGCCACGCAACGCTTTCGGCATCGAGGTGGTTGGTCGGCTCGTCGAGCAGCAGGATGTCGGGCTTCGACAGCAGCAGCTTCGTCAGCGCCACGCGGCGCTTTTCGCCGCCCGAGAGCTTCGTGACTGAAGAGTCGCCCGGCGGGCAGCGCAGTGCATCCAACGCTTGCTCAACTTGCGTGTCCAAGTCCCACAAATTCTGGGCGTCGATCTGGTCCTGCAGCGCCGTCATTTCGTCCGCCGTCTCGTCGGTGTAGTTGGCGGCAATTTCGTTGTAGCGATCGAGAATGGCTTTTTTTTCCGCCACCCCTTCCATGGCATTACCGAGCACGTCCTTGGTCTCGTCCAGTTGCGGCTCCTGCGGCAGATAGCCGACGCGGATGCCGTCGGCGGGCTTGGCTTCGCCGATGAAATCGTCAACCGTGCCGGCCATGATTTTCAGCAGCGTCGACTTGCCGGAGCCGTTCAAGCCGACGACGCCGATTTTGGCGCCGGGAAGAAACGACAGCGAAATATCTTTCAGCACCTGTTTGCCGCCCGGATAGGCCTTCGACAATTTGTGCATGTGGTAGACGTATTGATATGCGGCCATGAGCAGGCGTCTTCCTTGAGTTGGCGCGTGATGGATTGGCGGCGTTCTAACGCATCGGCGCGCAGGGCTCAACAAAGGCTGGGCGCGCCCCGCCCGCGTTTGCCGGTGGCGAATTTTTCAATTTCCTTTCCGCCTCGACAGACGCGCACAAACGATCTATGTTCACGTTGTGTTCTTGACGTTTCAAAGGCGCTGCGGGATGCGAAAAGGCCAAGATTTTGCCAGCTTGTATATCGACTTCGACAGCTTTTTTGCGCGCGCCGAACAACACTTGCGACCGCATCTGAGAGAGCGGCCTGTGGGGGTTATTCCGTTGCGGACCGAACATACGGTTCTCATTGCCGCCAGCCCCGAAGCCAAACGCTTCGGCGTCAAAACCGGTACGCCGGTTTCCGAGGCTCTGCAGCGCTGTCCCGACATCAAGCTCGTGATTGCGCGGCATGATGTTTACGTCCGCCTGCATCACGAGATTATCGCCGTCGTCGACGATGTGGTGCCGGTTGACAAGACCTGTTCGATTGACGAAGTCACCTGCCGTCTTCTCGCCAACGAACGTGCCGCCGCGATTGACCTTGCCCGTTCGATCAAGCGGGCTCTCGCTTTGCGGATCGGCCCGACGTTGACCTGCTCAATCGGTCTCGCCCCCAACGAGTTGCTGGCCAAGATCGCAGCCGAGATGGAGAAACCAGACGGGCTGGTGGCATTACGGCAGGCCGATTTGCCCGATCGTTTGCTCGGCCTGAATCTGACGGACATTCCGGGCATAGCAAAGGGCAATTCAGCCCGCTTGGCGCGGACCGGCGTCACGACCGTTGCCGGACTTTGGGCACTGCCATCACCGCAACTTCGTGCCATCTGGGGCGGTGTGCAGGGCGAGCGCTTCTGGGCGTTTTTACATGGCTTCGACATCGAGCGCACGGAGACGGAGCGATCCATGTTCGGCCATAGCCGGGTACTGGCCAGAGACTGGCGCGGTGCTGAGAAAACGGAAGATTGCGCGCGCCTGCTGCTCGTCAAGGCGATGCGGCGCATGCGGCGAGAAGATTTCGCGGTATCGGTCTTAAGCCTCGGCCTTAAAAACGAGGCGGGACAAAATTGGAGTGCCTATCTCCGCGTGTCGCCGTTTCGCGACGACCACACCGCGCTTCACGGATTGAAGGCACTTTTCGCGCGTGCGCACCAGGAGCGCGCGATCGGCCGGACTAAAAAAGTGCATGTGATGCTGCA
>JANNSR010000030.1:0-18095 GCA_031402935.1 Hyphomicrobium sp. | reverse complement strand
CTGCTGGCCTTCGCCCGTCACTTCTTGGACCTTGCCTTCGGCCCGAAGTTTATCGGAACCAACGAGCTTGCCGACGCCCTGCTTGACGTTGCCGATGGCTTCGTTGGCGTAGCCCTTGATCTTGTCTGACGTGCTGGACATGTGAAAACTCCCTTGCGCTATGTGAGGTGTTGCTCTGGAAGTGGAGGGCTCGCTGCCCCGTCCACCCGCGTCAAGAAAACGCGCGGGTTGCATTTTTGTTCCGAAGTTTCCTGGCAGCCGCGCAGCCTCTCAATTGTGGCGGCAGAGCTCAAGCACATGAAACCAAATGCTTGGTCGCGCGTTGCAACTGCGACGCTAATCTGGCTTCAGCAGTGCGCAGGTGTGGAGGAGACGAACATGAAGAATGTTGTGCTATGGGCTTTGGGCGTTCCGATTTCGGTTCTCGTCATTGCGAACGTGCTTGGCTTTCTCTAACGCCGCAAGGTATCGCCAGCGAACCGCGAGGAGCCGACAGATGGCGCATCCAACCGCAAATTCTCAAAGCGCGTGCCTGGGCATGGAGATTGGGCCAATCCCGGGGCCGGTAAATACCCGTCTTGGCAACACCTGGCGGGATTGGGTGTTGCGGCTCGCCCAGCCCTCAGCCGACGCGCAATTGCGGCCTGACTTTGGCCGCAGCATCTTTATTTCTAGAATCCAGAATTAACCAAATATATGCTCACACTGTGGGCAATCGCCGGGTTCGGGTGCGGACAAATATGCCTCGGTCTGATCTCCGCGCTGGCGAGAACGATGTCGCGAACCCTATGTCGTATTACATAGCGAACCCTCCGCGAGCGCGCTAGAAAATCGGCTCACGCCGGCGCGGAGTTGAAAATTGCCTAGTTCCGAACGGAGCGTGATCGGGATCGTCACATTGGCTGCGGTGCCCGTGGTTTGCGGCATCATTGCAACATTGCTTTTCTTGATTACGGGAACGAGCCAAGCGCTCGTCACCCAGACGCTTCTCGTGAAAGAAAAGCTCGGCATACTGTTGAGTGCAACGCAAGATATCGAAACGGGCCATCGCCGCTTTCTGATCACCGGAGACGACACATACCTTCCAGCCTATGAACGCGGCTTAGCAACGGTCTTCGACTCCCACCGCGATGTGCTGCATCTCGTCAGCGACAACCCTGAACAATCGAAACGCGTTGCCGCGTGAAAACCGCTCATTGATGAGCGTATCGCGTTAATCGACGAAAGTTTTAAGGCCTTCAAAGTAGCACGTCCAACGGACGAGACGAAGCTCGCGCTGCTGGAGCGCGGTGCATTAGTGACTGACAAGTTGCGCATTGAAATCGCTGCGACTAGCGCCGAGGAAGGCCGGCTATTCGAGCTTCGTAATGCCGACTACGAGCAACGCCGGTTCTGGCTGATCACAGTATTGTGCCTGACTATTTTCAGTACTCTCGCAATTGCCTACGTCATCTGGCAGCGCGAGCAGGAGCGTAGTCGCGATGTGGAGGCCGCCAACCTTATTCTCGAAGATGCGAGGGTCGCACTTGCGCTGAAGGTCGAGGAGCGCACAGCCGAACTCGCCAAAGAGCGAGACCGCGCCGAAACGCTTCTGCGTGATGTAACCCACCGTATTGGCAACACGCTGACGCTCGTCGTCGGTTTTCTCAATCTCCACATCCGCCATTCGCAGGATCCAGGTACGATTCGCACGCTTTCGGGCGCGCGCGAGCGTGTCATGGCGATTTCGAGCGCACAGCGCCGCATGAAGGTCGCCAACGATCTTGAGCTTGTCCGCATCGATCAGCTTGTTAAAGGCGTTCTCGACGATCTCGCCGAAGCGCAGCCAAACGACAGGGTTTCATTCGTTTTCGACATTCCACCGTTGTATGCGCCGGCACGCGAAGCGACATCGTTGTGCGTGCTGATCCAGGAATTCGTTGTCAACGCGCTGAAGCACGCGTTTCCTGATGGCCGTTCGGGTGTGATTAAAGTCAGACTCCGGCCGCTTGCGGAAAAGGGTGCTTTGCTCGAAGTTTCCGACAATGGCATCGGAGGCGTGCCGGCTGAGGCCGCGCCGCCGGGCCTCGGCTCCCAGATTTCCGAGCGGCTCGCGCTCCAGTTCGGCGGAAAAGTCTCGTATAAATCGGCCGGCGGACTGAGCGTCGAAGTCGATTTGCCGGACCTTTCGCTGAAATTGCCGGACGGACGCAATCATGCCGACGCTGATCACGGCCTCCTGATTGCGGCAACATCCACATAATGACGTCGCGGCGCCGGTTTGCGCCCTAGGTTGCCAAGGATTGACAGTGCCAACGATCGGGTTGCTTAAACGGTTGGAACTATTATGCGAGCAAGTGCGTTGACCCGTGCCTGAACGGCAAATGCCTCCCTCCCTCGAGGCATTCACGCGCGGCCCGCATCCCCCCCGTTGCGCGCCGCTGGATGTTCGCGATCCGCAGCTTCCCCCGCTGCGGATCGCGTTCTTTTTTGTTTTGATAAAGCGGCGCCGCCCGCGCTACTTCGCCGGGGCCGCCGTCATGGCTTTAATATTTTCGAGTCCCGCCTTGAAAATTCCGTCAATCGTGTCGCGCGCTTCCTTGTCGGGCTTGCCCTCGGCATCGAACACGGCAGACCATGCGAAGTTGATTTCATCTTCATCGTCGTCGTCGGGCGTCAACGCGAATTGTGCCTCATAGTTTTTGACCGGCAGCGGGCTTTCGACGATGGCGTACTTGTAAATAAAGTTTTTCTCCTCGATCAGCCGCTCTTTAATTTTGCCGCCGTCTTTCAATGTCAGCGTGCGAAACCGCGCATCGCCGTCTTTGCTCTCTTCGCAGTTGGCGATGGCCGGATGCCAATCCCTGATGGCGCACCAGCCGCCGAACTGCTTCCAAAGCCGCGCCTGCTCCTCGCCCATTTTCTTGGCATCGACGTTGATTTCGGCCTTTTTGCCAACGGCGAGGCTGGCCGCCTCAACTGGCGAGGCGAGTGCCAGCCCGATGGATGCTGCGAGTAACAGGGAAGCGGCGCGGTTCATTTCAAACTCCATGTTCAGATCTGGCGCGGCAGGTGCGCCTATCATAACGTTATGCCATGGTCAGCGGATCGCGCGAAAGCCATGCTTTGCGCTGAGCTGGCGCCGGGAATACTTCCCGAGGCGGCATTTCCTTGCCGTTTAGGCAATGCCGGCACTGCAGGCGCCACTATTCGGCCGCGTCCTTGTAAGCCTCAAGCGGCGGACACGAGCACACGAGATTGCGGTCGCCGTGGACGTTGTCGACGCGATTGACCGGTGGCCAATACTTGTCGACGCGGAAGGCGCCGGGCGGAAAACACGCCGCTTCCCGCGAATACGGCCGGTCCCATGCGCCAATCAAATCCTCAACCGTATGAGGCGCGTTTTTGAGCGGATTGTTTTTACGGTCGATGCGGCCCTCTTCGATGTCGCGTGCTTCCTGCCGGATCGCAAGCATGGCCGAACAAAAGCGATCGAGTTCGGCTTTTGTCTCGGATTCCGTCGGCTCGATCATCAGCGTGCCGGGAACCGGCCAGCTCATGGTTGGAGCATGAAATCCGCAGTCGATCAGCCGCTTGGCAATATCGTCAACCGTCACGCCGGCGCTTTCCATCAGCGGCCGGGTGTCGATGATGCACTCATGCGCCACGCGCCCCGTCCGGCCCTTGTACAGAACCGGGTAGGCGCCTTCGAGCCGCTTGGCGATGTAGTTGGCGTTGAGAATGGCGATGCGCGTTGCTTGCGTCAGCCCGCGCCCGCCCATCAGCAGGCAATAGCTCCACGAGATCGGCAAAATCGACGCCGAGCCATAGGGCGCTGCCGAAACGGTGAACTCGCGGCCGTCTGTTTCAGGGTGTCCTGGTAGGAAGGGGATCAGTTGCGACTTAACGCCGATCGGGCCCATGCCGGGCCCGCCGCCGCCGTGCGGAATGCAAAAGGTCTTGTGCAAGTTGAGATGGCTGACATCGGCGCCGAAATCGCCGGGCCGCGCCAAGCCGACGAGGGCATTCAAGTTGGCGCCGTCCAGATAAACCTGGCCGCCGTGGGCGTGCGTGATCTTGCACAGCTCGATGACGCTTTCCTCGAACACACCATGTGTCGAGGGATAGGTAATCATGCACGCGGCAAGCCGGCTGGCGTGGGTTTTGGCCTTCGCCCTGAAGTCGGTGATGTCGATGTTGCCGCCCGCGTCGGTGCCAACCACGACAACGGTCATGCCGCACATCTGGGCAGAAGCCGGATTTGTTCCATGCGCCGACGATGGGATGAGGCACACATCGCGGTTCAAATCGCCGCGGCTGCGGTGATAGGCGCGGATGGCGAGAAGCCCGGCGTATTCGCCCTGCGCGCCGGAGTTCGATTGCATCGAGATGGCGTCGTAGCCGGTAATCTCGCACAGCTTTTGCGATAGATCGTCGATCAGTTCCTTGTAGCCGAGTGCCTGATCGGCCGGCGCGAAGGGGTGCATTTCCGCGAATTCAGGCCAAGAGATCGGCAGCATCTCGGCGGTCGCATTCAACTTCATCGTGCATGATCCAAGCGGGATCATCGACCGGTCGAGTGCCAGATCGCGATCGGCAAGGCGGCGCATATAGCGTGTCATCTCGCTTTCGGCGCGGTTCATATGGAAAATCGGATGCGTCAGATATTCCGACGTCCGGATGAGATCCGGCGGCAGCCGGGAGGCGGGATACGCGTCCTGGTAGGTCAGATCGAAACCGCCGAAGGCGCGCCACACGGCTTCAAGCGTATCGGGCCGCGTCCGCTCGTCGACCGTGATGCCGATGCGGTCGTGAGACACCTTGCGGAGATTGACGCCGTTATCGACGGCGTTCTTCAAGATCAAGCCCTGATACGGACCGACTTCGACCGTGATCGTGTCGAAGTAGGCGGCGGGTGAAACTTTGAAGCCGAGCGACGAGAGCCCTTCGTCGAGCCGGACGGCGTCGCGATGCACGCGCGCGGCGATGGCTTTCAGCCCGCGCGGCCCGTGGAACACGGCATACATCGACGCGATAACCGCCAGCAGCACCTGAGACGTGCAGATGTTCGACGTCGCTTTTTCACGCCGGATGTGCTGCTCGCGCGTTTGCAGCGCTAAGCGGTAGGCGCGGTTGCCCTTGGCGTCGACCGATACGCCGACAAGCCGCCCCGGCATCGTGCGCTTGTGAGCATCTCGCGTCGCCATGTAGGCGGCGTGCGGACCGCCATAGCCCATTGGCACGCCGTAACGCTGCATCGAGCCGACGGCGATATCGGCGCCCATCTCGCCGGGCGGCTTCAAAAGCGTCAGCGCCAACGGATCAGCAGCCATCACGGCAATGGCGCCGGCGGCATGCAGTTTGGCGATCGGTCCTGAGAAATCATGACACGCGCCATTTACGCCCGGATATTGGAACAGCGCGCCGAACACCTCGGTGGGCACTAAATCCGCAAACGGATCGCCGACGGTAACGGTCCAGCCGAGCGGTTCGGCGCGCGTTTTGACGACAGCAATCGTTTGCGGCAGGCAGTCGCGATCAACAAAGAACACGTTGGCCTTCGACGCCGCAACCCGGTGCGCCATGGCCATCGCTTCGGCTGACGCAGTGGCTTCGTCCAACAGCGACGCGTTGGCGATATCGAGGCCGGTCAGATCGCAAACCAGAGTTTGGAAATTCAGCAGCGCCTCCAAGCGGCCCTGGCTAATTTCCGGCTGATACGGCGAATAGGCCGTGTACCACGCCGGGTTCTCGAAGATGTTGCGCTGGATTGCGGGCGGCATCGTGGTGCCGTGGTAGCCCTGGCCGATCAGTGAGGTTAGCAATCGGTTTTTGTTGGCGGTCGCACGCAACTTATCGAGCGCGCGCCGCTCAGAGAGCGACTTTCCGAAATCGATGCGCGATGTCTGCCGGATGGCCGCCGGCACCGTTTCATCGATCAGCGCATGCAGCGTCGGCGCGCCGACTGCGGCCAGCATGTCGGCAATTTCCGCTGCTGACGGGCCAATGTGCCGCCGGTTGGCAAAGTCATAGGGGTCATAGGAACCAGGCATCATGCGCTCCGCAAATTGACTGCTAGCCGATCAGCTTTTTGTAGGCAGCTTCATCCATCAGGCCGTCAAAGTCGGATGGCTTTACGAGCTTGATTTTATACAGCCAACCCGTGCCGAGCGGATCGGAGTTGACGAGGGACGGGTCTTTCACCACGGCGTCGTTGACCTCGACCACGTCGCCGTCGAGAGGCGCGTAGACATCGGATGCGGCCTTGACGGATTCGACGACGGCTGCGGCATTGCCCTTGCGCAGCGCGGCGCCGACTTTCGGCAGTTCGAGAAACACCAGATCGCCGAGCTGACCGGCGGCGTGCGCCGTGATGCCGACGGTTGCGACATCGCCGTCGCGCGTCAGCCATTCGTGTTCGTCGGTGAATTTCATGATTTTGGCCCCATGGTTTTGCGGTGTTCTAAGTGCGTTTGTAGTTTGGCGTGTGAAACGGCAGCTGTGTGACGGTCATGGGAAGGCGCTGACCGCGCACTTCGGCGAAAACGGTTGTGCCGATGTCCGCGAGTTCAGTTGGCAGATAGCCCATGGCAACCGGCCTATCGAGACTAGGCCCAAACCCACCGGACGTGATGCGGCCAACGGCCTGTTCCGCATCTTCGGATACGAAGGCGTGAGCACCGGCGCGGACGGGCGCGCGTCCCGCCGGCAGTAGGCCGGTGCGGCGGCGGGCGGCGCCACCGGCAATTTGTTCCAGAATAATTGCGGCGCCCGGGAACCCGCCTTCGCGCGCTCCACCGATCCGTCTTGCCGCTTGGATGGCCCAGACGAGTGTGGCCTCGACGGGCGTCGTCGTCTGATCGAGGTCCGAACCGTACAGCGGCATCCCGGCCTCAAGCCGAAGGCTATCTCGGGCACCAAGACCAATCGGAGCAACGCTCACGTCTTCGAGCAGGGCCGTCGCGATGTCACTCGCGCGGTCAACCGGAATTGAAATTTCGAAGCCGTCTTCGCCCGTATAGCCCGAACGCGTCGCGACGCAATCGGCGCCAAGAATGTTGAGCGTACGCACATCCATGAATCGCATGTCGGCACACCCTGGCGCAAGGCGCGCCAATGCGGCCTCGGCCTTTGGCCCCTGCAACGCGATAAGTGCGCGGTCGAGCCGTTCGATATCGCACGTGTCCGCGAGATGGGCGCGCACGTGCGCTTCATCGGCTTCTTTGCACGCCGCATTGACGACGAGGAGCAGATGATCGCCGCGGTTACAAACCATCAAATCGTCGAGAATGCCGCCGCTGTCGTTGGTGAAAAGCGCGTAGCGCTGGCGGCCGGGTTTCAAGCCCAGCACATCGACGGGCACCAGCCGTTCCAATGCCAGCGCTGCGTCTGCCACGTGGCCGGACTTGGCACGCAGTACAATTTGGCCCATGTGCGAAACGTCGAACAAACCCGCCGCCGCGCGTGTGTGCAGATGTTCTTTGAGCACGCCCGGCGCGTACTGCACGGGCATGTCATAGCCCGCGAACGGCACCATGCGGGCGCCATGCGCCACGTGCATGTGATGCAACGGCGTGCGCTTGAGCGCGGCTTGTGTATTTGCGGATGTTGTTTCGCTCACATAGGGCCCATAGCTCTGCCGTGCACGGATGTGCACCGGACTGAGCCCCCTCTGTCGTGAGACCTGAAAGATTAGAATCCCAAACTACGTTTCAGCGCAGCCGGCAGGATCCTTGTCATCTTCGGTGGGTGCAAACGGTGCGCCGTTTGACCGCTTTCCAGAGTGTCATCGAATTGCAGTCTGTTTGCCTGAGAGTTTCCGGGGCGGTTGCTCCTTCGGCGCCGGCGATCCGTAAAGATCCACCGGTCTCTTCCGCAATTCATTGCTGACGGCGGCGAAGATGGCGAGCTTTCGACGGCCGGTCAATCCCCCTTTCGTCGCGGTTTGATGCAGGCGACGCCGCGTCGCAATTCTGCATTTGTGTCGCCGCAGTCTTACGACTGCAAAGCCATGCGGAAAGAAATCGGCTGTAGCCGGGCAGCTGGCCGACGAAGTGAGGTCGCGGCGGCCGATCTTTATCGGCGACGCGCGTGGCGCATCGGCTCCGGCGTTCCGGCCGGGTTTTTTTTGCTCACGCTACAAACACGCACTTTTCCGAAGCCGCGAACGTGTGGGCGCAACGTGATTGTTTTGTTGCCTGTGTTGACATGGCGAATGGAACGCGTATTGTAGAACAAAATAGGAACATCAACACCGGCAGCGCTATGGTTTTTCCGTTTCCAGAGACTGCAAACACCCTCAATCAAGGCCATTCTACCGTCGCGGTTCCCCCTATTTCTTTTGGGGAGATTTCGATCGATGCAGCTCTTGGCGGCGGGCTTGCCAGGTGCGGCGTTCAAGAAATCTACGCGGCCACGACGGCGCATCTTGGAACTGCGGCAGGTTTTGCTGCTGCGCTATCTTTGAGAGCCGCCGGGAAGCGCCCTATCCTTTGGGTCCGGCAGGATTTTCTGGGCACCGAAACCGGCGCAATGAACGCCTCCGGCCTTGCCGGACTGGGCTTGGACCCCGAGCGCTTCATTCTTGTTCGAGCGCGCGATGCCGAAGGCGTTCTGCGCGCGGGCGAGCAAGCTGCGCGGTGCGCGGCACTTGGCGCCGTTGTGATCGAGCCTTGGGGCGAACCCAAGATCCTCAATTTCACGGCCAGCCGCCGGTTGTCGTTGGCGTCCGCCAAATCAAGCGTCCCAATCCTGATGTTGCGCACAACCGCTTCGCCCTCGCAAAGCGCTGCGGTAACGCGCTGGCGGGTTCAAGCCGCGCCGTCCCGCGCTCTTGCAGCCAATGCGCCAGGTTTTCCTGCATTCGAACTGACCTTGCTGCGCCATCGCGGGGGGATGGCGGGCCATGTGTGGCATGTGGAGTGGGATCGTGACCGAAGATGTTTCCAAGACCGCAATCTTAGCGATGCCGCGCCGGTATCTCGCCCTATGGTTTCCGTTTCTCGCGACAGACCGGATCCATCGGGAACGCAGCCTTTCATATGGCGTAGAGCGGGATGACCGTCCTCTCGTCGTTACCGAAAAGATCAAAGGTGCCTTGCGCATCACCGCTACCGATCAGCGTGCAGCCAAGCTCGGCCTGACACCCGGCCTGACTTTGGCGGACGCACACGCCCGCATTCCCGTTCTTGCCGTCGTTGAGGCTAATTCCACAAGCGACGCCCGTTTCATCGCGCGTCTTGCAGAGCACTGCGACCGGTTCACGCCTTCGGTGGCTTTGGATTTGCCTGATGGGCTCATGCTCGACATCACAGGATGTGGGCATTTATCCGGCGGCGAGACGAGCCTGCAAACAAAAGTCTCGGCTAATTTGCGCGACGCCGGTCTCAGCGTACGATCGAGCATCGCCGGCACGCCGGATGCCGCCCGCGCACTGGCGCGCTTCAGCAGAGTTGAAATTGCGCCTCCCGGAAAAGACGAGATCCTGGTGAAACAATTGCCGGTCGCAGCGCTTGCCGGACTTGAACGCAAAACTATTGTCGCACTGTCGCGAGCCGGACTGAAGACGATCGGCGATCTCAGCGAGCGCCCCTCGCAAGTTCTTGCGGCTCGTTTCGGGCAGGGCCTCATCACGTGCTTGATGCGGACCCTTGGCCGTGAGAATGCGCGCATCACACCGCTTCGGCCTTTGCCAGCAATCGTTGTTGACCGGCATTTTCCCGAGCCCATTACGCAGACGGAAGCTCTGGAAAGCGTTCTGGGTGAAATGCTCGAAGATGCTGGGTGCGTCATGCAGGAACGCGATGAAGGCGGCCGCTCTTTCGAAGCCAGTCTCTTCCGCAGTGACGGCGCGGTCCGGCGCATCGTAGTTCAGACGGGGCGCCCATCGCGCGACGCGATCTTCATTCTAAAACTTTACCGCGAGCGGCTTGATAGCATTTGCGACCCGATCGATCCGGGCTTCGGGTTCGATTGCATTCGCCTCGCCGTACCGGTGACCGAAACGCTCAAAGCCGCACAACCTCATCTTGACGGCCACCCGATTTACGGCCAATCCATTGACAGCCAGCCCATTGACGGAGAGGCAAGCGACAACGATGCCGTCGGCGATCTCGTAGATAGGCTCGTCGTCCGCTTCGGGCGCGACCGCGTTCTCCGCTTCGAAGCGCGCGACACGCACGATCCCGATCATGATGCGCGGCTTGTGTCTGCGGCCGGGACGTCCGCACTCAAAAATCGCGCAACGGCACCGCGTATTGGCTGGCCGCAGCTTGAGCCCGGCGAGCCGCCGCTTCGCCCGCTGCAGCTTTTTACCCCCCCGCAGCCGATCGAAGCCCTCGCTGAAGTGCCCGATGGTCCGCCGCTGCGTTTCCGCTGGCGGCGCGTTCTGCACGACGTCACGCGCGCAGAAGGACCCGAGCGCATCGAACCTGAATGGTGGCGCAAGAGCAGCGGCGCACAGGCGCGGGATTACTATCGGGTCGAGGATGCCGCCGGCTGCCGCTTCTGGATCTTTCGTCAAGGGCTCTATGGGCAGGGAGACGCGCATCCACGCTGGTTCCTGCATGGAGTGTTCGCCTGATGCGCTACGCAGAATTCGCAACGGCAACGAACTTTTCGTTTCTGCGCGGAGCATCGCAACCGCGCGATCTTGTGCTGACGGCGTTGCGTCTTGGGCATGGCGGCATTGGCATTGCCGACCGCAATACGGTAGCGGGCGTTGTCCGCGCTTACAGCGCACTGGAAGAATTGCGCCGCGAGGGCGCCGTGCCGCCGGAAAAGCTGCGCGACGGCGGCGGCCCTGGAGAGTTCGTGTGGAAAGAAGCGCTGCAACCCGAAGGCGGCGCAATCGATCCAGGCCGGCTCAGGGCGTGCGCTCTGAATTTCAAACTTGCGGCCGGAACGCGGCTCGTCTTTGCTGACGGGACGCCGGACATCATCGCCTACCCCGCAAACCGCGACGGCTGGGGACGCCTAACGCGCTTGCTAACGCTCGGCAACGGCCGCGCTGGTAAAGGCGGCTGCATCCTTGCACTCGACGATCTTACCGCAGACGCAAAAGACCTGTTGCTTGCCGTCATGCCGGACCGGCGCCTGGAGCAGATCGAACGTCTAGTGTTGCGTTTGACTGAAGCCGCGCCCGGCCGTGTCTGGCTTGCAGCCAGCATGCATAGGCGCGGAGACGATCGCCGCAGGCTCGCGCGCCTCAAACAAATAGCGTTTGCGCGCCGCGTTCCACTGCTGGCCGTGAATGACGTTCTCTACGCAGTCCCCGAACAGCGCGATCTGCAAGACGTTTTGACCTGCATTCGTGAGGGCACGACGATCGCGGAAGCGGGGCGCCGCCTGGAGGTCAACGCCGAACGGCATTTGAAAACGTCAGACGAAATGGTGCGTCTTTTCCTCGATTGCCCGGGCGCGATCACGGAAACAGGCAATTTTCTCGACAATATCGGCTTCTCGCTCGATCAACTCAAATACGAATACCCAGACGAATCGGTGCCGCCAGGCTGGGAACCGCAGACGTGGCTCGAAGAGCTGACACGGCGATCCGCCATTCAGCGCTATCCCGGCGGCGTTCCGGAAAAAGTTGCCAAGCTGATCAGCGATGAATTGGTCCTCATCGCCGAGCTTGATTATGCCCGTTACTTCCTGACCATCCACGACATCGTTCGTTATGCCGATAGCCAGGGCATTCTGTGTCAGGGGCGCGGATCCGCCGCCAACTCCGCTGTTTGCTTCGTGCTCGGCATCACGGCCGTCGATCCCAAGGATCACGACCTTCTGTTCGCCAGGTTTATTTCAACCGAGCGCAAGGAGCCGCCCGACATCGACGTCGACTTCGAGCATGAGCGGCGCGAGGAAGTCATTCAGTACATCTATGAAAAGTACGGCCGCCATCGCGCCGGGATAGCTGCAACCGTCATAAGCTATCGTCCGCGCAGCGCTATTCGCGACGCCGGCAAAGCGCTGGGCCTCACGGAAGACGTGACGGCGAAGATCGCCGGCACGCAATGGGGAAGCTGGGGTAGCGACGTCAAAGACGCCGACATTTGTCAAGCGGGGCTCGATCCGGAAAACCCGATGATCCGCCGCGCTGTCAATTTCGCGATCCGCCTCTTGGGATTTCCGCGTCACCTTTCTCAGCACGTCGGCGGGTTTATCCTGGCGCGCGGCCGCCTCGATGACATCGTGCCCATCGGCAACGCCGCGATGGACAAGCGTACCTTCATCGAATGGGACAAGGACGACATCGACGCGCTCGGTCTGATGAAGGTCGATGTGCTGGCGCTCGGCATGCTGAGCTGCATCGCTAAATCCTTCGATCTGCTGCGCCAGCATGACGGTATCGATTACGGCCTTGCCGATGTGCCGCGCGAACAGGCGGACGTCTACGACATGCTGTGTAAGGGCGATTCTCTAGGCGTTTTTCAGGTCGAGAGCCGGGCGCAGATGAACATGCTGCCGCGCCTCAAGCCGCGCGAGTTCTACGATCTCGTCATCCAGGTCGCGATCGTGCGACCGGGGCCGATCCAGGGCGACATGGTGCATCCCTATTTGCGCCGTCGCGCCGGGTTGGAAGAGGTCCGCTTTCCGGCACCTTCGCCGGAGCATGGCGATGCCGATGAACTGTACCAGGTCTTAAACAAGACCAAAGGCGTGCCACTGTTTCAAGAACAGGCAATGCGGCTCGCCATGGTCGCCGCCAAGTTCACTGAAATCGAAGCGAACGGCCTGCGCCGCGCCATGGCGACGTTCCGCAATGTTGGCACCATCGGCAAATTTGAATCCTTGATGGTCAACCGCATGGTTGAGCGCGGCTACGATCCTGATTTCGCGCGACGCAGCTTCGAGCAGATTAAAGGTTTCGGCAGCTATGGCTTTCCCGAGAGCCATGCCGCGTCATTCGCCAAGCTGGTCTATATCTCATCCTTCATCAAATGCCGGCATCCGGCGGTGTTCGCGTGCGCGTTGCTGAACGCTCAGCCGATGGGATTTTACGCCCCCGCTCAGATCGTCCGCGATGCGCAGGAACACGGCGTCGAGGTTCGCGAAGCCGATATCAATCACAGCCGTTGGGACAACGCCCTGGAACGTCGCGAAGACGGGGCGCTGGCGCTGAGGCTCGGCCTGCGGCAGATCGACGGCCTCAGCGCCTGCGATGCGCTGCGGCTCGTTGAAGCCCGGACAAGAGCCTATGGCAGCGTCGAGGACCTTGCTGTCCGCGCCAGGCTGTTCAGCCGCCCCATGCGTCTGCTCGCAGACGCCGATGCATTCCGCTCTCTTGGCCTTGACCGGCGCGAAGCCCTGTGGGCCGTACGGCGCCTGCCGGACAACGATCCGCTACCACTTTTCGCCGCTGCTGACGCGCGTGAATTGGCTGCCGAACCGGACGCCCACCTGCCAATCATGCCGCTCTCAGAGCACATCGCCGCCGACTACCAGACCGTGCGCCTGTCTTTGAAAGGTCATCCGATGGAAATTCTGCGCCCAATATTCGAAAGCGAGGGCGTTGCGACGTGCGCAGAGACGTCACGCAGGCGAGATGGCGCCTTGACGCGAACCGCCGGCATCGTTCTGGTGCGTCAACGGCCGGGCAAGGGCAACGCCATCTTCATCACGCTGGAAGATGAAACCGGCATCACCAATGTCGTGCTGTGGGCGCGTCTCTTCGAGCGCTATCGCAAAGAGGTGATGGGTGGGCGCCTGCTCGTGATCGAGGGAAAGCTGCAAAGAAGTCCGCAAGGGGTCATTCATCTCATGGCGCAAAAGGTTTTTGATCGAACGCGCGAACTCGGCCGTCTATCGGAAACCCACGAGACAAATATCACGCTCAGCCGCGCCGATGAATTTCTGCATCCGCGTATCACGCGTGGCAGCCACCCGCGCGACGTCCGCATCCTGCCGAAATCCCGGGACTTTCATTGAGTATTGAGCCAACCTGAAGAAACTGCGCGAGGAACAGGGCTTCTCGCAGGAGAGCTTTGCCGACTACTGCGGCCTGCACCGCACGTACATCAGCGGCATCGAGCGCCGCGTGCGAAACCCGACGGTCGTCATACTCGACAAGATCGCCAAAGCGCTGAAGGTCTCAGCGGGCGTGTTGTTCGGCGAAGTGAGGGGCTGCGGCCAGCGTTGACGTACGAACTCTCGGCTGTGAACAACCAGAACGTCCACACATGCGATTGTAATGGCACGCAAAATTGCCCTTACAACCCATTGCTGTGGAGCGTTTAGCACGGGGTCGCAAACGATAATGGTAGTTGCTTCAGGCAGCTGCGACGGACAGGACAGCCGATAACTCGTATTCATGTTATACTTTCGTAACTTGACGTCGATAAGCTGACGGTCGAACGATGACGCCGGGAGCGCCAATAGCGTGAACTGGAAACGAGCCGCCTTAAGTATCCTGGTTGGAGTGGCCGTTGCCGCCGCTCCGGTGACCGGTGCTTGGGCCGCTATCACGTCAAACACCACAAAGACAGAGCAGACAAGGCACGACACCTCGATGCCGGCCGCGGCGATGACAGATTGCGCCAAGATGGCTCACACCCTCATGCCTTCGAAATGCTCGACCTGCGACAAGGGCAAGGGCTGCGCCGCAGACAACTGCCTTGCCAAGTGCTTCAAGGTTTTCGGCGTTGTCTTCCAGCCGGCTGCGGAACGGCAAGCGGCGCGCTTGCTGTACCAGTTGCCGCCGCCTTACCGCACACCGGATTGGCGCCAGGCGCCACAGCCGCCACCTCCCCGAGCCTGATCCATCGAAGGATGTCCCGCGCCTCGCGCGGGTGACTTTGCTTGAGCGAACCAACCGCTGGTTGGTCTGATGCTCGAGCAAGCAATCCATCTCGAAAAGGATCAGACCAATGAAACTACGATCGATCATACGCGCGTCAGCGATTGGTTCCACGCTTGCCTTCAGTTGCTCGCCGCTTTTCGCGGGCGCGAACGACTATAGATTCGAAGCCGTGACAACTGACGTCAAAGGCGGTGAGAACACGGAACTAGCCGTGAAACTCACGCACACTCCGTCCGGCAAGCCTGTGACCAATGCGGTCATCTTCCGAACACGCCTCGATATGTCGCCCGACAGCATGGACGAGATGGAGGCGAAGCATCAGGCCATGCCGGCGTCCGAGCCTGGCGTCTACCGCTTCACGGCGGATCTGACGATGGCGGGTGGATGGGCGCTCAAACTGCAGGCCAAGGTTCCAGGCGAGTCAGAGACGATCGAAGGCTCGGTCGTCTTTAAGGCTAAGGAATAGGCGGCGCGTCATGAAACCAATCATCTTGATGGGGACTGCGCTGTGCGCAGTCCTCCTTGGCGCCGCGGCAGGCTACCGTTTCGGAGCCGATCAGGGACGGACGCCAGCTGACGGCCAACCGATGAAATCAACAGCGGCCGCGGCTATGAGTGCGCCGGGCGAACGCAAGGTGCTCTACTGGAAGCACCCCGATGGCGACGCCGATTTTGCTGCGGAGAAGAAAAGAACGGCCGATGGGCGCGATTACGTGCCCGTCTACGACGATCAGGAAAAGGCCATTGCTGGCCATGCCCCGCAAGCGCCGCCGACGGCAGAGCGCAAGCTCCTTTACTACCGCAACCCGATGGGGTTGCCCGATACGTCGCCCACGCCCAAGAAGGACCAGATGGGCATGGACTACATCGCCGTCTACGAGGGCGAGGACGAGGCCCCGGCCGCCGGCGCCAAGGGCGGCGCCGGCACGCTGCGCATCAGCACCGACAAGGTGCAGAAACTGGGCGTGCGCACCGAAGCCGCGGCGCTGCGCGCGCTGGGCCGCACGGTGCGCGCCTCGGGCCGGGTCGAGCCCGACGAGCGTCGCATCTACGCCATAACGCCCAAGTTCGAGGGCTATGTCGAGCGCCTGCACGTCAACGCCACCGGCCAGCCGGTAAGCAAGGGCGAGCCGCTTTTCGAGGTCTACAGCCCCGAACTGGTGTCGGCCCAGCGCGAATACCTGATCGCCGCGCAGGGCCTGAAGGCCATGCAGTCGGCCGGCGCCGAGGCCCAGGCCGGCATGCGCCAGCTGGCCGAATCCAGCCTGGCACGGCTGCGCAACTGGGACTTGTCAGCCGAGCAGATCGAGGCCCTGGTGCAGACCGGCGAGCTGCGCCGCAGCATCACCTTCCGCAGCCCGGTGTCGGGCATCGTCACCGAAAAGAAGGCGCTGCAGGGCATGCGCTTCATGGCCGGCGAGGCGCTGTACCAGGTGACCGATCTGTCCACGGTGTGGGTCATGGCCGACGTGTTCGAGCAGGACCTGGGCCTGGTGAAGATCGGTGCCAAGGCCAGCGTGAAGATCAACGCCTACCCCGGCCGCGCCTTCGCCGGCACCATCACCTACCTGTACCCGACGCTGCGCGCCGAGACGCGCACGGTGCCGGTGCGCATCCAGATGGACAACGCGCAGCAACTGCTCAAGCCGGCCATGTTTGCCCAGGTGGAACTGCAGGTGGGCGCCCGGCAGCCGGTGCTGACCATCCCCGAATCGGCGGTGATCGACAGCGGCACGCGCCGCATCGTGCTGGTGGAACTGGGCGAAGGCCGCTTCGAGCCGCGCGAGGTCAAGCTGGGCGAGCGCAGCGACCATTACGACGAGGTGCTGGCTGGCGTGCGCGAGGGCGAGCGCGTGGTCACCTCGGCCAACTTCCTGCTCGACGCCGAGAGCAACCTGAAGGCGGCCATCGGCGGGATGGGCGCGCCGGCCGCGGCGGCGCCCAAGCCCGGTGGCGCGGTGGGCCATCGCGCCCACGGCACGCTGGAAGGCGTGGACGCCCAGGCCGGCACGGCGCGGCTGCACCACGGCGCGATCGAATCGCTGCAGTGGCCGGCCATGACCATGGACTTCAAGCTGGCCAACGCGGCGCTGTTGCGCGGCCTGCAGCCCGGCGCCGCGGTGTCCTTCGACTTCGTGGAACGCGCGCCGGGCGAATGGGTGATCACCGCCATCACCCCGGCCGGCGGCGTGCCGGCGGCGCCTCCGCCCAAGCCCGCGGCAGACCCCAAGGCCCACGCCGGCCACTGAACGAGGCATCACCATGCTCACCGGCATCATCCAGTGGTCAGGCAGGAACCCGTTCCTGGTCCTGCTGGCCACGCTGTTCATCGTCATCGCCGGCGTCGTCGCGGTCATCAAGACCCCGCTGGACGCCCTGCCCGACCTGTCTGACGTGCAGGTCATCGTCTATACCGAATACCCCGGCCAGGCGCCGCAGGTGGTCGAAGACCAGGTGACCTACCCGCTGACGACCGCGATGCTCGCGGTGCCCAAGAGCAAGGTCGTGCGCGGCTTCTCGTTCTTCGGCGCCTCCTTTGTCTACGTAATTTTCGAGGACGGCACCGACATCTACTGGGCCCGCAGCCGCGTGCTCGAGTACCTGAACTTCGCTTCCAGCCGGCTGCCCCGAGGCGTGGCGCCATCGCTCGGGCCGGATGCCACCGGTGTCGGCTGGGTCTACCAGTACGCGCTGCTGGCCAAGGACAAGACGCTGGCCGAACTGCGAACGATCCAGGACTGGTACGTGCGCTACCAGTTGACCAAGGCCCCCGGCGTTGCCGTGGTGGCCTCGATCGGCGGCTTCGTGCAGACCTACCAGGTGACGGTCGATCCGCTCAAGCTGCGCAGCTACGGCATCCCTTTGATGAAGGTCTCGCAGGTGATCCGCGACTCCAACCGCGACGTCGGCGGGCGCGTGGTCGAGATGGCCGAGACCGAGTACATGGTGCGCGGCAAGGGCTACCTGCGCGGCAAGGCCGACATCGAGATGCTGGTCGTCAAGAGCGAGGGCGGCACGCCGGTGCTGATCCGCGATATCGGTCGCGTCGAGCTGGCGCCGGACGAACGGCGCGGCCTGACCGAGCTGAACGGCGAGGGCGAGGTGGTGTCGGGCATCGCGATGGCGCGCTACGGCCAGAACGCGCTGGAGGTCATCCACAACCTCAAGGCCAAGGTCGCCGAGATCTCCGCCGGCCTGCCCGAGGGCGTGACGATCGAAGCCGTCTATGACCGCTCGGATCTGATCCACCGCGCGATCGATACCCTCAAGATCACGTTGATCGAGGAAAGCATCATCGTCGCAGCGGTCTGCGTGG
>JANNSR010000029.1:0-21813 GCA_031402935.1 Hyphomicrobium sp. | reverse complement strand
CGCCTTGGCCGAGTGTTTGCGAAATCGCGTCGAGGCTGGCTGCTTCTTTCAGGCGCGGCTCAAGCGCCGCGAACACTTCCGCCATCTGGTGCATGCCGAGCATGGCGAGCCGGTGGGCTGCCGCATCATCGAAGCCGACGGCACGCTGCAAATCGCGGACCTTGCCGGCGAACTGACCGCCGCCCGGCACGACGACGACGGGACGGGTTGCGGCTGCGATGCGGTGAAGTGCGTCTTTCAAGCGGCCGGTTTCGGCTAAGCTTCCGCCAACCTTGATGACAAGCGGCGGCGTTGCTTGCGCGGCCCTAGCCACGGCCGAACTCGCGGGCGGCGGCCTTCGTCGCCGGGCGGATGATCTCGACGCCGCGCAACGGCCCGCGTTCGAGTTTCTCGAGTGCGACGCGGACGGCGGTGATGCGTTTATCAGTGAGGCAGTGGGCAGCGATGCGCTCGGCGAACGTCTCGACCAGATTGATGTGGCCGCCGCGCGCCAGCGCCACGATGCAATCGATGATATCGGCGTAGGACGGCACTTCGGCCATTTCATCATCAAGGCTGAAGATGTCGCGCGCGAGCCGGGCTTCGACGGTAAAGCGCACCTTCTGCGTCACGCCCTGCTCTTCGGCGTAAACGCCGACATTGCAGTCGACGGTGAAATCGCGGACGAAAATGCTGTCGCCGATTTGACGCAGCTTGGCCGCCGCCTTGCGAGCCTTTGCGGCATCGGCGGGCTTGTCCGGTTTTTTCGGCTTCTTGGCTTTGTCAGTCATGCCATCAATCACTTTCGGCGCACTTGCCGCCCTGATGTGTCACTCGAACGATAGGCCTATTTACAATCGTCCTGGCCGCCTCTCCCGCATGGGGACTTCTAAGGAGTCGCGCGGCCATGACGTCACAGGGATTGGTTCAGCAGCTGGCGCGGTGAGACAGTATCGACTCGCGACTGCGCCACGGCTGCGTCGATATCATCCCGGACGCACCTGACCAGTGCGCCATCTAGCGCAGAGGTGCGCCCAGAACTGCACAGCGCGCCGCGAAAGCCAATGATATCGGGGCCAAGGTTAACGAGGCGAGCGATGTCGGCCCGGCGCAGCGACCCGGCAAGACCGGCGCTGAGGCCAAGGCGGCGGGCGTCGTTGAGGAAAGACTGCAAGCGGACTGGCGCGACAACGTCGGGCAATGCGCCGGCGCGCTTGTCCGCCGTGTCGAGCATAACGCCCGCAAAGCCGGCGGCGGCGAGTGCTGGCAGGATCGCAAAATCCGGATTGCGGTCGGCTATCAGCACGGCGACGAGGCACACCTTGCCGAGGTTGGCGCTGCCAAGATCGGTGCGGCCCAGCGCGGCGATGGCCTCCCGCGGATCTCTGTCGCCGAAGAACCCTGCCTTGACGATATCGACGCCGGTCGCAGCAGTTGATTGGGCGGCGGCGCACAGGACGTCGGGCTCAGTGGGGAGATCGCCGATGGTGGCGCTGACGGGCGCGCGCCCGGCAATCGCCGCGACGATGGCGCGAATGGTGTCGGGATCAAGCGCGCCGAGTGCACCTTTCGTTGGGTCCTTGGCGTCGATGATATCGGCACCGGCGGCAAGCGCCTGACGCGCCTCGTCCGCCGTTGTGACGCTGGCCAAAAAGGCAGGCGACGATCGATCTAAGACAAGCGCCATCGAAGGAGTTCCGGATCGCGGGCTCGCGCGGGATATGCGGGCTCAGGGGGTCGAAAAGATGCGGTTCTGCTCGGCAAGGACGGCGGCGGGATCGCGCCTGGCCGCATCCGATAGCTTGACGGCGGCGTCCTGGGCGACACTCGCCTGTCCCGGCACCATGCGCAAGATGCGGGTGCCGAGTTGTACGGCCTCATCCCGGTCATGGGTAATGAAAATCACCGTTGTCGGCTGGCGCCGCCACAGGTCTATGAGCAATTGCCTGAGGCTTTGGGCGGTTGGGTCGTCGAGCGACACGAACGGCTCGTCCATCAGCAGGATTTGCGGTTCAAGGATAAACCCGCGGGCCAAGGCGGCGCGGCGCTGCATGCCGAGCGACACGCGCTCAGGGTAAGCGGTTGCGGCTTCGCTGAGGCCGACACGGGCCAGCATCTCGGGGATCTTGGCGTGACGCGAGTCGCCGTCCGGCAGGGCGAGCGCAATGTTCTGTTCGATCGTGCGCCAGGGCAGCAGGCGCGGCGATTGGAAGATGAAGGTCAGGCTGTCTTTACCCGCGCCGAGGTCGATCTGGCCTTCGAAGTCTGTGTCGATCCCAGCGATAATGTTGAGCAGCGTCGACTTTCCACAGCCCGATGGTCCGGTGAGGACCAGGAACGAGCGCGGCTCGACCTCGAACGACACGTCTTGCAGGACAAGCTGCGCCTCGCGGCCGCCGGCAGCGGGGAAGATCTTGCGTTTGACGCGGACGCTGATGGGGGAACCCAGCGCGTCCTTGATGTCCGCCGGCATTACCGCCGCCATCTGTTGACCCTCGCGATCAGCGGCTGCATGACAAAGCTCTCGATCAGCTGCACGATGATGATGAAGGCGAGCGCGTAGGCGAGAATGGTGGCGACGTCGAATTCCTGAAAGGCAATGAAGATCTGATAGCCGACACCGCGACCGTTGCCGCCGAAGGCTTCGACGACAAGCACGATTTTCCAGATCAGCGCCAAGCCGGCGCGCGCGGCGGCGGCAAAAAACGGCGCCAGCTGCGGCAGCGTCACGTGGCGCAGCGTTTTCAGCCAGCCGAATTTATAGATCTGCGCCATCTCGATCAGGTCGCGCGACAACCCCTTGGTGCCTTCGCGCATGGTGACGGCGGTGTTGGGAATTTTGTTCAAAGCGACGGCGGTGACGATCGCGGTCTGGTTCATGCCGCCCCAGATCAGACAGAGCGTAATCGTGACGATGGCCGGCAAGTTCAAAAACAGCGTCAGCCAAGGATCGAAGAACCTGTCGGCCTTTGGGAACGACCCGAGCAGGATGCCGATCACCGAACCGATCAGCATCGCGGCCGTGAAGGCGTAAACGAGACGCACCAGCGTGACGGAGATATTGTCCCATAGCGCGCCGGTGGAGCCAAGCGCTTGCATGGTCGCGAAGACAGATAATGGCCCGGGAAACAGGCGTGGATCGTTGGCGATCACAGCCACGAACTGCCACAGAAGTGCGAACGCCGAGAGGGACGCGACGACCCACCCCAGCCGCTCAGCTGCGGAAAACCAAGAGGCGGATGGACTAGCCGGCCTTGGTGAGGAAGAGGTTCGGGTCGAAACGGGTGCCATCGCCAACGAGTTCCGCGTCTCCAAGTTCGATCAAAAGGTTGGTCAGCTTTTCTGCAGCCTGCATTTCGGCGTCGCCCCATGGCCCGGTGATGCCAGTGCGGAAATAGGCTTTAATGGCAACAAACTCTTCTTCTGTTGCCGGTTTGACGAGGGAACGCAGGTGCTCCCACGCGGCGTCCGATTTGGCGAGCACGGCATTGGCGTCCGTGATGGCGGCAAGCAGTTTTTCGATCGGCACGCTTTTGTCGCGCACGGCTTTTTCCGACCAGATGAAGCCGACGAGCGGCGGCGTTGGCGAGATGTCCAAGGCCTTAATGACGTCGGCCATGGAAACAATCTGGCGGGCGCCACCGGCGGCAAGGCGTGCAGCATAGGTCCAGAAGTTCAGGCAGGCATCAAGCCGCCCGCTTTTGAATTCTTCGGTGATCAACGGCGCCGCGCCAAATACCGGTTCGGTCATCTTGGCGATGTCCTTGCCGAGCACCTTGCGCGTGTAGGCGCGCAGCAGCACCCAGCTTTTGTCGATGCCGGTTCCGGCAACGCCGATTTTCTTGCCCTCGAGATCGGCCAACGTTTTGATGGGGCTGTCCTTTGGCACCATGACGCTGCCGAGGGCTGAGGAATAAGCAGAAAACTTGAAATCCTGGCCCTTGGCACGCTGGCGGAGCGCCCAGGTCCAATCGCTGACGACGACGTCGGCCTCGCCCGCCAGCAGCGCGATTGGGGCGGCGTGGTTGGTCGCCACTTCGACAACCTGCAAGTCGAAACCGTGTTTCTTGTCGAAGCCCTCGGCGCGGATGGTCTCGATCAGCCAACTCACCGAGCCAAATTTCACCGATGTCAGGCGAACGGCGGGGGCGGCTTCCGCGCTGGCTGTCCAGGCCGGTGTTAAAGCGGCGGCGGCAGCGCTGGCGCCGAGGAGAAGGGTCTTACGGCGATCAAACGCAATCACTTCTTTTGAGCCTCAACATTAAAACGGTTACGCCACAGCCAGCGGATACCATGCAACCAGAGTTCGTCCGTATTGCCGCGAATTTCGGCCGACATGCTTTTGGTTAGCTTGCCGGTTTCGGTGTCGCGGGCGAACAGCTGCAAGCTGATCAGGGCGTCGGACAACTTATCGACGAAACCGGTGACGGCAAGCGCGGCCCCGGCTTTCTTGGCAATTTCGGCCTCGCAGCCGTCGCAGCGATTGAACGGCGAGAACTTTTCGATGTCCGCGGCGACGGGGCCGAGGTCGACGATTTCGTAGGTGCCGGCCGTCTGCATTAAGGATTTGAGCTCGTCGGCCACAAGCACCATGCGGCGCTGGTCTTCCTTGTTCTGCACCGGCACCAGCTCGCCTTCCTGGCTGACGTCGCGAATGTCAAAGGGGAACACAGCTGTTTTGGTGGCGGCGAGCGCTGTATTCGCGAACAGCAAGGCCGAAAGGCAAAGTCCAAGTGCAAACTTCATGATCAGGTGGATCCGGTCCATTCGATTGCGGCCTCCGATGCCTCTTCGTCATATCGGCACGACAGGCGCGAAGGTCAACGCGTGGCGGTACGTGCGCTATCCCACCCTCGGATTGCAAGGGGCGGGACTTCAACAGGCGGTCCCGCATGGTCACAAACGCGCGAGGCTACGCTGGTCACCTTGACAAGCGCCCCGCCTGACCCCTTCTAGAGTAATATAGTAACATTGGAAGGCTGGCTCGGCTGAGGCGGTCGAAAACAGCCCGTTTTTGGAGGTTTAGAGTGGCGGATCAGGGTGCGAACTCCGGCGTTTTGGCTGCCGGCCGCCCGCGGACTTCAGCCATAGGACTGGCCGTCGTAGTTCTGGCCGTCGTCGTGATGTTTACGCTTACCGGTATCGCCACAGGCCGCGCGGCGGACGATGCCGTCGAGCCGCCAGCCAAGCCGGCGGGCTCCGCTCCGGCGCCCGACACAGCTAAAGCGGCGGATGTAAAGCCGGTGCTGACGTTCCCAATTCTGTTGCTGAAGCAGGTGCGCGACAAGAACCCGCCGTTGTCGTTGCTCGACATCGCGCCGCCGGACGAAGGCGTGGCGGGCGCCAAGCTCGCGATCTCCGACAACAACACCACTGGCAAGTTTCTGAGCCAGAATTTCACCCTCGACGTCGTCGAGGACGCAAGCGTCGAGACACTGGTCAAAACCGCTATTGACAAGTCTGCCTCCGGCGTTGGCTTTTTCATCGCCGACATGGAGCCGGATGCGCTGTTGAAGCTGGCTGACGCGCTCACTGGCAAACCAGCGCTGGTGCTGAACGTCGGCAGCGCCGAAGATAGCCTGCGCGAAGAGAATTGCCGCGCCAACGTCATCCACTTGTCGCCGACGCGATCGATGCTTGCCGACGCGCTGGCACAGTATTTTGCCTGGAAGCAGTGGCGCAACTGGTTCCTGATTACCGGCCCGCTGCCCGAGGATAAGGCGCTGGCCGAAGCCTTCCGGCGCGGCGCCAAGCGCTTTGGTGCAAAAATCGTCGAAGAGCGCGAATTCAAGTATGAGCCGGGCAGCCGCCGCGCCGACGGCGGTTTCGAGCAGATCCAGCAACAAATTCCGCAGTTCACTCAAAATGCCAAGGAGCACGACGTCGTTGTTGTCGCCGACGAAGGCCAGCTGTTCGCCGACTACATGCCGTACCGGACCTGGAACCCGCGCCCCGTTGCGGGTTCGGCCGGGTTGACGGCGGCGAGCTGGCATCCAGCGCTCGAGCTGTGGGGCGGCACGCAATTCCAGAACCGCTTCAAGCGTATGAACAACCGCAACATGCGGCCCCTCGATTACGACGCCTGGGTCGCGACGCGCGTCATCGGCGAAGCCGCATCGCGCAAGCAAACGGGCGACTTCAAGACGCTCTACGCCTACATCCATTCTCCTGAATTCGAGGTGGCGGCGTTCAAGGGCGTGAAAACGACGTTGCGGGCCTGGAACGGGCAACTGCGCCAGCCATTGATCGTGACGACGCCGAAGCTGCTGGTGTCGATCTCGCCGCAGCCGGGCTTCCTGCATCAGTTCACCGAACTCGATACTCTCGGTTTCGATAAACCGGAGACTAAGTGCAAAGCGTATAGCCAGTAACGGAAATCAAGCGGCGGTGGGCGCCAAGCGCAACAGGACAATACAAGTGGAAAAGATAATGCTGTCACGATCGTCACGTCTGGCTAGCCTTGTGGTTGCGGGCGCCGCCGCGCTCTCAGCGACGCCCGTTAGCGCCTACACGGTCTATGTGACCAACGAAAAAGACAATTCGATCACGGTGATCGATTCCGAAAAACTCGAGGTGGTCAAGACCTTCAAGGTCGGCCAGCGGCCGCGCGGCATTATTCTGTCGAAAGACGGCAAGTGGATCATCGTGTGCACCAGCGACGACAACATCATTCAGGTCTATGACGCTAAGACCTATGAGTTCGTCAAATCGCTCCCCTCCGGCCCCGATCCGGAACTGCTGATCCTGCATCCCGACGGCAAGACGCTTTATGTGGCCAATGAGGACGACAACCTCGTCACCGTCGTCGATATCGTGAACGCCAAGATCATTTCCGATGTGCCCGTCGGCGTCGAGCCGGAAGGCATGGGCATGAGCCCGGACGGCAAGGTGCTCGTCAACACGTCGGAAACGACGAATATGGCGCACTTCATCGACACCACGACGCACAAGACGTTCGACAACGTGCTGGTCGATACGCGCCCGCGCGTCGCGGTGTTCAATGATGCAGGTACCCAGCTCTGGGTGTCGTCCGAAATCGGGGGCACCGTGACAGTGTTGAACCCGGCTGACCGCAAGCAGATCGCCAAAATCAGCTTCGAGATCCAGGGCGTCGCCAAGGAAGCCATCCAGCCCGTCGGAGTGCGGCTGACCAAAGACGGCAAGAAAGCCTTCGTGGCGCTTGGGCCGGCCAACCGGATCGCGGTCATTGATACGGCAACGATGAAGGTCGAGAAGTACATTCTCGTCGGCCAGCGGGTCTGGCAGCTGTATCTGACGCCCGACGACAAGCAGCTGTTCACGACCAACGGCGCATCGAACGACGTGACAATCATCGACGTCGAGACCCTCAAGGCCGTTAAGTCCGTCAAAACCGGCCGCTACCCTTGGGGTGTGGTTGTTTCGCAGAACTGAAGCAGTTGGACGCGTAAAGCCGTGTTGAAGGGTAACGTATGACTTTTCTCGAACCGCAGCTGGCGCCGGGCTCCGCCGTGGATGTGACGCCGGCGCTGGCTGTCACCGGTGTCAGCCATGCCTTTGGCGGCAAGCGCGTGCTCGACAACGTTTCGCTCGTCGTGCCGCAGGGCGCGTTCGTCGTGCTGCTCGGCCTCAACGGCGCCGGCAAGTCGACGTTGTTTTCACTTGTAACCCGGCTTTACGACAACGTCTCGGGCGCGATCGCCATTCGCGGCTTCGACGTCCGCCGCAAGCCCTCGCAAGCGCTGCAGAAACTCGGTGTCGTGTTCCAAAGCCGGACCTTGGACAGCGATCTGTCGCTGCTGCAAAACCTCAAGTATCATGCAGCGCTGCATGGCTTTCACGGGCGTGAGGCGACGGCGCGGGCCATCCGCGCGCTCGAAGTTGTCGGCCTCGCCGAGCGTCAGGGTGAAAAGGTCCGCGCCATGTCGGGTGGGCAAGCACGCCGCGTCGAGATTGCGCGTTCGCTGATGCACCGGCCGAACTTACTCCTGCTGGATGAAGCGACCGTTGGCCTCGACGTCGGCTCGCGTGAGAGCGTCGTCAAAATCGTCCGCGGGCTCGTGGCAACGGAAAAGCTCGGCGTACTTTGGGCCACACATTTAATGGATGAAGTGAAGCCCGGCGATCTCGTCGTCGTGCTGCACAAGGGTAAGGTTATGTTTTCAGGCCCCGTGCCGGCGCTGCTCAAATCGACCGGACAGGAAACGGTGAGCGCCGCGTTCCGCGTCCTGACTGGCAGCGCGGCTGCCATCGAGGAGGCCGCGTGATGGCAACGGGCGTGTTGGCACGGACGGCGGACGGGCACTTGGCTGACGTGGCGATCGACACGGCGACGGCGGCCCGGCGCATCGGCATCGGCGGCTATTTTGCTTGCTTCAAGGGCATCGTCTGGCGCGAAGTGCTGCGTTATCTGCATCAGCGTGAGCGGTTTTTTTCAGCGCTCGTGCGGCCGCTGATCTGGCTGTTCATTTTTGCAGCCGGCTTCCGGCAGACGCTCGGCGTGTCGATTATCCCGCCGTATGAATCCTATGTGCTGTATGAGGAATTCATAGCACCGGGCCTAATCGGCATGATCCTGCTGTTCAACGCCATGCAGTCGTCGCTGTCGATGGTCTACGACCGCGAGACGGGCGCCATGCGGACGCTGCTGGTCAGCCCATTCCCGCGCTCGTTCCTGCTGCTGTCGAAGCTTCTCGGCGGCGTGTCGGTTGCGTTGTTGCAGGTCTACGCCTTTCTGCTGGTTGCGTGGTTCTGGGAAATCCGCCCGCCCAACATTGCGGAACTCAAGCTGTTCACGATGTATGATCCGCCATCGTGGCTGGCGCCAATCTTTGGCTCGGTCACGGACCCGGTGGTGACGTCGCTGGTGTCGCTGCCAGCCGTAGCGCAAGGGTTCGCGGGCTACATCACCGTACTGCCGGCGCTCGTAATTGCCGGCTTGATGCTCGGCTCGCTGGCGCTGTTCATGTCGTCGGTCATCAAGCAGCTCGAAAACTTCGCCGGCGTCATGAACTTCGTCATCTTCCCGATGTTTTTTGCGTCCTCCGCCCTCTATCCGCTGTGGCGCATCCGGGAGGCCAGCCCGCTGCTGTATGAGGTCTGCCGCTTGAACCCGTTCAGCTACTGCGTCGAGCTGATCCGCTTCGCCTTCCACGGCCAGGTCGACACCACGTCGTTAATGGTCGTTTTGACTTGTACGGCCGTATTCCTTTCAGCTGCGGTCTTCGCCTATAACCCGTCCAAAGGTCTGATCGCCCGCCGGGGCGGCCCCGGAGGTTCTGCATGAGGTTTTTACACATGACGTCACGGACACGCACGACCACTCATCGCGGGCCGGCTTTCGGCCTGATAGCGGCGCTCGCAGTGGTTTTGGTCAGCGCCCCAGCGCTGGCCGCCGACAAGGACAACCCGGATTGGCCGTGCGTCTGGCGCAAGGTCTTCGAACTCGATGCCGGAACGATCTGGGACGGTCCGCCGCTCGACAAAGCGACCGAGTGGCAAAACGACGATACGGCCCGCAAGCTCTCGGAGTATCTCGTGTCGCGCCGGATCACGCTTGAGGAAGCCGAGGCGGCAATCAAGAAATATGCCGACGCGCAGACGCCCGAGAGCCGTGATCAAAAACTCACCGAACTGTTTGCCGGCGTGCTGTCGCGCACCAACGGCGAGCGCAAAACGGTGATGGCCGGCATCGAGCGCTTTCATAAGCGACAACTCGACCGGGCCAAGGAAATCGAAAAGGCCGGCATCACGCTGCCGAAGGAAGGCGATCCGATCATTTCAGCGCCGGCACCCACGAGCGAATTCGACAAGGCGGAAGGGTTGGCTGAGAAGTACAAGTGGGACGTGCGCGTGTTTCAGGAGCGCCAGCAGAATATCCCTCTCGCCTGCGAAATCCCGCAGCTGATGGACGAACGCGCCGGCGCCGTCGCGCGGTCCATTCGGGGCTTTATGAAGGGTTGATGGTGTATTCCCGGCGCGGCTTGGCATGGCCGGTCGCTTGACTCAAGGTTCGGGGGTGACCTCGACAACCGGCTGGCCGATTTCCTGCCAGGCGTCGGTGCCTTCCGAAAACCAAAGCACCTGTGTGTAGCCGTAGGCGATGGCGCGCTTGGCGGCGTTCCAGCTCATCCAGCAATTGCGCAGGCAAAAGAGCACGACCGGCTTGGCCTTGTCGCCACTGGTGAGCGCCTCAAGGTGGCGCTTGAAATATGATTCCGTCTCGTCCGACAGCACGCCGTAGCCGGCGTTGGCGACCCACCTGGCGCCTTCGATCGAGAAGTGTTGCGGTTCGCGCCAGATCGTGCCGGCCGGCAGATTGTTGGGCTTTGGCGCGTGCGGGTAGACGTCGATGAAGACGGCGCCGCCCTTGGCCCAGAGTGCGCTGGCGTCTTTGGGGCTTAGCACGGTCGCCCCCTTCAGTGTCGCGGGCACGGGCTTGCGGTAGTCGTCGGTGCGGTAGTCTTCGGGTTCCGGCGGAGGTGCGGCGAGCGGGTCTGCTGCTAAAGCAAGACCGCCTAAGCAAAGAGCCGCCGCCAAGCCGAACATGGCGGCGCGCAACGGCGCGGCAATGAGACTACGCCACGCCATGTGCAAACTCAGGGTGCAGGTGCCAGGGCTGGGGCAGCGGGCGCTGCGGCTGCAGCCTGGCGTGGCACTGTGACGAGGTCCATCTGCGTGTCGTCGTCGACGAGGAGCGGCACGCCATAGTCGAGCAGGATCTTGTCGATGTCGCCCTGGCGCTTGGCGATGATCTCGTTGATGCGCCGCTTCCAGGCGTCGTCGCCGTTGCGCACGCCCATCGTGATGCGGAAGGCGATCTTGTTGGCGGCTGTTTCCTTGACGAGCGGCACGACGACGAGCTTCTCGCCGCCGCGGCTGGCCCAGTAGGATGCAATGGGACCCCAGTGAATGCCGGCGTCGATTTCGCCCGAGCGAATGTCCTTCATCATGTCTTCGGCCGGGTTGAAAAACCGCCGGTCGATCATCTGCGGGTAGCCCTTCATGTTGCTCAATAGGCCGTAACGCGCAGCGAGCGTACCGCCGGGATCGTTCTGAACGATGCCGAGTTTTTTACCCTTCAATTTGGGATCGGCAAGCGTCGTGACGCCGTCGAGTTCGCTGCCCGCCTTGTAGATGAGGGCTGAGACCGAGCGGTAGATGGCATTAGTGTTCAACACCATGTCGTCGCCCTGACCCCAGCCGATGACCAGATCGCACTTCTTGGCGAACAGCGTCATGCGGATGAAACCGACCGCTTTGGGGAACCACGTGTAGGCGATCGGCAATTTCAATTCTTCGGAGATGATATCGGCGATCTTGTTCTCGAAGCCTTCGGCCTTCTCGTTCGAGAACGGCAAGTCGGCGGGATCGGCGCAAACGCGCAACTGGGTGCGGTTGACGAGATCGGCTTTCGGCGCATCGACGGCGCCGGCGGCTGTCGCCAAGCAAATACCGCCGGCAACGACGGCAGACATGAGTTTGAATTTAGACACCGGGACCTGCCTTTTTTGGTTTGAAGGCGCCGCCTGGACCGGCCGCTCGAACCGGGTCCCGCGCGCCTCAAGAATGCGACGCTTCCATCTCGGGAATTTTTACCCGAGTGGCGTGCGCGCGGCACGTTACGTTCTCGTTAGCTCGCGGCCTTGTGACCGGGCCGTGATGGCGGCACATTGACAAAGGGGGGCCTGATACAAAAACGGCCCCGAGTGACCGGGACCGTTTCAGGATTTGGACTTACTTGGCGTCGGTGCAATCGGCGGCGGCCTTCTTGGCGACTTCCGAAATGTCCTCGCGGCCATTCGGGCGGCCAGCGGGCATACCGCCCTTGCCGTCCGCATTCAGAGAACGCGCCTTGACGTAGGTGTAGATGTCGTCGAGGTAGCACATGATGTTCTTGTCTTCGCCGAAGGCCGGCATGACGTACGTCGTGCCGCCGGCTTCGCGGATTTTACCGCCGACGACGGTGCCGTAGAACGTCTCGTAGTCCATGGTCTTGAGCGAATCAGCCAGTCCCGGGGCAAACGAGCTGCCAAGCGCATTCGGGCCGTGGCAGACGTGGCAGGCGTCGTGGTAGCGGCGGAAGCCCTGCCAGGTCGCCCAGTCGACTTTGTAGTCCTTGGTGACGACCGGCGTCGGCTGACCTTCCTTGGTGCGATAGCGGCCGTCCTTGAAGGTGACGCCATCCATGGTCTTGGCGATTTCGGCAACCGGGTCGGCAGCACCGCCTGCGGCGGCTGCATCAGCGGCGGGGGCAGCAGCTGCAGGTGCGGCGTCAGCTGGTTTGTCGGCGGCGGCGGCTGGAGCGGCTGGGGCTGCGGCTGGCGCAGCTTCGGCCGGTTTTTCTGCTGGCTTCTCAGCTGGCGTATCGGCTGCGACCTGCACCGGCTTCGCGGCGGGCGCGGGAGCGGGGTTCGAGGCTTCAGACTTTTTGGGCTCTTCGGCCCAGCAGGCACTGAGGCTCAGAGCGGAGCACGCGACAGCTGCAACCGCGATTTTCATGCTGAACTTGTTCACGCGTTTCCTCTCATCGTGTTGTGCTTATCGTCTTAATTATACGCTTCTAGCGCGCCGATGGACGTTTCACGCCCTTTGAATCGACCGCGACCAAAGTCCATATTGCTCTACGCAGGAAGCTCTTCAAGCGTCAAGATGGCAAGGCTTGGTCTGCGCTGATTTCGCGCGTTCTGCGGCAGTCCGGGAGCACTGCTACTCACATCGCCGCGGCGGAGACAAAAAAAGACCGGCGCAGGTTTCCCCGCGCCGGTCCCGAATGTTCGAGGCTACCAGTTTATGGCAGCGAGAACACGGTGAGCGTGCCGCCCAGGCGGGTGTAGTTCGAGAGGCCAGCGTAGCCACCGACTGCACCGAGACCATCGGTCGGGTTTGTCAAGCCAGCAGCAAGACCGATACCGGCCCAACCACCAACGCCCGACAGAATGCCAACGTACTGCTTACCCTTGTGAGAGTAGGTCATTGCGTTGCCAATGATGCCCGACGGCGTCTTGAACTTGTAGAGTTCCTTGCCATCCTTCTGGTCGACGGCTTTGAAGTAGCCCTCGAGCGTGCCGTAGAAGGCAACGCCGCCAGCGGTTGTCAAAGCGCCCGACCAGACTGAGAACTGCTCAGGCTTCGACCAGACGATCTTGCCCTTGCCAGCGTCCCAAGCGATGAAGTTACCCATACCGCCGTGGCTGTCCGGAGCCGGGAACATGGAGAGCGTGGCGCCAACGTATGGCTGACCAGCCGTATACGAAACCTTGAATGGTTCGTAATCCATGCACACGTGGTTCGTCGGTACGTAGAAGAGACCCGTGACCGGCGAGAACGATGCCGGCTGCTGATCCTTCGAACCGAGAGCCGCCGGGCAGATGCCCTTCGAGTTCACGTCCTGACCGTTCTGGAAGGTCGACATCTTAGCGACGACCTGCGGACGGCCATACTGTGCACTCTTCGGGTCCATGACGACTTCGGTTGCCCAGTTGACCTTGGGGTCATACTTCTGAGCGACGAGAAGTTCGCCGGTGGCACGATCGAGCGTGTAGGCAAAGCCGTTACGGTCAAAGTGAACGCGAGCTTTGCGCTTGGTGCCACCAACGTCGATATCCGCGAGGATCGGTTCGTTGATGCCATCATAGTCCCATTCATCGAACGGGGTCATCTGGTAAGCCCACTTTGCAACGCCGGTGTCGACGTCACGAGCAAAGTGCGTCATCGACCACTTCTGGTCGATCTGCTTGCCATCGGGTCCAGCGCGCTGAGCAGGGTTCCATGTCGATGGGTTACCCGTTCCGTAGTAGATCAGGTTGAGTTCTGCATCGTAGGCCATATAGCCCCAGATCGAACCGCCACCGATCTTCCACTGATCGCCGTTCCAGGTCTTGAGCGAGGAATCCTTGCCGACCGGCTTGCCGAGCGACATGGTCTTTTCGCCGTCAACGAGGATATCTTCGTCCGGGCCCATCGAGTAGGCGCGCCAGACTTTTTTACCCGAGTTGATGTCGTAAGCGGTGATGAAGCAACGAACGCCGAATTCAGCGCCCGAAACACCGATGAGGACCTTGTCTTTCGTCACGAGCGGAGCGCCCGTGCCGGTTTCGCCACGCTTCGGATCGGCGTTGACGGCCTTCCAAAGTTCCTTGCCGGACTTCGCGTCGAGCGCGACGAGCGACGTGTCGGCCTGGTGAAGGAAGATCTTGCCTTCAGCGTACTGCACGCCACGGTTTACCGTGTCACAGCACATAACCGGGATAACCGACGGGTCCTGCTTCGGCGAGTACTGCCAGACGATCTTGTTCTCGTCGTCCAGGTTCAACGCGTAAACGTTGTTCGGGAATGCCGAGTGAAGATACATCATGTTGCCGACAACCAGCGGGCCGCCTTCATGGCCGCGCAGAACGCCGGTCGAGAACGTCCAAGCAACCTTGAGGCTGCCGACGTTTGCGGTCGTGATCTGGTTCAGCTTCGAGTGCCGTGTACCAGCATAGTCACCCGACTGGATGACCCAGTTGTTCGGATCGCTAGCCAACTTCTGCACGTCAGCGTTCGCCCAGACGGGCGTCGTGACGGCAGCTGATGCCAGCAAACCGCATGCGATTGCACTTTTGCGCATCGCGCTTCCTCCATTTTGAGAAAAGTCTTGCCACGCTTGCAAGTTGAACCCGGAGCCCGTCTGACGCCTTGCCTTCGAAATCAGGATTTGCGGAATTTTTTCCCGTCTTTCCTGCCCGGCTCGGTGAGGACATCACAAATGCGTGTATGTCCGGATGGGCTTCGTGAACGGGCGCATACATGCACTTTTTTTTTACGTTCGCAACACGAACCAGTGCTCACGTTCTAACATCTGGAAATAGGACAAGACAGCTGACCCATAAAACAGCCGGATTCACTGCTGACTTTTGCACTGCAGCATAAATGGTGCGGCGCACGACAAGTTGCGGCGGCCTGACGCATTTGGGGGTCAATGATCACGTAACGCTCTCGGATCCGTGATCGAAGCCACGATTGGACTTAAGGTGCATGCGACGGACCTTAGCAGAATGGGTGGAATCAGCGTGAGCGACAACGAATTTTGCTCCTCAGGCGGCGGGTCTAGAGGCCGGGCTGGCGTAACGCGGCGTGCCTTTGTGGCCAGTGCGGCCTTGATAGCCCTATTGCCGCGCGTGAGCGCCGCCAAGGCCGCGGCCATCGGCGTCACTGAAGTCGCGCCCGGGATCTTTGTGCATCAGGGCCGGCACGCGCTGGTCAACCCCGAAAACGCCGGCGATATCGCCAACGCTGCGATGGTTGTAGGAGCGGACGCGGTCGCCGTGATCGATACCTCGTCCAGCGCCAAGCTTGGGGCTGCGATCCGCGACGCGGTGAGCGCCATCACGGCCAAGCCGGTCAGCTACGTCATCAACACCCACATGCATCCCGATCACGTGCTTGGTAACGCCGCGTTCGTCGCGAGCGGCACCGAATTCGTCGCGCATCACAAGATGGCACGGGGCTTGAGCGCGCGTGCCGACCGCTATCTGCGCAATGCGCGTCAGGCCATCGGCGACGCGGCGTTCGACGGCACACGCATCGTTATGCCGACGATGCCGGTCACCGATAAGCTGACGCTCGATCTCGGCGGCAGGACGCTGACACTGACGGCGCGCGCGACGGCGCACACGGATAACGATCTGACGATTTTGGATAGCGCCACCGGCACGCTGTTCCTGGGCGACCTTTTGTTTTCAGGCCACGTGCCAACGCTCGATGGCTCCATCCTCGGCTGGCTGAAGTTGATTGCAATTTTGAAAAGTGAGAGCGCGGCCCGCGTTGTGCCGGGACATGGCCCTCCGTCAATGCCGTGGCCCGACGCACTTGCGCCACTCGAGCGCTATTTGCAGACCGTGACGGACGATGTCCGCGTCGCGATCAAGGCCGGTAAGACCATGACGGACGCGACGGCCACGGCCGGTCAAAGCGAAAAGACGACGTGGGAGCTCTTCGACGAGCATCACGTCCGCAACGTCACGGCGGCGTTCGCGGAACTTGAGTGGGAATGAACAAAGGGGCGCGCCGAGCGGCAGGCTCCGCGACAGCGGAGTCGCTGGGCGCAATCAAAAGCTCAGAAGCAGCGCAATTCGGCTTCGACCTGCGCCCGCTTGAGGTTTTTGACCTTTTCCTGGATCTGCGGCGTCAAGAACGGCGAGGTGCTTTCGCCGCCGCGCAGCACGACCGACATCACCGTTTCGGCTTCCTCGTATTTCGCCCAAGGCAGCACGGCCGCGATCTGATCGATCGAGCACGAGCATTTGTCGAGCGTTTCGCGCGTCTGGCCGTTGACCTGCATGCACGCAAAGACGTAGTCGGCGCGCGCAACGGTTGGATAGTCGTTGGCGGGGAGTTCCATGGCCTCAGCCGCAGGTAGCGCCGCCACGAAGGCGGCGACGGCGCCGAGGCTCAATTTGCGCATGAATGGCATCACTTGATCTCTCCCACGCCGTCGAGCGTCGTGAACTCTTCGAGCGTCGCCGTGTCCTTCTGGGTGTTGCTGAAAATCGCCGACAGCTTGGCAAAGTGGCCCGGGATTTTGTCGGTGATGACAATCGAGAATGTCGCGGTCTCATAACCGCGCATTTTTGCTCGCGCCGGATCTTGAGCGAACGGCGAGACCGTTATGCGATGGCCGTCCACTTGCTCGCCCTTGTAGGAGATTTTAACCGGCTCGACCTTGGCGTCCTTGTCGAAGCTGGCGCTGAACTTGTTCTTGAGATAGGAGCGGTCGCCGCCGGTCAGCTGTTGGAAATGCCCGAGCGAGTTGTCGAGATACACAACCAGGATTGGATTGCCGTCCATGTCGGTGATGCGGTTGGGATCGCGCTTGCGCTCGCCTGAAAACATATTGACGATGACGTTCTTCTTGCCCGGCGCGCCATCACCCTCGACCATGATTTTGATGTCGTCGGTATAGCCCGGGCCGAGCATGGCTTCGTTCGACGGCTTGCGCTCGAACTTGTAGACGAGTTCGGTGCCAGCCTTGGCATCCATGATATGCTTGGTCTCGAACATAAGATCGACAGCCTTCGGCGGGGTATCGCCAGCAGCCGTTGCACTGACGGACAATGCGAGGGCCAATCCGGCAGCGGCCGAAAGGGTCAGAAGTGACTTGGACATGGGGGTCGTTTCTCCAGGATCGTACAAAAACATATTTTGCCGCGTTCTAACGGGACGCGCTGCGGTTGACCAGTGCCGGTCAGCAGCGTGGTAACGCCACCGTCCAGCTTCTGGATGTGAAGCTGACACCATATTCGCCGATTGCGGCCCGCGCTGGAACTTACAAGCCGTTAACGTAGGAATTTACCGAAGGCGCGCGGGCCATCGCCGGTGGCGGCCTTGCCGGTGATGCTGAACGTGCGGGGGTCAAGGCGCAGCAGGACGTTGTCGCCCCAGCACGCGACGTAGACCGTGCCGGTCGCGGAATCGGCTTCAATTCCTTCGGGGTGGTCGCAAGCTTCAATGGTTTTGACCGGTTTGTTGGAGCCTATCTCGAAGGCGGTGATGGTGCCGGAGCCCTGGTCGGTCGCGAAGCCATGGCCGGCGGAAAGGGCGATGGCGTAGGGCCGGTGGCCGACCTTGATGGTTGCAGAGACCTTGCCGGCGGCGATATCGATGACCGTCACATCGTCGCTTGCGACGTTGGCGGTGTAGGCCGTCGTGCCCTCGGCATTGATCGTGACGCCGAACGGGCGCTCGCCGGTTTTGACCGTGGCCACGACGGCGCGGGTGGCAGAATCGATAATCGAGACTTGGTTGCTGTCGCGGTCGGCGGAGAGCAGCAGTTTGCCATCGGGCGTGACGGCAAGGCCGGACGGTGACTGGCCGACCGGGATCTCGGCGACGCTTTCGAACTTCACGGCATCGACGACGAAAATTTTATGCGCGTACCAGTCGGCGACGTAGACCTCAGGCTTTGATGGATGGGCGGCGATGCCGAGCGGTCCGCCGCCCAGGTTCAAGCGCCGCTTGATGGATCGCGCCACCGCATCGACTTCGATAAGTTCCTTGCCGTCGGGCGCCGTGACGTATGCGATCCTGCGATCGGGCGACAATGCAATACCGGCTGGCTTGCCGCCGATCTTGATTTCAGCGACGGACTTCATCGTCTCAGAATCGACAAACGATAAGCTGTCGGCGGGCTGGTTGGTGGTCAGCGCCTCGCCACAAAAAGCCGGGGCCGGCGCGATGAATGCCAGCCCCAGAACTATTGTCGAAAAAGACCGGTGGCCCACTCAGCCGCCTTCGAGCTTTTTCTTGAGAGCAGCTAAGCCGTCTTGATACACGCCCGTTATCGCCTTGACGGCCGCTTCGTCGGACAGTTCCGGCGGGGGATCGTTGTTGACATAGCCGCGATAGAACGCGCCCCTCCACTCAACGATTGTTTTCTCAGCCGTGCCCTTGGCGCTGATGGTCGCCGCGTAATTGGTGACCGGCACGACCTTGACGTCGACATTGGTGATCTCGTAGGCGAGCGACTTGTCTTCGTCGCTGTGCTTGATCAACTTTTCCTCGATTGTGCCGCCGCCTTTGACGGTCAGTTTTCGGGTGGCGCCCGGACCATTGGCGCCCTCGCCTTCGGTCTTCTCAAAAGCAGGATGCCAGCCCATATCCTGGAAATTGCCGATGACAGCCCAGACCTTTTCGAGCGGCGCGTTGATTTCGATCGTCGATACGACCTTCTGACGTGACGGACCGTGCGCCGATGCGCTGGTGATCGCCAGTCCGAGATACGCAGCGGCCAGCGCCAACCGTTTCAACATGTGCATACTCCGAGAGTTCGAGGGATTGACGCGGCCGGCCGCGGCGGCATCGGCAGGCTTCTTTAAGGCCTTGGCGCGGTCTCGGCAATGAGGGGCAAACAAGTGCCGGATTGCCGCGCCCTGTTGCGTGCCGGCAGAGTTGTTTTGCCAGCCGCCTCGTGCTTTGGTCGTAACCGGTGGGCAACAAAAAAACGCCATGGGTGCAGGATTGGAAGCCAAGGTTTCGGGCAACGGTGCCGCTAACTCGTTTGCCAACGTGGCGTGCCCGTTTTGTGGCATTCTGTGCGACGATCTCGAAATCGGGCCGACGTCCGCTGGGTTGAAAGTCCTCAAGAACGGCTGCGTCAAGTCGGTCGCCGGGTTCGAGCGGGCGTTAACGGAACCGAAGCCCCAGATCGACGGCCGGGATGTGCCGCTGGCCGACGCCATCGCGGCGGCTGCCAAGCTGGTCGCTAACTCGAAGTTGCCGATCTTTGGCGGCCTTGGCACCGATGTCGAAGGCATGCGCGCCGTCATGGCGATTGCCGACCGCGCCGGCGGCGTCGTCGATCATGCGCTGAGCGAAGGCCAATACCGCAATTTCCGCGTCTTGCAGACCGGCGGATGGGTCATGACGACGCTGACGGAAGCGCGCAACCGCGCCGACCTGTTCGTCGTCGTCGGCAGCGACATCCATAAGATCCACCCGCGCTTTTTCGAGCGCGTCGTTTGCAATGAACGATCAATGTTCTCCGATACGCCGCCGAAGCGGACGGTCGTGTTCCTTGGAGAAGGGCTGGACCAGTCGGCGGTGACGGGTCCGCGCATTGGGGAGATCGTGACGCTGCCGGCCAAGGGCGAGCGGATCGCTGAAATTCTGGCCGCCATGCGGGCCATGGCCAAGGGCGTTGAGATTTCCGGCGATACGATCGGCGGATTGCCGCGCGCGGCTGTCGAAAACCTTCTCGAACGCTGCAAGGCGGCAACCTACGGCGTCATGGTGTGGGCGCCGCCGAGCCTAGCATTCCCGAATGCGGACCTGACGGTTCAGGCCGTTGCCGAGTTCGTCAAAGACATCAATGCGCACTCGCGCTTTGCGGGCTTATCCCTCGGCGGCAACGAAGGCGCGGTATCGGCGGGCGCTGTATGCGCCTGGCAGAGCGGGTTCCCGCTGCGCGTCTCGTTCGCCAGCGGCAAACCCGACTACGATACCGAGCGCTATTCGATGACCCGGCTCTTAGCGGCGAAGGAAAGCGACCTGCTGCTCTGGCTCGCGTCCTACACGCCGGACTTGAGCCCGCCGGACACCGACGTTGCAATGATCGTGCTCGGCACGCCCGGCTTGAAGATGCCGCGGACACCGAAGGTGTATATTCCGGTCGGCACACCCGGCATCGATCACGCCGGGCTCATTGTCCGCTGCGACAACGTCGTGTCGCTGCCGCTGCAAAAGCTGCGCCAATCAAGTCTGCCGCGCGCCGCAGACGTCATCGCAAAAATCGAAGCCGCCCTCTAAGCTCCAGTCTCCGAGACCGAAATCCATGTTGATCAAACTGACAGGCGGCAAGGTTTACGATCCCGCGAACGGCGTCGATGGCGATGTTCGCGATATTTTTATTCGCGATGGCCGCATCGTGACGCCGGAGCCGAACGCAAAGGTCGACCAGGAATTCGGCCTGCACGGCCGCGTCGTCATGGCGGGCGGCATCGACCCGCATTCGCACATCGGCGGCGGCAAGGTCACGATCGCGCGCATGCTGATGCCGGAGGATCATCTCGGCCAGGAAGTCGCGCGCACGGAATTGACGCGCTCGGGCTGCGGCCACGCTGTGCCGTCAACGATGACAACTGGCTATCGGTACGCCGAAATGGGCTACACGGCCGCCTTCGAGCCCGCCATGCTGCCCGCCAACGCGCGGCAAGCGCATATGGAAATGGCCGACGTCTCGATGATCGACAAGGGCGCCTTTGTCATGCTCGGGTCGGACGATTTCTTTCTGCGCATGCTTGCTGGCAAAGCCGACTTTTCGGCCATGAAGGATTACATCGCCTGGACCATGCACGCGGCGCAGGCGATTGCGGTCAAGGTCGTAAACCCCGGCGGCATCAGCGCCTTCAAGTTCAACCAGCGCAAGCTCGACCTCGATGAAAAGCACGTTCACTACGGCGTGACGCCGCGCGATATCATTCACCATCTGGCGCGCGGTTTGCAGGAACTGGGCGTCGTGCATCCGCTGCATATTCACGGCTGCAACCTGGGTGTTCCGGGCGGCGTTGAGACGACGCTCGATACGATCCGGGGGTCAAACGGGTTGCCGATCCACCTGACGCACATCCAGTTCCACAGCTACGACACCGAAGGCGACATGAAGTTTTCGTCGGGCGCAACGCGCATCGCCGAAGCGGTCAACAGTCACAAGAACGTGTCGATCGACATCGGCCAGGTGATGTTCGGGCAGACCTGCACGGCGTCTGGCGACAGCATGCGCCAGTATGTCAACACGCGCTCGGCCGATCCGAAGAAGTGGGTGGTGATGGACATCGAGTGCGATGCCGGTTGCGGCGTCGTGCCGTTCAAGTATCGCGATAAGAGCTTCGTCAACGCCTTGCAGTGGGCCATCGGGCTCGAACTGTTCCTGCTGGTCAACGACCCGTGGCGCGTCTTCCTGACGACCGACCATCCGAACGGCGGGCCGTTCACGTGCTATCCGCATCTGATCCGGTTGTTGATGGATAAGACCTTCCGCAAGCAAGTGATGCAGACGGTCAATCAGGACGCGTTCAAGTATTCAAGCCTCGCCAGCATCGACCGCGAATATTCGCTGTATGAAATCGCTATCATGACGCGCGCGGGGCCAGCCAAGAGCCTCGGCCTCAAGGATCGCGGTCACGTTGGCGTGGGCGCCTCGGCCGACATCACGGTGTACGAGGACAACCCGGACCGCGAAGCCATGTTCGAAAAGCCCGAGCTTGTGTTCAAGAACGGCGAACTGATCGTGCGCGACGGCAAAATCGTCAAGGTCGTCAACGGCGCGACGCACGTCGCCAGACCGAGCTTTGACCGTTCCATCGAGAAATCTCTGAA
>JANNSR010000028.1:0-42852 GCA_031402935.1 Hyphomicrobium sp. | reverse complement strand
ACGGTTGCCCATGTGTCGACCATGGTGCCTGAACCGACGTAGGCGCCGAGGTTGACGAACGAGGGCAGCAGAACGGCGCCCGGTGCGATGTAGGCCGAGTGGCGCACGATGGCGCCGGGCAGCACGCGGAACCCGCCCTTGCGGAAATCGGCTTCGGTCCAGCCTTCGAATTTCGGCCGCACCTTGTCCCAGTAGAAACTTCCCGCCGGGCCGCCGGGGATCATCTCCATGTCGTTGAGGCGGAACGACAGCAACACGGCCTTTTTCAGCCACTGGTTGACGACCCACTGGCCATCCTTCTTTTCCGCAACGCGCACGTTGCCGGTGTCCAGAAGCCCAAGAGAATAGTCGACCGCGCCGCGTACGTCGCCCTTGGTCGCGAAATTGATGGCATCGCGATCTTCCCATGCGGTCTCAATGGTTTTTTGCAGGGCGGTGTGGGGCATGGCCGGGATGCGCTCCAGAGTGGGTAGAAATGATGTCGGCGCGTTGTGGCTGCCCGGGCGGCGGGTGTCAATGTTGGCGGTGGCAGGCCGCCGTGAAAGGCCCTACGGCAATTCCGTGGCTCAAACGAATCTGCCATGGTCTTAGCTTGCGGGGCCGTGTCTGACGCGCCTCTTTGCAACAGGGAAGCACCGTCCATGGCAAAATCTGAATCAACCAGCAAGAAGGTGGCCTCAGCCGCGTCGAAGGTTCTGAAAAGCAAGACCGCCAGCAAGGCGGAAAAGTCGGTTGCCGCATCGGCACTGACCCAGAAGGGCAGCAAGGAAAAGACCAGTGCCCGGGTGGCCTCGGCAGCGTCCAAGGTTCTGAAAAGTAAGTCGGCCAGCAAAGCCGCGAAGTCGGCGGCTGCCTCGGCCCTGACGCAGAAGACGAAGAAGAAGTAGGGCGCGCCGCGCTCAACGTTTTCCGCTGTAACTCTGTAATCCCGGGGCTCGTCCCCGGGATCCATCGATCAACAAACACTGAAATCCGCGGAAGGCTGGGTCCCGGCAATAAATGCCGGGATGACATCTGTATGGTGGTGAGCGCTTAAATCGTCACTTGATCGCCGCCTCGATCAGTTTTTTGGCTTCGGCGGAATCCCATTCGGCGGGTCCAGCGAGGCGGCCGACTTCGAGGCCTTCCGCATTGATGAGAATGGTGGTCGGCATGCCGACGAGTTTGAGGGCGAGGCCCTGCCGCGCCGTCGCATCGACGTAGAGCTTCAAGGCGTTAGCCTTGACGTCGGCGAGGAATTTTTTCGAAGCCTCAAGACCGGCGCGGTCTAGGCTCAACGCGACAACCTCGAACTTGTCGGAACCAAGCGCCTGCTGCAGCCGGTCGAGCGACGGCATTTCCTCGCGGCACGGCGCACACCACGTCGCCCACAGGTTCAACAGGACGGTTTTGCCCTTGAAGCTCGACAGCTTGATAGCGTTTCCCGAGGCATCGTTAAACGTGATGTCGGGCAGAGCTTCGGGCGTTTTCTTGGCGATGAATGCCGCCATCTGATCGCTTTTGGCTTCGACCTTGGCAGGCGTTTCCGAGGCGGAAATCGCGGGGGCGGGCGATTGCGGGGAAGCATCGTTGTCGGGGCGGGCAAAAGTCAGGTATACCGCGCCAAACCCGATCAGGGCTGCTAGCGCCAAAAGCCAAAACCTGCTGCCACTGTTGTTCTCGCCGCTCATGACCACTCCCGCATTGCCCGCCTATTCGCTGACGGAGACCCATTCGTGACAGACAAACCCGCCAACACCATGTGGGGTGGCCGCTTCGCGATGTCTCCGGCAGAGATCATGCAGGAGATAAACGCCTCGATCGGCTTCGACAAGCGCCTCGCGCCGCAGGATATCCGTGGCTCGAAGGCGCACGCGGCCATGCTTGCTGAAGCCGGTATTATTACGAAGGCGGACGCCAAGGAGATCGCCAAGGGCCTCGATCAGGTCATGGCCGAGATCGAGTCGGGGAAGTTTAATTTTTCCCGCGCGCTCGAAGACGTTCACATGAACGTCGAAAGCCGGTTGAAGGACGTGATCGGGCAAGCGGCCGGGCGGCTGCACACGGCGCGTTCGCGCAACGATCAGGTGGCGACCGATTTCCGGCTGTACGTACGCGATCAGATCGACGGCATCGATGAAGCATTAGCTGGCGTGCAGCGGGCGCTGGTTGCGAAAGCCGAGACGCACGCTGGCACCATCATGCCGGGCTTCACGCATTTGCAACCCGCCCAGCCCGTGACCTTCGGCCATCATTTGCTGGCCTATGTTGAGATGCTGGCGCGGGATCGCGGCCGGTTTCAAGATGCGAGGAAGCGCTTGAACGAAAGCCCGCTTGGCTCGGCGGCGCTGGCCGGAACGTCGTTCCCCATCGACCGGCACATGACGGCGGACGCGCTCGGCTTCGACAAGCCGATGGCAAACTCGCTCGATGGTGTTTCGGATCGCGACTTCGCGCTTGAGACTCTCGCCGCGTCCGCGATCACCGCCATCCACTTCTCGCGGCTGGCGGAAGAAATCGTGATCTGGATGACGCCGCAGTTCGGCTTCGTGAAATTGTCGGACAAGTTCACGACCGGCTCGTCGATCATGCCGCAAAAGCGCAACCCCGACGCCGCCGAGCTTGCGCGCGCGAAAGTGGGCCGGATTGCAGCGGCGTTCCAGAGCCTCGCAATTGTCATGAAGGGCCTGCCGCTCGCCTACTCGAAGGACATGCAGGAGGACAAGGAAGCGACGTTCGACGCGCTCGAAAGCCTCAAGCTCGTCATCGCCGCCATGGCCGGCATGGTCGCCGATCTCGAACCGCAGGCAGACGCCATGCGGGCGGCGGCGGGCCGGGGGTACTCAACCGCGACGGACCTCGCCGACTGGCTGGTGCGGGAGCTCAAAATGCCGTTCCGCGACGCCCATCACGTCACGGGATCGATCGTAAAGGCGGCTGAGGCCAAGGGATTGGACCTCGAGCACATGCCGCTGGCAGACATGCAAAAAGTCGAACCGCGCATCACCAAGGCCGTGTTTTCGGTGCTGAGCGTCGAAAACTCCGTCAAAAGCCGGGTCAGCTATGGGGGAACCGCGCCACAGAACGTCACAAAAAGCGCGCGTTCATGGGCGAAGCGATTGGAAAAGGAGCGGGGGAGGGGGTAGGTTACTCGTTAAAGCCGCAATTGCGATGTCATCCCGGGGCTCGTTCCCGGGATCCATCGCTCCGCAAGCGCCGGTATTCGTTGGACCAGGGGGCCCGGCAATAAATGCCGGGATGACATTTGTTGTTTGGGGTTAGCCGACGTGCAGACGCCTTTTGAACGCGCCAAGCCTTGGATGACTGCGACGGCGATCTTGCTGGCCGCGGTGCTTGTCGGTGCGTGCGGCGTCAAGGGCCCGCTTGATCCTCCGACGCAAGCCAAAGCCGAGGGCGAAGCGAAGTCGGCGGAAGCGGGTGCCGCGGGTGAAAATTCCGCCGCTAAACCGAAACCGCACGAGGGGTTCATTCTGGATCCGCTGTTGAGGTAGTGCGGCTAACCCGGTCTCACCAGTAAAATCCCACCTGACGCTGACAGAGCAATTTGGCTAGCTCGCGTTGTGGTCATCGTCTATCCAAACCATTCGTCATCCCGGCGCAGGCGGGGATCCATTCAAGTCCCGGTCTGGCGAAATGGTCTGGCCTGGATGGATCCCGGCCTCCGCCGGGATGACGGACTGAGGGTGGGGCAACCATCCGGGCACGATTCAGGTCCTGAATTCACATGCACCACTTCCATTATCGCAACGGCACGCTGCATGCCGAGGACGTCAGCTTAGCGGCCATCGCGGCTGAGGTCGGGACACCGTTCTATGTCTATTCGACGGCGACGCTGGAGCGGCACTACGAGGTGCTGGCGAAGGCTTTTGAAGGCCAGAACGCGCTCATTTGTTTTGCCGTCAAAGCCAATTCGAACCAGGCCGTGCTGGCGACGATGGCGCGCCTGGGCGCCGGCATGGACGTGGTGTCGGAGGGCGAGTTGCGCCGCGCGCTGGCGGCAGGCGTACCAGCGAACAGGATCATTTTCGCCGGCGTCGGCAAGACGGCTGAGGAAATGGCGTACGCGCTGAACGAGGGCATTCTCGGCTTCAATGTCGAGAGCGAACCGGAGCTGTTAGCGCTCAGCGAGGTCGCGGCGTCGCTGGGTAAAAGCGCAAAAATCGCCATTCGCGTCAATCCAGACGTGGATGCGAAGACTCACGCCAAAATCTCGACGGGTAAGTCAGAAAACAAGTTCGGCGTGCCGTATGACGAGGCCCTCGCACTTTATGCTGAGGCCGCGAAACTTCCCGGCATCAAGGTCGCCGGCATCCACATGCACATCGGCAGCCAGATCACCGAACTCGCGCCGTTCCGTGCGGCCTTCGAGCGGCTGCGCGCACTTGCGCTTGATCTCAAGGCCGGCGGCATAGCGCTCGAGCATCTCGACATCGGCGGCGGGCTCGGCGTGCCGTATCGCGGCTCGAACGACGTGCCGCCGCACCCGGACGAATACGCGGCGGTTGTGAAAGAAACGCTCGGCGATCTCGGCTTGAAGCTTGTGCTTGAGCCGGGCCGCATGATCGTTGGCAATGCGGGCGTGCTGGTGACACGCGTGATCTACGTCAAGGAAGGCACGGACAAAACCTTCACGATCGTCGACGCGGCGATGAACGATCTGATCCGCCCGACGCTGTATGAGGCGTATCACGACATCTGGCCGGTGGAAGAGGCCAAGTCGGCGACCGCGCCGGTGCAGCAGGATATCGTCGGGCCGGTGTGCGAGACCGGAGATTTTCTGGCCGAAGATCGCGCCTTGCCGCCGTTTGAGGCTGGAGACCTTATGGCCGTGATGACGGCCGGGGCGTACGGCGCGGTCATGTCATCGACGTACAATTCGCGGCTGTTGGTGCCGGAGGTGCTGGTGGCCGGGGATAACTTTGCCGTCGTCCGGCGGCGACCGAGTTACGACGAACTTATCACCGCCGATCACATCCCCGATTGGCTTAAACCCTTATGATTCACGCTGATTTCGTGTTTAACGTTGCACTTTCTTAAGGTGCGGCACCCCCCGTCCGTGGTATAATCCCGGGATGGCAAAAACGGCGCTAGAACAGGACCCGAACCTTCCCGACCCCGCACTGACGCGGGCGTTCGCGCGCAAGGTCCGGCTCTCGGCCTTGGCCATGTTTTTCGAGCGGCTGTGGCCCAGGCTTTGGATTCTTTTGGGCCTCGGCGCGGTGTTCGCAGGTCTGTCGTTCCTCGGCATCTGGCCGCATCTTTCCGACATCACGCACCGGCTTGTCATCGCCGCATTCGCGATCGCAGGTTTGGCGGCGATTGTGTTCGCGGCGCGGGCACCGTGGCCGGCGCGCGAAGAAGCCGTCAGGCGCATCGAGCGGCGCTCGGGCGTGCAGCATCGTCCGGCGTCGTCGTATGAGGACACGCTGTCGGCGCAGACCGGCAACGCCGAGACCAGCGCACTGTGGCAGGCGCATCGCGACCGGCTGACGCGCGCAATCCGCGCCCTTCGCGTCGGCAACCCGAGCCCACGCGCCGACCGTTTCGACCCGTTCGCGTTCCGCGCGCTTGCCGTACTGCTGCTGCTGCCGGCCGCGCTGCTGGTGACGGGAAGTTTTTCCGATCGCCTCGCCTCGGCGTTCCGTTTTGGTGCCGGCATCGGCGGTAAAACCACACGCGTCGATGCCTGGGTGACGCCGCCGCCGTACACGGCACTGCCGCCCGTGCTACTGGCCGACGGCGCCGAGATTGTCACCAAGCCCGAAGACAAACCGAAACTGATCGAGATTCCAGAGCGCAGCCTGCTGACGCTGCGCGGCATCGGCTTTGGCTCAACGCCGGTGACGCTTGAAGTGCTAAGCGATGGCACGGCTGAGCCGCAGCGCATAGCCGCCGAGCCGCCGAAGGCCAACGACAAATCCGACCTGTCGGAAGTGCGTTTCGAAATCAAATCATCGGCGCGGGTGCGGGCCTTGGCCGGATCGCGCGAGTTGGCGCAGTGGACCTTCGACGTCACGCCGGACCAGCTGCCCGTCATCACGATGGGCAAGGACATGGACCGCACGCCGCGGGGGTCGATGAAGCTGACGTACAAGGCCGAGGACGACTACGGCATCGCGTCGGCAGCGGCCAAGGTTCGGCAGGCGAAGCCGAAGCCCGGCGATCCGGCGAAAGCGTGGGCGCGGGCCGCCCCGCTGACAGGACCGCGCCTGCCGCTTGAGCCGCCGCCGGTGTTGAGCCTCAAAATTCCGCGCTCGGGCGCCAAGACGTTGGAGGCCTCGACACTGCTTGAGCTCGGCCAGCATCCGTGGGCCGGGCAAAAAGTCGAACTTTGGCTGGAGGCGACCGACGTCGGCGGCCAGATTGGCAAAAGCGCGGCGATCGAGATGGTGCTGCCGGCGCGGCGGTTTACGAAGCCCTTAGCGCGCGCCGTGATCGAACAGCGCCGCAAGCTTTCGGAAGATTCGCGCAACCGGCCGGCGGTTGTGCGGGCGCTTGACGCGCTGACGCTGGAGCCCGAAGGCTTCATCGAAACGACGTCGGTGTATCTGGGCCTGCGCTCGGTCTACCACCGGCTTGAGCGCGAGCGATCGCGCGCGGCGTTGAAGGAATCGACCGACCAGTTGTGGGAACTGGCGCTGAAGATCGAGGACGGCAAGCTGTCGGACGCCGAAAAGGCACTGAAAGACGCGCAGGACAAACTGTCGGACGCGCTGAAGAACGACGCCGGCGATAAAGAAATCCAGGAGCTGATCGCTGAACTGAAGAAGAAGCTCAACGACTACCTGAACGAGATGCAGAAGAACGCCGCCAAGGATCAGCCGCAGGGCGACCAAGGCGACGACGATCAGCAGGAGCAGCAGCTCGGCCAGCAAGATCTCGATCAGATGATGCAGGACCTCGAGCGCAACGCCAAGGAGGGCTCGCGCGAGGAAGCCGAAAAGGTGCTTTCGGAGCTGCGCGAGCTGATGGACAAGCTGCAGGCCGCGACGCCTGAAAGCCGCGCCGAGCAGCAGCGCGCCAAGGACATGATGAAAAAGCTCGGCCAGCTCGACGATCTCGCGGGTAAGCAGCAGGAGCTGATGGACGAGACGTTCGGCGAGCAGAAAAAACAGGAAGGTTCGCTCGAAGGCGGGTCTCAGGACGACCAGTCGGGGCAGGACCAGCAAAACGGTAAGCAGGGCAAACAAGGCAAAGGCCAGCAGAAAAGCCAGAAGGGCGGTCAGCCCGGCCAGCAGGGCGGCGGCAAGACCGGCGAAGGCGAGCAGGGCGAAGAGGGCCAGGGGCCCGGCGAGCGGCAAAAGGGCAAGGGTGACCTTGGCCAGCGTCAAGCCGATCTGAAGAAGCAACTCGAAAAGCTGAAAAAAGAACTCGACGAGTTGGGCACGGGCGACCCGGAAAAGCTCGGCAAAGCCGAAGAATCCATGGGCAAGGCCGAGGATGCGCTTGGCGAGAAAGACTTCGAGGAAGCCGCACAAAATCAGGCCGAAGCTATCGACCAGATGCGCGACAGCGCCAAGCAGATGGCTGAGCAAATGCAGAAGAACGCCCAGCAGAAGATGGGCCGCGGCGGAGATACGCCGCGCGATCCGCTCGGCCGGCCGCAGCGATCCGAGGGGCCCGATCTCGGCACGTCCGTCAAAGTGCCCGACGCTATTGAAGCCCAGCGGGCGCGCGAAATTCTTGAAGAACTACGCAAGCGGTCGGGCGAAAGCCTGCGCCCGCCGACAGAACTCGACTACATCGACCGGCTGTTGAAGCGGTTCTGACGCCACGCTTCGGAGAAGGGTATTGCGCCGCCCGCCGGCTCTTGCCGGTGAGCCGCCCCGGCAGTACGATGCGCGCGTATTTTCGGGAAATTTATTGCGCAGTCCACTCGGCCAGCTGGGGAGGACGTCGACTTGGACCCACCATATTGGCGCGCCATCGTTGCGATCGGGTTCCTTGTGGGCCAGGGGCTGCTGGTCTACATTTTCAATGAAACACAAAAGACGACGCGGCAGATCGAAATGATCCGCCTCGCCAAGGAGCTAAGCTCCGATTTCTACATCAAGGACGGGGTTTACCGCGAAATCAGGGGCGCAATTGAATCGTGCTCCCCGCTCTATACCTCGTGGGGCGGAAAATTCGATCACGACGCCATCAATCGCTATCTCGGATTCTTCGAGGATATCGGCTATTATTATCAGAGCGGGTCGCTCAACCGCGACATCGTCGGCCATTTGTACGGGGCCTACATTATCGAAGCCTACGAGTACCCGGAAATTAAAAGGTATATTGAAACGTCGCGTAAGAATGCCAGTCAGCCAGACGCATTTAAACAATTCGAGACCTTGGCCCTGGAACTGAAGACCGAGCCGCAATTTGCACAGCTCGCGAAAACGTTCAGCGCGGCGTGCAAAGCGCCGGCCTGACACGCATTGCATACAGGTGACGGGATTGTCCGGCGCCTGCGCATCCATTCATTCAAGTGGAGGTGCGCATGTCACATTCAATCGTTCGCGGCCTAGCCATGGTGGTGATCTCCTGCGCCGTGACAGCGAGCCTGCCATCGGCGGCGGCTGCGCAAGGCGAGGATTTCAGCGAGAAGCCCGGCGTAAAAGACCTTGCCACGGTGCCCGAGTACGATCGGAATCAGACGCTCGGCGACAGTTATGGCGGGCCTAGCCGGGATGACGTCTTAGAGCATCGATTGGGCGGTTGCCCTGAGGGTCCGCCGTGCCCGTCGCCGTCGAGTTCAACATCACAGCCCGAACCTGAAATTTGCGGCGACGACAAGCCTTGCCCCAATGCGAGTGAGGATTAAAGCGTCAGAAAGCGCCGAATTTTTATGGAGGTGCGCATGTTGAAAAAATATTTGCGCGGTCTGCTGATCGCGCCGGCCGTCGCGGCAAGCTTTGCTTTTGTCCCCTCGATCGTTTCGGCGGATCCATCGCCGGGGTTTGGCTTGCCAACGATCACCCGTCAGCTCGGCTCCGTTCGTAACGAGCCGTCCTATCGCGCACTCAAGAAGCGGAGTTCGCCGTCGGTTCCGTCCGATGTCATCGATCACCGGCTCGGCGGCTGCCCGGAGGGGCCGCCGTGTCCGCCAGCATCAGGAACGGAGCCGCCGGGCACGGGCGCCGAGCCACCAGACTGCGGTGATGGCAAGCCGTGTCCGAAGGCGGAATGAACCGCGACGTCACTGGCTCGGGGGCATGATCGTGGGAGCAGTGACAGCAAAATCCAACCTCGTTGCCGTGACATGCCTTGCAGCGGCGCTTGGTGCGGCGTTCGGCAACCTGGCGTATATTTCGGTGTTGCAGGGTTTCGGCACCGAGCGGGGATGGATCCAACTCGCGGTCATTGCGCCGGTGATGTTTCTGGCGTCGCGAAGTTTTCTCGATCCGTTGTCGGCGGTGATGCGGCGCGGCCTCGGCTTGCCGCCGCTAGAGGCCGTTGCCGCGCAGCCAACCGGGCGCGGGCTTAGGGCCCTTGCCGCTGGCGCGGTTGTGATGGTGCTGTGGCTCGCCAATGCCATCCAGACCTACGCCGAGCTTCATACGATGCCCGTGGTGGCGATGATCGCCGTATCGGTCCTGCTGGTCGGCGGCATCACATACGGCTGGATACTAGGGGCGCGCAGCGGCTGGCCACTTGCGGCGCTGCTCGGCGGCCTTGCGGGGTTCATTGTCAACGGTGTCGCGACGTATCTGACAATTGCCGCGCAGAACGCGAGCGCCAGCCCGGCGGACGTTATGGCGGCCAGCCTTGCCAGCGCCGCGAGCACCGGAATCGTTGGATTTATGGGCGGATTGGCGGTTGACTTCAGGCTCGGGCGACGGCCGAGCGTGGCGGCACCGCTGCTCGCCCTGGCTGCGTTCGCCGCAACAGGGGCGATCGGCGTCTGGTATCTCGGCAGCACGACAGCCGGCGGGGTTGCGCCAAACCTCCTGCTCGGGCTTGGGTGGCTGCTCGGCCTTGCCAGCAGCCCCGATGCCGACAAGGTGCTGCGGCGCTGATGTGGATCGCGGCCATCGGCGGCCTCGCCCGATCGCTCCTTCTCGCATTTGCGAAGGCGCCGGATCATTGGCCCGGCGCCCCTGCGGATAGCAACGCCTTACCCCTTTGAGTGGTCCGTAGGCGCGCGTTGGCGGGTAAATATTTTTGCGCTCGGCCAGCAGCAGAGCGTCTAAGATTTCATGGACAATCCACCGCGGCGTTAACGGCAGGCCTTTCCCTGCCGCGGCGGCGAAAGAGTGGAGCATCCCCGAGGAAACGCACGCCGATGATGAAGAACAAGGTGATCTCCGCCGACGACGCGATTGCGCTGATCAGCGACGGCGACGTGCTTTGCACGACGGGGTTTGTGCAGAGCTGCATTCCCGAAGTGCTTCACGCGGCGCTGGAAAAACGCTTTGTCGATACAAAGGGGCCAAAGGGCCTGACACTGATCATGTGCGCGGGCGCCGGCGACAGCAAAGGCCTCGGCACCGGGCGCTTGCATCATGAGGGGCTGTTGACCCGCGTTATTGCAGCCAATTTCGGCCGTATGCCCAAGGTGGCGCAGGCGGCGCAGGAGAATAAAATCTGCGGCTACAATCTGCCCCAGGGCGTGATTTCGAAACTGTATCGCAGTTGCGCGTCGGGTTCGCCGGGACTGTTCACGAAAGTTGGGTTGCACACCTACGTCGACCCGCGCCTTGGCGGTGGCAAGGTCAACGAATTGACGAAAGAGGACATCGTTAAGCTGGTCGAGGTCGAGGGCCAGGAGTGGCTGTTCTACAAGGCGACGCCGATCGACGTGGCTTTGATCCGCGCAACAAGCGCCGATCCATCCGGCAATCTCAGCATGGAAAAAGAGTGCCTGACGCTCGATGTGCTAGCGCAGGCCATGGCCGCCCACAACAACGGCGGCGTTGTGATCGCGCAGGTCGAGCGCATCGTCGAGCAAGGCTCGATCAAGCCGAAGGACGTCAAGGTGCCGGGCATTCTGGTCGATTGCGTCGTCGTGGCGGACGATCCCGTGATGCACCGCATGAACTACGGCGTCATGTATGACCCCGGCTTGTCGGGCGAAACGCGCGTGCCGATGGACGCGATTGCCAAGATGGAACTGGATGAGCGCAAAATCATCGCGCGGCGCGCCGCGTTCGAATTGCCGCCGAACGGCGTCATCAATCTCGGTGTCGGTGCGCCCGACGGCGTGGCGGCTGTTGCGAACGAAGAAAAGGTCACACCGTACCTTGTGATGACGACGGAAGCGGGTGCCATCGGCGGCGTGCTGGCCGGCGGCTCGAGCTTCGGCGCGTCAGCCAATGCGCACTCGATCATCGACCAGAACCAGATGTTCGACTTTTATCACGGCCGCGGCCTCGATCTGACGTGCCTCGGCATGGCCGAGTGCGACGAGAACGGTAATGTCAACACGAGCAAATTCGGCGGCCGCCTAAACGGCTGCGGCGGGTTTATCGACATTTCGCAGAACGCGCGCGCGGTTGTGTTTGCAGGGACTTTCACGGCCGGTGGCCTTGAGGTCGAGATCGCCTACGGAAAGCTCAAAATCAAAAAGGAAGGCCGGGCGCGCAAATTTGTGAAGAACGTCGAGCAGGTGACGTTCAGCGGCAAGTACGCAAGTTCGAAATCGCAGCCCGTCATTTACGTGACGGAGCGCTGCGTGTTCCAATTAACGCCCGAGGGGCTTGAGCTGATCGAAGTGGCGCCCGGCATCGATATCGACAAGCACATCCTGGCACACATGGACTTCAAGCCGATCATCAACAAGCCGATGCCGATGGACCGGCGCATTTTCCTCGACGAGCCGATGGAGCTGATGTCGGAGCTTCTTAACCTCAAGCTCTCGGAACGCGTCAGCTACGATGCCGACCGAAACATCCTGTTCGCCAACCTCGAAGGCTGGAGCGTGCGCAAGAAAAGCGACATCGACGATTTGCGCAAAATCCTCGTCGAAGCACGGATCGCGGCGGGACGGCGCGTCAACTCGGTCGTCAACCACGACGGCTGCCGCATAGCCGACGATCTCTACGACGCCTACGCGGAGATGATCGAATACATGATGGAGAACCATTATTTATCGACGGCACGCTACACGACGAGCGCGTTTATGCGTCTGAAAATGCAGGATGCGCTAAATAAGCGCGGACTGGCGCCGCACATTTTCGAGCGCCAGGAGGACGCACACGCGTTCCTGGAGACCAAGGCGGCGGAGTAGGGCCGGGCTCAAAGCGCCGCTGCGCATTCGGTTTAGGGTCGCGGAAAAGGGAGTTGGTACCGCCTCCCCGGATCGAACGGGGGACCTCTGGTTCCACAAACCAGCGTTCTAACCAGCTGAACTAAGGCGGCATTCTCGCGGGCGGGCCTGAGCGGCGCGCTGAGGGCCCCAAAAACGCGCTTTGCACCCTCGCCGTCAAGTGGAAATCGCGTGCCGCCCTTGCGGCAATACCGTTGGACGTTCGACCCCTGGCACGCTAACGATTTTAAAGCGTTAGCGAGTTTTGCGATGCCTTCGAACGTCATGCCGAACCTTGGCGATTGGCCGGCGCATCCGCGCTTAGAGGATGAACCCGCTGCGGCTGTCATCGTCGACGCAGCAGCCGCCATGCTGCTTGCGGCAAACGATCAGGGCCGGGCGTTGTTCGGGCTCGAGGGAAATGAGCCGTTACCCTACCCGCTTGATGCCGCCATGCCAGCGTTGGCGCGTTTGCGTCATTTCGCCGGTGACGGCAGCGATGACGAGCGGCACGAAACGCTCACCTTCTGGAGCGCCGGCCGCACACGCCGCGTCGCCTGTGCCGTTTCAAAACTGACGAACGGCAACGGTGCCGGGCCGGTGTTCGCGATCCGATGCACGCCGGACGCAACGGCGAGCGTCGCGAACGGAACCAGCGGTTATCACACGACACCGGCTGTCGAGCAGCGGGCCGATGACGACCCGGCGCCACCACGCATTGAGCGCAACGATATGGACACGCTGAAACAGATTGCGCGGCGGATTCGCGAAGGGCACCGCAGCGATGCGAGCGGGACGGCGGCTGAACCGCTATTGGCCGCCACAGAGCCCAGAAACGAAGACCCGCCCGCGATGCCGGTCGCTCCGATCGCGCTCAGGCCGCGCCCGGCGCCGCGTGCCTTGGCACCCGGAGAACTCTCCAAGTTAGCGCATGAATTGAAGACACCGCTGACGGCAATCGCAGCGGCATCCGAGATCATGCGCGACGAGCGCCTTGGCCGAATGGGGAATGCCAAGTATCTCGGATATGCCTCCGATATCCACGACAGCGCCTCGCATGCACTGGCCGTGATTGCGACCATGCTAACGGAGCCGGGCGACGCCGGCGACGAGAGCGCTGCAAGCAGCGATATCGACCTCAACGATCTCGTGGCGCGGTCCGTATCGGCGATGCTGCCACTCGCGGCGGAGCGCGGCCTGACGCTGGCCTTCGAACCGGAAGATGGCGCGCCAACGGTTCGCGGCAATGCGACGGCGGTCCGGCAAATTCTATTGAACCTCGTGATGAATGCCTTGAAATTCACGCCGCGTGGCGGCGATGTGCGGGCGGTGACGGGATATCTCCCTGACGGCGCAGCGTTCATGGTGGTCCGGGACACAGGCATCGGCATCAGCGATGACGATATTCCAGACGACGACGCAGATGATGAGAATGACGCCGGCATGATGCCCCGCGTCACACCACGCTTCCGGCCCGGTGGCGGACTTGGGCTTGGTCTGCCGCTGGTGCGGCGGCTGGCAGCGGGTATGGGTGCGAATGTCGAGATCGATAGTATGCCGGGCAAAGGCACGGTCGTGCTGATCGCGTTTCCGCGCTAACGCGGCACGCCGTAACAGTCACCCTTAGCTACCTCAGAATTATAAGAATTCTAAGGTTTCAGTTCCGCGATCTATTGGTTGACCGGATTGCGCCGGGCGGGTTACGAACGCTACAGGTTGCCCATCGGCGGCCAGCGTCTGACGTCGGACGATAACCCGATACCGGGGCCTTGAACCCCGATTATTGGAGCGGATATGCGATACGCCTCTCGCGCCCTTGTGCGCATTTTCCTGACATTTTCGTGCCTTTCGCCCGTTGCCATTGCCGCGCACGCGGACGGCAGCGTCAACATCTATTCCTACCGCGAACCCAAACTGATCGAGCCTTTGCTGGCAGCGTTCACGGCCAAGACCGGAATTGCTACCAATGTCGTGTTCGCGAAAGAGGGCCTGATCGAACGCCTCACGGCCGAGGGCAAAAACAGCCCCGCCGACGTGCTGCTGACCAATGAGTTCGGTTTGCTGACGCAAGCGGTTGCGGCCGGTGTCACGGCGCCCGTTCAATCCGACACGATCGGCAAGCAAGTACCAGCCGAATTCAGGGATCCTGCGGGCCAATGGATTGGCCTGTCGCGCCGCGCCCGCATCATTTACGCCTCGAAAGACCGCGTGGCGCAAAACGAGATCCGATATGAAGACCTCGCCGACCCGAAATGGCGCGGCAAAATTTGCTCGCGCTCCGGCCAACACACCTACAACGTGGCCCTCGTCGCCTCGATGATCGCCAACCTCGGGGAAGAAAAGGCCGAAGCCTGGCTCACCGGCGTCAAAGCCAACCTGGCGCGCAAACCGGCCGGCGGCGATCGCGAACAGGTGCGCGACGTGCAGGCGGGCCTCTGCGATATCGCAATCGGCAATACCTACTACATGATTGCCATGCAAAATTCGCCCGAGCAAAAGCCCTGGGCTGATGCCGTGAAAATCCTATTCCCGAATGCAGGCGACCGCGGCACGCACGTCAACATAACGGGCATGTCGCGCACGGCATTTGCACCTAACGGCGGCAATGCTCTCGCCTTGATGGAGTTTCTCGTCTCCAACGAGGCTCAGAAACTCTACGCCGAGGCAATCGGCGAATATCCTGTAGTAGCGGGCGTTCCTGCGTCTGCTGCGGTCGAAGCCTGGGGTTCTTTGAAGGCCGACCCGTTGTCGCTGAGCAAAATCGGCGAGTTGCGGAAAAAAGCTTCCGAACTCGTCGATCGCGTCCGCTTCGACCAAGGCCCCAATTCGTAGAGCTAGCGCTGCGGACAGCAGGGGCAGCGCCATGGCGGCCCCGCACGCAGCATCAAACCAAATAGGCGATACAAATGTCCACAATCCACGATGCCTCGAACGCCAAGCCACCGCGCACGACAGCGAAAATTGTGCCGCTGCCGAACCGCGCACCCGAACGCCTCGTCGGCGTCGGCTTCCGCTGCTGGCTCGGCGGGCTTTCAAGCGGCGACATCGCCTGCTGGGAGGAAGCCTGGAACACGTTTTCGGGCACGCTCGGCCACGATCGCGCCAAGTTGCTGTTGATCGACCTGTCGCAGTTTGTGCGGGCGGTAAAAACCACGACCCAGCGCGATATCGAGGTCTATCCGTCGGGCTGCCGCGGCTTCTGCCGCGACGAGTGCCTGGCGATCTCGATTATCGCGGCTTGCCAGCATGACGTGCGTCCGGCTCTGACAGCTTCGGCTGCGGCGTTGATTGGTTCGGACGACATCGGCGACACGCTCAACGGCGCGCAGACGTTTGCCAACGGGCTGCGGCAGGCGAACCAGATGCTGAGCGCCGAATCCGTTTGTCCGGCAACGTGCGGCCTGATGGCGACGCGGCGGCGGCTGATCTAGGCCAACGGATCGTGTGAGCCTCGCGCCGGGGCAGGGATAACGCCTCATGCCGCCTAACGCACCGGCCGCTCAAAGCTCGCAAACCCCTGCGCCGGTTGTGACACCGTTGAGCGGCTGGGCTGTTGCGGCGGTGTTGTGCGCCGCGCTTTTGGCGCTGCCGCTGCTGGCGGTCGCTGCAATCGCGGTCTCGGGTACGGAAAGCATTTGGCGGCATCTGCTGACGACCGTGCTGCCGGGCGCGCTGGCCAATACGCTGCTGCTGATGCTCGGTGCGGCAACTTTAACGCTGGTGGTCGGCACGCTTGCGGCGTGGATCGTGACCATGCATCGCTTTCCGGGGCGTGAGATTGCCGACCGGCTGCTCGTTCTGCCGCTCGCTATGCCCGTTTATATTGTCGCCTACGCCTACGTCGAACTGCTCGACTATGCCGGCCCCGTGCAATCGGGGTTGCGCGCGGCATTCGGATTTACGAGCGCGGCCGACTACGCGTTTCCAGATATCCGCTCGCTATCGGGCGCAGTTCTGTTGTTCTCGCTGGTCCTTTACCCCTACGTCTACCTGATGGCGCGAGCGAGCTTCGTGCAGCAGTCGGTTTGCGTGCTGGAAGTTGCACGCACGCTTGGGCATACGGCGTCAGAAACGCTGTGGCGGGTTGGGCTGCCGTTGGCGCGGCCCGCGATTGCGGCTGGCGTGGCACTTGTGCTGATGGAATGCCTCAACGATCTCGGCGCCGTGCAGTATCTTGGCGTCGAAACGCTTTCGGCCAGTATTTACGCGACGTGGCTGCAACGCGGCAATCTTGCAGGCGCGGCGCAGTTGGCGCTCGTGATGCTTGGGTTGGTTGCAGCGCTGATGGTGATCGAACGCCAAGCCCGGGGAGCCGGCTCAGTGCAGGCCACGACCGGGCGGTACCGGGCCATTCCGTTTGAAAATTTGACGGGTTGGAAGGCCGGTGCTGCGCTTCTCGCCGTTCTGACACCGGCGGTGCTTGGCTTTGGCGTTCCGTTTGCCGTGCTGGCGTTACAAGCACTCGCGCACTTCGGAACCGCCGATCTGGCTGCGTTCGCAGCGGCGGCGGGCAACAGCCTGCTTCTGGCCTCGGCTGCGAGCCTCGTTGCTTTAGCGCTGGCGCTACTCTTCGGATACGCAAAGCGGCTCGATGGCAGCTGGGTGACCCGCCTTGCCGCGCGCATGGCAGGCTTCGGTTATGCGCTGCCAGGCACGGTTCTCGCGATCGGATTGCTGGGGCCGCTGGCCGCGTTCGACAACGGCGTCGATGCCTGGATGCAACGCATCTTCGGCATCAAGACGGGGCTGCTGTTTTCAGGCACGCTGTTCGCGGTGACGGTGGCGCTCGTAATCCGCTTTCTCGCCGTCGCGATCGGCTCGGTCGATGCGGGCATCAATCGGATTTCGCCAAGCCTGGACGCAGCGGCGCGGACGTTGGGCGCGACGTCATCGATAACCCTATTACGGGTTCATCTGCCGATACTCGCCCCGGCGCTTGGGGCGGCGGCGCTGCTGGTGTTCGTTGATGCCATGAAGGAGCTTCCGGCAACGCTGCTGCTACGCCCATTCAACTTCGACACGCTTGCGACCTACGTTTACGGTCTTACGGCGAGTGAACAATTCGAGGAGGCGGCGCTTGGCGCCGTCACGATCGTGCTGATCGGCCTGATACCGGTTTTATTGCTGCACACGGCGATCGCGGGCGGACGGGCGGGAAGCGGCAACGCGCCGTAGACCCCACACGTCAGCCATATTAGGTCTTACCAGCTGCGAACATCGCCGTTGTCGATGTGGAACAGACCGCCGCCATAGTGTTTGACGCCGCCAGCGCCACGGCTGCGCACAAAGGCGACAAGGCCCGAATAATTGCCGTGGACGCGGAAGTCGGCAGCGTCGCCGCTCAAATGCTTCGACCTGGATGCGCCGCCGACCGCCCGGTTGCGGGCCTTGCTGCGGCAGGTCGAGCTGACGGTCACCGAGCCGTAGTTACCAGCAACGGCGTAGATGATGCTCTTCAAGCCGCCGTCGAGGCAGCCGGATGACGCGACCCAGCGTACACCGCCACCCGAAAGGCTTTTCTTGGGCTTTTCGTCGGCGTAGTACGAGTTACCCAGTGCCGCGACCTTGACGCCTTTTTTCTTCTTCTTGACCGGCTCGGTCGCCTCGGCATAGCCGCCGAGCTTCTTGGTGCTGGTCTTGGCGTAGGACTTGGCTTTTTTCTTCGAGGCGTACTTGTTGTAGTTCGGCTTCTTGGCCGCAGCCTTCGCCTTGTCGAGATCGGACTGTTCCCAGAACGGCAGACTTTCGGCGCGGGCGGTGGTGCCCGGCAGTGCAACAGTCGCCATCAGAACAAGTGCCGCCAATGCCGCGAACGGCAGACGGCGCGAGACCGAATTTGCTGCGGCCGTAAACGATGCCAGAATTTGCATGATGTGTACTCCGTTCGCCGGCCGGTCGCTGCGCTCTTGCGGATCAGCAGCCCGGAGCCGATGCGCCCCTAACAAACCCTCTCTTCACACCTGGGCGCCTACACGGAAGATGAGACCAAGACGATTGGGAAAGAGTCAAAATGGTTAACGCTGAAGATTACGGTTACCTTTTTGCTTATTTGAGTGATGACGAATAGAACGCTTTACTTGACGGAAACTGTATTCTTGCTGTTTGGCGCATATAATTTATCGACCCTCAAGTTATCCACAGGATCAACTGGCGCCAACTGCGGCAGCGCGCCGCAATATCTACTTCTATGCTGTGGGGGGGTCACAAGTACTGGCCAAGTGTTCGTAATCGCGCCTGCGCGGCCGGCGTCAGCCGCTGGCAAGCACGTCCTCGACCAGACGGGCGGTCTGGATGCGCATTTCAGGAGTCAAATGCAGAGCGGTTTTGGTCCGGCGCCAAAGCACGTCGTCGGCCGTCATGGCCCATTCTTCGCGCTTCAAAAACCGAACCTCGGGTTTGCTGAGACCGCCGCCGAGATCGGGGCCGAGGTCGGCCGCCGTCCGGGCGTCTCCCAGCAGCACCTCTGTGCGCGTGCCGTAGCGCCGGGCGAGGCGAACCAGATCGCGCTTGGCGAATCCCGGACGCCTTGCAGCAAGTCCTGCGAACCAGACGTCATATCCGGCGTCGCCGACATCGCCACCAGGCAGCGCCGCGGTGGCAGTCCATCTGGGGCCCATCTCCGGCACGTGCGGTTTCAAGAGGTCAAGCGCTGCTTCCGCCAAGCGGCGGTAGGTGGTGATCTTGCCGCCGATGACGTGGAGCGCCGCTGGCGGTCCGGACTCAAGATCGAGCCGGTAGTCGCGGCTGACGGCCGACGGGTCATCGCTACCGTCATCATCAAGTGGGCGAACGCCTGCGAAGCGCCAGACTATGTCTGCCCGCGACAGAGGCTGGCGGAAAAACCGGTTGGCGAGGGTGAGCAGATAGTCTTCTTCGTCCGCGCTCACCACGGCGGCGCCAGGGTCGCCACCGATGCGGACGTCGGTTGTACCGATGAGCGTAAAGTCGCGCTCAAACGGCAGGGCGAACACAATGCGGTCGTCAACACTCTGAAAAATATAAGCTTTTTCTGCACCTATAATGCGCGGCACGACGATGTGGCTGCCTTTGACCAGGCGCAGGCGCAGCGCCGGCTGATTGTGTGCGCCACGCTCAAGACCGGCAACGGATGCAACCCAAGGCCCAGCCGCATTCACGAGTGCGCGGGCGGCGACGCTGCGCGTAGCCGATCCTGTGCCGAGCGTGATGTGCCATAGCCCACCATCGCGCCTCAGTGCCGTGACTGGCGTGCGGGTGAGAATCTCAGCGCCGTTATCGCGCGCCGCGATGGCGTTAAGGATGACGAGGCGGGCGTCATCGACCCAGCAGTCCCAGTACGAAAACCCGTGGCGGAATTCGTCTCGCAGCACGTGGCCGCCCGGGCCGGAGCTGAGATCTAAGCTCGCCGACCGCCCCAGCGTGCGGCGCCGGGCGAGGTGGTCGTAGACAAACAGCCCAGCGCGCAGCAGCGGCCGCGGCCTCATGCCATCGACGTGCGGCAGTATGAATTGCAGAGGCCAGACTATGTGCGGCGCCTTGGCGAGCAGCACTTCACGCTCGGCAAGTGCTTCGCGGACGAGGCGAAAGGCGTAGTGCTCAAGGTAGCGCAGCCCGCCGTGAATGAGTTTCGAACTTGCCGACGATGTGGCGCCGCCAAGATCGTCACGCTCGGCAAGGAGCACGCGCAAGCCGCGGCCCGATGCGTCGGCGGCGATGCCGGTGCCGTTGATGCCGCCGCCGATGACCGCGAGATCGAAAAGACTATCCGCCATACCCTAGCTCAGCCGCGCCTAATGGTTCATTGGCGGCAGTTTAGGGTGACTCGGCGAGAAACCGGCAGCGGTTACAGAGTTTCTGCCGTGCTTTTCGACCGAAAAGCCGTGACGATGACCGTTGCGACGGCTGCCGCAAACCCAGCCGGTGCGGCGATAAGCACGATTCCCGCCGGTTTCAGGCCCCACCAGTTGGCAATTGGGCCTGCGTGGGCATCTAGAGCCGCATTGGCAGCTGCTTTTAAATCACCGCTGGCGGCAATGGCGACGGCGGCCTCAAGGTCGGCGAACTTGCGGGCCGCGGCCGGCGCCGCGTTCGACACCGCTCCGGTCCAATCGAACAACAGTGCCGGGAATAGACGCACGCCAGTGATGTAGACGATGGCAAGCGCAAAGCCTGTGAGCATAGCGGCCACGGCTGCACTGGCCGTCATGCGCCGCCAATAGAGCCCCAGCACGAGGGCCGGAAACAGGCCCGACGCGAGAACCGCCAAGCCGTCGGAAAAAAGCTCGGCGATTTGGAGGTTTCCAAGCATCGCGAGTGCAAGCGCCGTCAACAGTATGATGACCGCGAGGGCGATTGCCGGAGGGCTGAACGGCTGCGGGCCGGCTGCGCCCGGCACACGGCCTTCGCTGACGGCGCTCATCACGCCCGAGAGGATGGCGTGCCCCGTTAAGAGGGCTGCGATGAGTAAACCGGCGCACAGAATTATGGTGATGATAGCCGGCAACCCGGCGATCGACGGCGCTGCGATGGCGAATGCATCGCTTGAAAAATTTAAGTCTTGCAGGCGCAAAAATCCGCGATGGCCAGATGCCTTGGCGCACGCCGCTGCAACATCGCTGGCGATCGACGACTTCAATCCGCAGAGTTCGACCCAGCCGCGCCCGCTTGCATCGAGGAGTGACGCTGGCAGTGCCGCCGTTTCAAGGCCCGAGGCTAGCGTCGTTTCTATTCCAAAACGAGCGAGGACGGCGTAGGCCGCGAGGCCGAGCAGGAACACGGCGGCGAACAGCGTAGCATAAGCGGCCCGGCGCGGCGCATCTCCGGCTGAAACCGCCCATTGTGAGAGATGCCGGCCCAGCATGTGCGGCAGGGCCGCAACGCCGAGCGACAATGCCAATAAGACGCCTGCGAAGTTCACGGCCGGGACTTGCAGGAATGGCGACGCCATGGGCCTCAAGGACTTCCAGTCCGCCAGCTTGTCGGCAATCAGCTTTTGGTCGAGGGCGGATAAATCCTGCAGAACCGATCCGAGTATGAACTGCGGCAACGGCAGCCGCCCTTGGTGCACAGTGAAGGCAACCAGCGCGGCCAGAAAACAGATCAAAAGGACGCCGAATAAAATGCCGGACGGGCGCCGTGGCGGAACGAAGCAGCGCGCTAGCCAAACCATTGTCACCGCGACCGTGACAGCCGCCACGGCGGATGCATAGTCCAATCCCCCGAGACACTGAACCGCCAATGCGCCGCCGCGCAGGTCGGCCGCCAGTAACAGCACAGATGCAAATGCCGTGATTAAAAGTGCTAAGCGCCGGGGCCAAGCGCCGCCATAGCGTGCGCCAAAAAATCCGCCGATCGAGCGCACCGGGTACAACGCAAAACGCGGCGCGATCAGAAGTGCGAGCAGCGCCAATCCCGCAGCCAACCCGAGCGGATAGACGAGGCCATCAAAACCCAGTGTCGCAATGGCGCCAGCAAAGCCGATAAACCCAGTGGCGCCGATGGCCTCGCCTGCCAAGATGAGTGATGGGCCGAAGCGCTCGCCGCTGCGGTCGCCGCCGGCGCGGGCAGCAAAAACGAGGGTGAGTGCCGCCAGCGCGATCAAGGCGCCCTGCGACGCAAACCAGTATCCGAGCGGCAACCCGGCAACTTTGATGGCATTCAGCGTCAGCGCGCTGAGCGGCAGAACCAAAACCAGGACCGCCCACAGTGCGAGCGCGGTCAGCATCAAGCGGCGCGACGGCCGGCTGGCTCCCTGGACCTCGCTGTTCGGCATCGCGGCCTTTCCGTTGCAAACATGCGCCGGACTTGTGGCGCGAGATGGCGTTGCGATCAAGGCACCGATTGACGGGGCCGCGCACCTCGTCCACCAATCGCTGCCAAAGCGGGACCGGCACCGCGTTGAGGGGACACGCCTGCATGACCATTTCGGAGGAGAGCAGCGGCGCAGGCATGCCCTCGCGCCCGAACAGCGGCCGACGGGCGCCGATGACGCGGGAAGAACGCAAGGTCATTGTTGCGTCGTCGGCTGGTACGATCTTCGAGTGGTACGATTTCTATTTATACGGCGCGCTGGCAACGACCGTGATCGGGCCGCAGTTCTTCAGCGCTTACCCGGATTCAACGCAAGCGATCTTTGCGCTTCTTGCGTTCGCGGCTGGGTTCATCGTCCGGCCTTTTGGCGCTCTTGTGTTCGGGCGGCTCGGCGACCTGATCGGCCGCAAGCACACGTTCCTCGTGACAATTCTGATCATGGGCGTATCGACATTTCTCGTCGGCCTGCTGCCGAACTACGCGGCGATAGGCACGGCGGCGCCGGTCGCTTTGATCTTGTTACGCATGGCGCAAGGATTAGCGCTTGGCGGCGAGTATGGCGGGGCCGCGACATACGTCGCCGAACACGCGCCGAACGGCCAGCGCGGCTATTTCACAAGCTGGATCCAGACGACCGCAACGCTTGGGCTCTTGCTGTCGCTGATCGTCATCATGTTCACGCAGATTTTCATCAACGCCAATTATCCGCCTGTTGCGCTGCCGAACGGCACGACGGTCGATGCCTTCAAAGCCTGGGGTTGGCGCATTCCATTTCTAGCGTCGATCGTGCTGCTGGCGATCTCGCTTTATATCCGCTTGCAGATGAGCGAGAGCCCGGCGTTCAAGAAAATGAAGGACGAGGGGACGGGCTCGAAGGCGCCGCTTAAGGAAGCCTTCGGCACCTGGCGCAACGGCAAAATCGCACTCATTGCGTTGCTCGGCCTGACGGCCGGCCAGGGCGTCGTGTGGTATACGGGGCAGTTCTACGCGCTGTTCTTCCTGCAGAAAATTCTCAAAGTCGATGAGTTCACGTCCAACGTGCTGATTGCCTGGGCCTTGGTGTTTGGCACCATCTTCTTCGTAGTATTCGGCAGCCTATCGGACCGGATCGGCCGCAAACCAATCATCCTGAGCGGATGCCTTTTGGCTGCGCTGACATATTTCCCGCTGTTTGAAGCCCTGACGCGGACGGCCAACCCGGCGCTGCACCGGGCACAATCGACGGCAGCTGTGACCATTACCGCCGACCCAGCCGAGTGTTCGTTCCAGTTCAACCCGACGGGCAAATCCAAATTCACATCGACCTGCGACGTTGCCAAGGAGCTGCTAGCGAAGTCGGCAGTGCAGTACAAAACGGTTGCAGTGCCAGCAGGAACGCCAGCAATGGTCTCGGTCAACGGCGACGAAGCCGTTTCCGCCAGTAACGCGGATTTTGCCAAGACGATTGGCGCGCAATTGACGGCGGCGGGATATCCAGCGGCCGGCAACGCTGAAATCGTAAATATCCCGATCGAACCGGCGGCAGGCCTCGCCAACTTCGCCAAGCTATTCGACATCTGGAACGCCCAGAAGCTGACGATCATCGGCATTCTGACCGTGCTCGTTTTGTATGTGACGATGGTCTACGGGCCGATCGCGGCGGCGCTTGTCGAATTGTTCCCGACGCGCATCCGTTATTCCGGCATGTCGCTGCCCTATCACATCGGCAATGGCTGGTTTGGCGGACTGCTTCCGGCAACATCGTTCGCGATGGTGGCGCAGTCTGGCGATATCTATTTCGGGCTTTGGTATCCGATCGCGATCGCGCTGATGACAGCGGTGATTGGATTTTTCTTTGTACCCGAAACCTACAAGCGCGACCTGTTCGATGACACCGGGATGAGCAATGAACGGACATGAGAAAGGGGCGCTGCGGTTTCCCGCGGCACCCCTGTCTTTTCGTCCCTAGACTTGGGCCTTCTTGTTTTTCGATGGCCGCGACCGAGCCCTCGTATCGCAAGCGACGGCAACATGTACCACGGTGCCGACTGCGTCAAGTAAGCGCAGAATATAAAAATTGCATGACGGTGCCTACCGCTTAGGCACTGGCCACGGATAGGCCGTTTTAGTGGTGGTTCATATGCTCATGACCGCCGGATTTTTCATCCGTCCCGGGCTGGCTGTCCATGCCATGGGGTCCCATGGCGCCGACCGGCTCGACGGCCCCTTCGACCTCAATGGCCCCGGCCTTTTCGAAAATCAGGGTCAGCTTTATGAGTTCGCCTTCCTTGAGCGGCTGCTTGAGGTCGAACATCATGATGTGCTCGCCCGATGGTTTAAGGACGCGGGATTTGCCGGGTTCCAGATCGACGCTGTCGATGCGGCGCATTTTCATGACGTCGCCGTCCTTGATGTGGGTATGGATTTCGACCCGCCCGGCGGCGGGCGATGATGCCGATAGCAGGCGGTCCGCGGTACCAGGTTCGGTCTTGATTTCCATAAACGCGACGCCGACGGTTGCACCGCCCGGTGTGGCGCGGGCCCAGGGGTGGGCGACCGTGACGCCCTTGCTCGTCGCCTCATGGCCGGCCGCCGCTGAGGCGGCCATCAGGCTTGCGATCAAACCAAAACCAGCAATGGCGCGGCGCATCGTTTTTCTCCTGGAAGTCGCGACCCTTGAGCCGTGGAACATTAGCACTTTACGGCTAAATCCGGCCTGCGGCATGGGTTCGCTGACCGGGAACGCGGTCGCCAGGCGCAGAGCGTTAACGGCTCTCGCATAAGCGAACTTAACGGTTCTCTGGCCCGGGTTATGCTAAGACCTGCGTGTCTTTCGTCCCGAGTTTAGCGATGCCCCTGCAGCCGTTAAAAAAATCAGTTCTGTTGATCATCGGCGGCGGTATTGCCGCTTACAAGTGCCTGGACCTGATCCGGCGCCTGCGCGAGCGCGGCTATACCGTGCGCGCTGTGATGACAAAAGCCGCCGAACAGTTCGTGACGCCGCTTTCGGTTGGCGCGCTGACCAACGAGCGCGTGTTCACCAACCTGTTCGATCTTGATGACGAGCGCGAAATCGGACACATCCGCCTGGCGCGTGATTGCGACCTGATCGTCGTCGCGCCCGCAACCGCCGACCTGATGGCCAAAATGGCCGGCGGTCATGCCAACGACCTCGCGACGTCGGTGCTACTCGCAACCGACAAGCCGGTGCTGGTCGCGCCCGCCATGAACCCGCGCATGTGGCTGAACCCGGCGACGCAGCGCAACGTCAAGCTGCTGAAAGCCGATGGCGTGCATTTTGTTGGTCCCGCGACCGGCGAGATGGCGGAGCGTGGCGAAGCCGGACCCGGGCGTCTCGTCGAAGTGCCGGAGCTGGTTGCAAAAATCGAGCAGATCCTAGCGCCGGACCTGCTGCGCGTCGTGAAACCGCTTTCCGGCCGCCATGTTCTGGTGACGAGTGGCCCGACGCACGAGCCGATTGACCCGGTCCGGTATCTGGCCAACCGGTCATCCGGCAAGCAAGGGCACGCGATTGCAGCGGCGGCGGCCCGGCTCGGCGCCCGCGTGACACTGATTTCGGGACCGGTGGCGCTTGATTATCCCGAGGGAGTCAACGTTGTTCGTGTCTTCACAGCCACCGACATGCTCGCCGCCGTGACTGTGGCGCTGCCGGCCGATATCGCGATTTTTGCAGCCGCCGTCGCCGACTGGCGCATGGCCAAGCCGCGCTCTGAGAAACTTAAGAAAACGGCAAGCGCCGAACCACCCACGCTCAAGCTCACTGAAAACGCCGATATCCTCAAAACCGTCGCGCAGCTTTCGAAGCAGCGGCCATCGCTGGTCATCGGATTTGCTGCCGAAACCGAGGACGTCGTGGCGCACGCCAAGAAGAAGCGCAAAGCCAAGGGCGCCGATTGGATCGTCGCCAATGACGTGTCACCCGAGACGGGCGTCATGGGTGGCGATCGCAACACGGTTCATATCGTAACGAGCGCGAGCGTCGAGAGCTGGCCGGACATGACTAAGCACGACGTCGCCGAAAAGCTGATGCTGAGGGCGGCCGCTTGGATCGCAGAGCAGCGGGCGTCGGCCGCCGAATGAAACGGCCGCCTCAGAACCATACGATCAAAGTGCGCCGCCTGCCGCACGCGCACGGTTTGCAGCTGCCGGAATATCAAACGGCGGACGCGGCCGGCATGGACCTGCTGGCAGCGCTTCCCGAGGTTGCCACCGTCTTGCTGCAGCCGGGCAGCCGCGTCTTGATCCCGACCGGACTTGTGTTTGAACTGCCGGGCGGCCTTGAAGCACAGGTGCGACCACGCTCGGGCCTCGCGATCAACCATGGCGTGACGGTGCTGAATAGCCCCGGCACGATCGATGCCGACTATCGCGGCGAGGTATCGGTCATTTTGATAAATTTAGGACCGGAAGCTTTCCCGATCCGGCGCGGCGACCGCATTGCGCAGATGATTGTTGCGCCGGTGACCCAGGCCAGGCTGGTCGAAGCCAAGGCGCTTTCCAAGACCGCGCGCGGCGCAGGCGGATTTGGTTCGACAGGCCTAGAGGAACGATCCGCTCCACTTGCGGCAAACAAAAGCAAAGCCATTGCACAATCGCCGCGTAAAGCGAAAACAGCCGCTCAAAAGCCCGCTTCCCGTAAGCCGCGCTAGGCACTACGCCCCTGATTGCGCAAGGCGTTTTCTTTGACCGGCCCTTGAGCCGGGCCTGCTAACCTGCGACAACCGCCGCCAAGTTGGACGGCGCCTCGACGTGTGGCGCGAAGGAACATCGGGACCGATTATGACGAACATGGACATCAAGACACTTGCTGCCACGCGCACCTGGGGACGCGGCCGCGTTTATGACAACATCGCAGAAACCATCGGCCACACGCCACTCGTGCGCTTATCAAAAGTCACGGCGGCGGCAAACGTGACGGCCGAAATTCTGATGAAGCTCGAATTCTTCAATCCGCTGTCGTCGGTCAAGGACCGCATCGGCGTAGCGATGATCGACGTTCTTGAATCCCAAGGCAAGCTGACACCTGGAAAATCGGTTCTGGTGGAACCGACGTCAGGTAACACGGGCGTCGGCCTCGCATTCGTTGCGGCGTCGCGCGGATACCGGCTGATCCTCGTCATGCCGGAGACGATGTCGATCGAACGGCGCAAGATCCTGACCCATCTTGGGGCTGAACTCGAACTGACGCCTGGCCCGGGCGGAATGCCGGCCGCCGTTGCGCGCGCCGAGGAGCTGGCGAAGACGCTGCCGAACGCCGTCATTCCCGGACAGTTTGAAAACCCTGCTAATCCGCTCGTGCATGAGAAAACGACGGCGGAAGAGATTTTTAACGACACCGGCGGCAAGGTCGATGCGCTCGTCATCGGCGTCGGCACCGGCGGCACACTGACGGGCTGCGGCCGAGTGCTGAAGAAGCGCATTCCGGGCCTGAAGATTTTCGCCGTCGAACCGTCGACAAGCGCCGTCCTGTCGGGTCAGGCGCGGGGACCGCACAAAATTCAGGGCATCGGTGCCGGATTTATTCCAGCCGTCCTCGACCGCTCGCTGATCGATGAGGTGGTGACGGTTCCGAGCGAGATGGCACTTGAGATGTCGCGCATGTTGGCCCGCGTCGAAGGCATTCCGGGCGGGATTTCGACAGGTGGTAACCTCGCTGCGGCCCTCACCGTCGCGCAGAAGCCCGGCATGGCGGGAAAGACCATCGTGACCTTCGCGCCGTCGGCCGCCGAGCGCTATTTCTCGAGCGAACTGTTCATCGACCCGCAAGCCAAGACGTGAGGCTTTAAGCGCCCATGACGACACTGACGCCAGACGAGGTGCAGCGCTACAAGCGCCACCTTGTGCTGCGCGAGGTCGGCGCTCAGGGCCAGCAAAAACTCAAAGCCGCACGCGTGCTCGTGATCGGCGCTGGCGGGCTTGGGTCGCCGGTTCTGCTATATCTCGCGGCGGCTGGCGTCGGCACGCTCGGCATCATCGACGACGATCGCGTGTCGATCGACAACCTTCAGCGCCAGGTCGCACATACGACGGCCGCAGCCGGAACCCTCAAGGTCGAAAGCGCAGCAGTGGCCATTCGCGCCATCAACCCCTTGGTAAACATAGAAACGCACGCGACGCGCCTTACAGCGGCGAACGCGCTTGAGATCATTGGCCGCTACGACATCGTTGCCGATGGATCGGATAACTTCGCGACCCGCTACCTCGTATCGGACGCCTGCTACTTTACCCGCAAGCCACTGGTCTATGGCGCGCTCGGCCCGCTCGACGGCTACGTTTCGGTGTTCAGACCGTTCGACAGACAAGCTGACGGCACGCCGTACCCGACATTACGCTGCCTGTTCCCCGAGGCGCCGCCCGCCGGTCTCGTCGCTAACTGTTCCGAAGCCGGTGTGCTGGGACCAATTGCCGGCGTGATCGGAACGCTCCAGGCGACCGAGACAATCAAGGAAATCACCGGCATCGGCGAAAGTCTTGCCGGCCGGCTGCTGATTTATGACGCTCAAGGCAGCCGTTTCGAGACTATCGCCGTGAGCTGGGACCCAGAGAACGCGCTTTCGGGCAACGCGCCGTCGATACGCGATCTCTCCAGTCACGCCGCATCGGCAAATGCTGCTGCCTGTGCCGCCGAGTAACCTGTTCCGGACGTAACTGAACCTCCCGCGCTTCCAAGGCGACTATCGGTCTATATTGTTGCAAACTCATATTCGCATGTGACCCTCACGTCGCGTCAACCCGGGAAGGAAGCGGCGTGAGGGCATTGCGGACTTTTGTCCGGCGATGCCGCTAGTCGAGAGGGGGAAGAGACGTGCCGCAGTTCGTCGCCAACCTGTTCTTCGTCATCCGCGAATTCCTGACCATTCCGTTCGACCTCGTGCGCGGCATCCGGCGGCGGCGCTACCGGCTTTCCTATGACGTTGGCGCGCCAAAGGACGTGACATGGTCCGTCGTCTCGGCGCGTAAAATTACGCTCGTAGGCACGCCGCCAATCGAACTCGATACCGAAGCTGACCCAGAAAGACCCGGCGTCTATGCTGGCTTTTGCCGGACGCCGCAGCAAAGCTATGCCTTCGCCTATCGCATTCTTGAGGAGCGCCCGGGCGAAGCGCTGTCGATCGCAATCCTTCAGGATGAGTCCGATCCGATCTACGCCTTCGGCGGCGACTACGTCGGCTCGGTCGCGGTTGCCGGCAATTCAGAGACCTCGACTATCACCGGCAGCTACGACCTGACCCACACGCGCTTTGCGACGCGTTTGATTATGCCGCTGGCCTTGGCACGGAGCAGCTCGCGTTTGAAGCGAACCGCCGAGCACAAAGCCGGCGCCCCGGCGATGCCAGGAACGGGCGAACAATTCAAAAATGCAGCCCTGACCGGCGTGCTGACGTTCGCGAGTTTCTTTGCGCTCTTCGGCCCGTCAGTGGCGGCGATGCTTGTGTTTCTCATTCTGCTGCACGAGCTTGGCCACGTCATCGGCATGCGATGGGCCGGCATTCCTGTGAGAGGCATCTATTTCGTGCCGTTCTTCGGCGGCGTTGCGATCGGCGAAGGCGCTGCCAAAAGCGAAGCCGCGCGCGGCCTGGTGGCGCTGATGGGTCCAGGCGCCAGCATACTGACGACGGCGCTGTTCGCGTTGCTCGCGATGCAGGATGGCAGCGGCGTCATGCGCCAGCTGGCGTTGATGAGCGCGCTGCTAAACGGTTTCAATCTGCTGCCCATTCTGCCGCTCGACGGCGGCCATATCGTGCAGTCCCTGCTGTCGCGCGCCGGCCCTGAGGTGGCGCGCACGTTCCGCGTCATCGCCTTGTTTTCCGGCTGCACGCTGGCGATTTGGATCGGCGATTACCTTTTGCTGACGCTGCTCGCCGTGCTGGCGCCAACGCTCATTTCAAGCCGCATGGATGAGGCAAGCCGCTTGCCGCCGCTGACGGGGACAGAACTGGTCCTTTTGACCGCTGCCTATGCCGCAACGATTGTCTTTTACGCCCTGACGATCGGGCAGTTCTGGGGCGCTAGCAGCGCTAGCTAGGTATAGCTAATTTTATGGTTCGATCTTTGCAGGATCGTCCGCAGGGGTGCCTCAAAATGGAGCGCACAAATGCTGACGATCACATTCGGATACTTAGGTTTAACGGCCCAAACGGTCACGATTTCTGAAACGCTTTCCGCTGCCCAACAGACGGCCGCTATTCAAAACGCGCTCGATGCTGTTGCTGGGCATTCAGGTGGTTACGTGTCGCTTTCGGCCGGAACCTTTTCCGTGACCGGCACCGGCAAAGCCTCCGACGGCGCCTTGCGGGTGGGCAGCGACACGGTGTTCAGCGGCGCCGGCATGGGCGCGACGGTGCTCAAGCTTGCAGATGGCTCGACGGCGGTCACGGGCATCGTTCGCACCGATTCCGGCGGCACAAACGCCGATGGCAGCGTCAAAACGACCGCCAACGTGCGCATCGAGAACCTGACCATCGACGGCAACCGGGCCGAGACGACGGGCGATGTCGATGGCTTCTACTGCGGCCCGAAACCGAACAGCGCGGCTTACGACAGCAACATCACGCTTGATCATGTCGAGGTTCGCGAGGTCTCTCGCTATGGTTTCGATCCGCACGAGCAAACCAAGGGCTTAACGTTTTCGAACTCGGTCGCCCACCACAACGGCGTCGATGGCTTCACGATCGATTTTGCCAGCGACGTCAGCCTCGTTAACAACCAGTCGTACGCCAACGGGCGGCACGGCTTTAACATCGTCACCAGTTCGTCGGACGTCCGGTTTCTGGACAACGACGCCTGGGGCAATGGTCAAAGCGGGATTGTGGTCCAGACCGGCGACAACGAAATCCGCGCCTTTACCAGCGATATCTCGATCATGGGCGGGCATTATTACGACAATGGCCGGGCCGGCATCGAAGTACGCCAGTCCAACGACATCTTAATTTCCGGGACCTGGGTGACGGGCAATGGCAGCGACGGGATTATCTTGTCCGGCGTCGATGGCGCCAAGCTCTCAAACAATGCGCTCTCCGGCAACGGCGGCGATTATCGCATCAATGGAATGCTGCAGGATTTCGGCGACACCGATACCGGCAACGATCGCTACATCGCGACGCGCAACATCACCATCGACGGATACAAAATCGCCGACCCGGCCGTACCGCCCGGCGTGACGCTGTATTCGTCCGTCGTCGCGGCGGGTAACGACATCATCAACGGCAGCAAGGGGCGTGACACGATTGCGGCTGGCAGCGGCGCCGATACGGTTTACGGCCTGAGCGGCAACGATACGCTGTACGGCGAAGGCGGTTCCGACCGGCTGTTCGGCGGCACCGGCTCGGACGTGCTTTACGGCAATGACGGCAACGACGTGCTGTTTGGCGATGCCGGCTGGGATACGCTGACGGGCGGGCGCGGCTCGGACAAGTTTTCGTTTGGCTCCGGCTGGGGCACGGATACGGTAACCGACTTCCGTAACGGCCAGGACAAGTTCGATCTCAAGGCCGTGGCGGGGGCAACGGCGTTCGCGCAACTATCAGTCGCACAAGTCGGAGCCGACACCAAAATCGGCTATGATGGCGATTACATCGTGCTCAAGGGTATCGCCATCAGCCAAATCGATGCGAGCGATTTTTTGTTCGTTTGACCATTGAAGCAAAGGCCAATCGTTTGATTGGCCTTTTCGCATTTTACAGCATCGCCGGATGCACGCGATCCGGCGGCGCGTGGCCGTCAGCGAAGGCCTTGATGTTGATAATGACCTTCTCGCCCATATCGACGCGGCCCTCGATTGTCGCCGAACTCATGTGCGGCAACGCCACCACACGATCCGACGCCAGGAGGCGCGGATTGACAGCCGGTTCGTGCTCGAACACATCGAGACCAGCACCCGCGATGGCGCCCGATTCCAAAAGCCGCGCTAGCTCATTCTCGTCGATGACTTCGCCGCGCGCCGTGTTGACGACGTAAGCCGACGGCTTCAGCAATTTTAAGCGGCGCGCCGACAGCAGGTGATAGGTGCCGGGCGTGTGCGGACAGTTGACTGATACAATATCGACGCGGGTCAGCATCTGGTCGAGGCTTTCCCAATACGTTGCCTCAAGCTCCTGCTCGACCTCTTCCGAAACCCGGCGGCGGTTGTGGTAGTGGATTTGCAGTCCGAACGCCTTGGCGCGGCGCGCGACGGCCTGGCCGATGCGGCCCATACCAATAATGCCGAGGCGCTTGCCGTAAATGCGATGTCCGAGCATCCACGTCGGCGACCATCCATTCCACTTGTTTGTGGGATCGCGCATGTAGGCGGCGCCCTCGGCGACACGGCGCGGCACCGCGAGGATCAGCGCCATCGTCATGTCGGCGGTATCTTCCGTCAGCACGCCCGGCGTGTTGGTGACCAGGATGCCGCGGTTACGCGCGGTGTCGAGATCGACGTTGTCGACGCCGGTGCCGAAGTTGGCGATGAGGCGCAACTGTTTGCCGGCTTGAGTGAGAACACCGCGATCGATGCGGTCGGTGACGGTCGGCACCAGAACGTCGGCCGTTTGCACGGCTTTAACGAGCTCGGCGTGCGTCATCGGCCTGTCGTCGACATTCAAATGGGTGTCGAACAGTTCGCACATCCGCGTCTCGACGACGTCGGGCAACTTGCGCGTGACGATAACGGTCGGCTTCTTTTGGGTGCTCGGCATGGGCTTCCGCGGGGACGTGAGAACGTGCGGCCAGCAAGGTGTGGCCGGACAATGACAGGAGTTATCGAGGTGTTTCCTAACAGATGGCCTTGGCGATGACAAAGTGCTGATTAGTGTGCAGGAGCGATGTTAGGTTGGAACCGTTCTTGAGTCGAAACCGCTTGGCCGAATGCAAGGTATTGCGCCTCAACCCATGGCAACACATCGCGTTTTCTTCAGTTGCCGCCTGCAATTCCGGCATCTGCCGCAGATGCTGGCGGTTGCCTCGTGCTTTGCCATCGCACCGTCGTGGGCCGCAGCGCAGCAGGGGGCGGACCCGGCACTATCAAGCGGCAGCGGCCTGCCGGTGCCACGCTTCGTCAGCCTCAAATCCGATCGCGTCAATATGCGCAACGGGCCCGGCACCGATTATCCGACCGGTTGGGTCTATCGCCGTGCAGGACTGCCGCTCGAAGTGGTGAAGGAATTCGAGGGCTGGCGGCAGGTCCGCGACGCCGATGGCGCGACGGGTTGGGTGCTGCAATCGTTTCTGTCGGGACGGCGGACGGGCCTTGTGCTGCCGTGGGAGCGCAAGCCCGGAGCTCAGCCGCCGATCGTGCCGATCCTTGCGAGCGATACCTCAAGCGCCCGCGTCGTCGCCAAAGTGGAAGCCGGCGTAATCGCCAACCTGCATTCGTGCGACGGGCGCTGGTGCCGCGTCACGATCGAACAGTACGGCGGCTACATCGAGCAAAAGAAGCTGTGGGGCGTCTACGAGGGCGAAGCGATCAAGTAACGTGCGCTAAAGGCGTGCAGCGCGCCGGTTATTTTTTCGCGAGGCGCACCACAACATCGATGTGGGTAATGCGCATGCCCTCGGGCGGCGTGGGCACGCCCGACACCTGGATCGTGTCACCCGGAATGTCCATCAACCCGCCGGTTGTTTCCAGCATGAAGTGGCTGTGGTTCGAAGTGTTGGTATCGAAATAGGCTTTCGAGCCATCCATAGCCAATTCGCGCAGCAGACCAGCGCGCTTGAACTGATGCAGCGTGTTGTAAACCGTTGCCAGCGACACGTGATCGCCAAGCGCCGCCACTTCTGCGTGCAACTGCTCGGCCGTGACGTGGCGGTCGTCTCCGGCAAACAAAAGCCCGCCGAGCGCTAACCGCTGCCGCGTTGGACGCAATCCCGCTTGCTTCAGCAATTCCGGGACCGGAATGCCTGGGCGGGCGTGATTGGACTGGGCGTCGCTATCGGACATGGTCGGTGTTTGTTCTTTCCGGGCCGTATCAATTCAAAAGCGGCCCACCGGGATAGGAAGCATCGCGCTACTCGTGCTGAAACTCTGCGCCCGCGGCGAACCGCGATTTCACCGGCGTTATCATAGCTGCTGCGGGGCATACCCGCAACTGGAGGCCGTGATGCGGCCAAGATGCGGTTTTTTGTCCGTTTTCGTTCACAAATGATGCCTATGCCGCCGCCCGCGCCAGCTTTGAGATGCGAGAGGGGTGTGTTACCACCCCCGGCGATCGGCGGAAATTAAGGACTGCGCCAGTTACGGCAGCCGCCCGGCGCGGTTTCGAACGGAAACCGGCAGGACGCGAAAGGACGACGATGGCGGAACGCCGCGCGAGCTACGAATTCGACGATCTTCTGGCCTGCGGGCGGGCTGAATTGTTCGGGAAAGGCAACGCCCAGTTGCCGCTGCCGCCAATGTTAATGTTCGATCGTATCGGTCAGATTTCGGAAACGGGCGGCGCTTACGGCAAAGGGCTTGTGGTTGCCGACCTCAAAGTCGCTGGCAACGACCGGCTAAACTGGTTTTTCGATTGCCACTTTCAGGGCGATCCCGTTATGCCTGGATGCCTTGGCCTTGATGCGCTGTGGCAGTTGACCGGATTTTTCCTCGGCTGGCTCGGCTTGACGGGCCAGGGTCGCGCGTCAGGTGTCGGCGATGTGAAGTTCACGCGCGAAGTCACGCCCGACGTCAAACATCTCGAATACGTGATCGACATCAAACGCGTCATCGCACGCAAGTTGAAACTCGCGGAAGCCGACGGCGTACTCAAAGCCGATGGCGAGATCATTTACACCGCCAAGGATCTGCGCGTACTGCTCAAGTCGGCTGAGGCCTAGGTACGGTTTCGAAACGCACGGCGTCCCGTTGGACGCCACACGATCATGAGGGATACCAAGCGCATGCGGCGCGTCGTCGTCACAGGAATGGGCATCGTATCCTCGATCGGGAACAGCACCCAGGAAGTTATTGCGTCGCTGAGAGAGGCGAAATCCGGCATCACGCGCGCCGAAAAGTTTGCCGAACTCGGCTTCAAGTGCCAGGTCCAGGGCCAGCCTATAATCGATTGGGAATCGATGGTGCCGCGCAAGCCCAAGCGCTTCATGAACGAGGGCGTCGGCTGGAACTGGATCGCCATGGACCAGGCCATTCGCGATGGCGGTCTCGAGCCAAGCGACGTCGTCAACGAGCGCAGCGGTATCATCATGGGCTCGGGCGGACCTTCAACACGGGCCATCGTGGACGCGGCGGAAACAACGATCAAGTCTGGTGGCCCTAAGAAAATCGGACCGTTCGACGTGCCGAAAGCCATGTGCTCGGGCCCGTCCGCCGCGCTCGCAACCGCATTCCAGATCAAGGGCACGAACTATTCGATCTCATCGGCGTGCGCGACCAGTGCCCACTGCATCGGCAATGCCGCCGAGCTTATCCAGTGGGGTAAGCAAGACGTCATTTTTGCCGGCGGTTGCGAGGAACTCGACTGGACGCTGTCGAACCTGTTCGACGCCATGGGCGCGATGACGACGCGCTTTAATGCGACGCCGCAACGCGCCAGCCGCGCCTACGACAAAGACCGCGACGGCTTTGTAATCGCGGGCGGTGCTGGCGTTGTCGTGCTCGAGGAATTGCAGCACGCGAAGGCGCGCGGCGCCAAAATTTATGGCGAAGTCGCAGGCTACGGCGCCACGTCCGACGGCTACGACATGGTGGCACCGTCCGGCGAAGGCGCGGCGCGCTGCATGCAGCTGGCGCTCAAGGGTCTCGACGGCAAGGGCGTGCCGAAAATTGATTACATCAACCCGCATGGTACCGGCACACCTGTTGGCGATGCCAAGGAGATCGAGGCCATCCGTGCGGTTTTCGGCAGCAACGCGCCAACGATCGCGGCGACGAAATCTCTGACCGGTCATTCGCTTGGTGCCATCGGCGTGCAGGAGGCGATCTTCTCGCTGCTGATGCTGAACAACGGCTTCATTTGCGAGAGTGCCAACATCGACGAGATCGATCCGGCGTTCGCCGACATGCCGATCGCCCGCAAGCGGATCGATAACGCGGTGCTTAACTGTGTGATGTCGAACAGCTTCGGTTTTGGCGGTACCAATGCCACTCTCGTGTTCCGCAAGTACGATAGTTAACTGGCACGGCCGGCCCGGTTTTTGCGGGCGGATTTGTAACGCGTAACGGCAGACGGTGCCTAAGTATGAGAGTATATAAGCCTGGGGCCGGCTGGTTCGACGTGCATGGACGTTCTTTTGGACGCAAAACGAGGCTCCCTATGTCTGAGTTCGATATCGCAAAGCCGGGTCCGCTGATGGCGGGCAAGCGCGGGCTCATCATGGGTGTCGCCAACGACCGCTCGATCGCCTGGGGTATTGCGCGCGTGCTGGCGGGCCAGGGGGCGAAACTCGCATTCACCTATCAGGGCGGCGCATTCGGCCGCCGCGCGTTGCCGCTCGCCCAGTCGCTCGGCTCGACGATCATCGAGGAGTGCAACGTTCTCGATCTGCCGAGCGTCGATAATGTTTTCGCGCGCATCAAACAAGAGTGGGGCGGCCTCGACTTCGTCGTCCATGCGCTGGCCTATTCCGACCCCAAGGAACTCGGCGGCCGCTACGCCGACACGACGCGCGAGAATTTCATCAACTCGATGGTGATCTCGTGCTTTTCGTTCACAGAGATCGCCAAGCGCGCGGCCGAACTGATGCCGGACGGAGGATCGATGATCACGCTGTCCTATGGCGGCTCGACAAGGTGGGTGCCGTCCTACAACGTCATGGGCGTCGCCAAGGCAGCGCTGGAAGCCTCCGTGCGCTATCTCGCCGCCGATCTTGGACCTCAAGGTATTCGCGTCAATGCGCTCTCGGCCGGTCCGATGCGGACGCTGTCGGGCGCGGGGGTATCGGATGCACGCGTGATCTTCAATTTCCAGCGTGAGAACTCGCCGCTAAAGCGCACGCCCTCCCTCGACGACGTCGGCGGATCGGCGCTGTATTTGCTTTCACCGATGTCGGGTGCCGTCACCGGCGAAGTCCACTTCGTCGATTGCGGCTATAACACCGTTTCCATGCCGTCGCTGCAGAACCTCAAGGTCATCGATAGCGAAGTTAAAACCACTGGCCGGTCCCCGTCGGAAGCGGCGGAGTAGGCCACGCCGCCGTTGACGGCACGCCCGCTGCCGGGCACACACTCGGCCCATGATCGGGGTTTTTGATTCAGGCCTAGGCGGTCTTACCGTGCTGCGCGAACTCACGCAGCGGTTTCCCCATGCCGATTTCGTTTATCTCGCCGACCACGCGCACGTTCCGTATGGCAACCGCCCGTCGGACGAGATTGTCGACCTGACGCGGGCTGCGGTCGAAGACCTGTTCGCGCGCGGCGCCAAGCTGGCGCTTCTCGGCTGCAACACGGCGACGGCTGTGGCTTTGCGCCGCTTGCAACAACAGTGGTTGCCGCACGGCAAATGGGCGGGCACGCACAACGTTCTAGGCATCGTCGCGCCGACAGTCGAAGCCGCAACGCAAACACCGTGGGCCGTCACGTCGCCGCAGTATCCGCAGAAGTACAATACCGACACAATCGCCGTATTCGGCACGCTGCGTACGATCACGTCCGGCGTGTTCCCGGAGGAAATCCGCAAGCGCTGCCCGAAGGTGACGATTGTGCAGCAGGTCTGCTCGGAGCTTGCGGGTTCAATCGAGGCCAAGCGGCCCGCGGCGGAGTTGGAGCGGCTCGTGGCCGAGGGTGTCGCGGGGATCATGGCGCAGACGGCGAACATGCCGCCGCACCGCGCCATCCTGGGTTGCACGCATTTCCCGCTCGTCGAGCATATGTTCCGGCAATACTTACCGCCGTTCACCCGGATTCTTTCGCAACCCGAGGTCGTCGCCGACAGCTTCGAGGATTATCTGGCGCGGCGGCCGCAATATCTGGCCGGTAACGAGGGCGGCCGGCTGACGTTGCTGACGACCGGCGACCCGGCCGAAGTCAGCGCCAAGGCGCGGGTCTTCTGGCCGGACGTCGCGGCCTTCGCGAAGGCTTGAAGGGCTGCCTTGCGTTCGCCGCGCGAGATCGTCATTTATGGCGCATGGACCAGACTTATAAATTGTCCGGCATGCATTGCGGCAGTTGCATCGCGCGTGTCAGGGCGGCACTCAGCCCGTTCGCCGATCGTGTCGACGTGACGCTGACGCCGCAGCGGGCGACGCTGGTCAATGCGCGGCAGAGCGATCTGGCGGCGTTAAATGCAGCGGTCTCACGGGCTGGCGCCTACACCATCGAGCCGCTTGGTGCGCCGGCGCCTATTCATCCAGACGGCAAGCCAAGCGTCAGCACTTCGCCCGCGAGCTACTACCCGCTGTATCTCATTGCGGCCTATATCGCCGTTGCGGCATTCGCGGGCACCTTCGGCGCGGGAGGCTTTAATGGCCAGGCCTGGATGGCCAATTTCATGGCCGGGTTTTTTCTTGTGTTCTCAGCCTTCAAGCTTCTCAACCTCGACGGCTTCGCCGATGCCTACGCGAGTTACGATTTATTGGCGAAGCGCTGGCATGGCTGGGGCTACGTATACCCGTTCCTCGAGCTGGGGCTCGGCCTCGCCTATCTGTTGCGGATTGCGCCAACGACGACACACATTGCCACGATTGTGCTCATGGGATTTTCCAGCCTCGGCGTCATCGGCGCACTGCGCAACAAGCGGCAAATTCAGTGCGCGTGCCTCGGCACCGTCCTCAAGCTGCCGATGTCAACGATCACGCTGGTCGAAGACTTGGCCATGGTCGCGATGGCGGCGTTCATGTTGCTGGCCGGCGGCCACAATTGAGGGGTTTGCGGACGCCTGCGAGCTAGGTTAATTTCCTTTCCGTCCAACACGATCCGCGGGGGCCCGGCCTCCCAGTTTTTTTTGGGATAGAGGAGAACGCACGCATGATTTCGAAGGTTACGCTCTCGGCCGCGGCACTGGCCGCAGCACTGTTCGCGGCGACGCTGCCGGGCTCGGCAACGACGGTCGGCAATTTGGCGCCGCTCAAGGGCATCACCGCCGGCCAGCAGTCGATGGTCGAAGAAACCCATGGCTGGCACCGCAAGTGCTGGCGCGGCCTGAACGGCTGGCACAAACACGTGCGCGGCGTCGGCCGCGTTCAATGCACGAACAAGAAGTGCACCTACGAACTTTTCGGGCCAACCAAGTGCGTCTATTTCTAGATTCGCATCATAACACGAAGGCCGCCGGATCATGCGATCCGGCGGCCTTTTTTTTGGGCGCTTGCGACTCTGCTCCGCAGAGCCTGCCGCAAGCGCCGGACCATTCCTACCTACGCGGGCCGCGACCACCGCCGGGACGGCCACCGCCATCGCGGCGCGGCGGACGCTGTTCAAACACTTCTTCCGGTTCGCCTTCCGCACGAGGGATTTCAAGCCCCGTCGTCTGATCGATTATTTTCATCGACAGCCGCGTCTTGCCGCGATCGTCGAAGCCAAGGAGTTTGACGTAGACTTCCTGACCTTCCTTCACGACTTCGCCAACGGTCTCGGGGCGACCCTGCGACAGCTGCGAGATATGCACGAGACCGTCCTTGGCGCCGAAGAAGTTCACGAACGCGCCGAACTCCATGATCTTGACGATCTTGCCTTTGTAGATCGTACCGACTTCTGGTTCCGACGTGATGCCGCGAATGCGAGCGAGTGCCTTTTCGATCGACTCGCGATTAGCGGATGCGATTTTCACCGTGCCGTCGTCTTCGATATCGATCTTGGCGCCTGATTCCGCGACGATCTCGCGAATAACAGAGCCGCCCGAGCCGATCACTTCACGGATCTTATCGGTCGGGATCTTGATCGTCTCGATACGCGGCGCATGTTCGCCGAGCTCTTCGCGCGCACCCGTCAGCGCTTTCGCCATCTCGCCGAGGATGTGCAAGCGCCCAGCCTGCGCCTGATCAAGTGCCACCCGCATGATCTCTTCGGTGATGCCGGTGATCTTGATGTCCATCTGCAGCGCGGTGACGCCCTTCTCGGTGCCAGCCACCTTGAAGTCCATGTCGCCGAGGTGATCTTCGTCCCCCAGGATGTCGGAGAGAACGGCGTAGTCGTTGCCGTCCTTGATCAGACCCATTGCGATACCCGCGACAGGCGCCTTCAATGGCACACCGGCATCCATCAATGCGAGCGAAGTGCCGCACACCGTTGCCATCGACGACGAACCGTTGCTCTCGGTGATTTCCGAGACGACCCGCAGCGTGTAGGGGAACTCTTCTTTCGCAGGCAGCATCGGCCGGATGGCGCGATAGGCAAGCTTGCCGTGGCCGATTTCGCGGCGGCCGGGAGACCCCATGCGGCCAACTTCACCGACCGAGTAAGGCGGGAAGTTGTAGTGCAACAGGAAGTTTTCCTTGCGCGTGCCTTCGAGCTGATCGACGTACTGCTCGTCTTCGCCGGTGCCGAGCGTTGCAACAACAAGCGCCTGCGTTTCGCCGCGCGTGAACAGTGCCGAGCCGTGCGTGCGTGGCAGCACGTGCACTTCTGACACGATGGGACGTACGGTTTTGAGATCGCGGCCGTCGATGCGAAGCTTCGTCTTCAAAACGTCGCCGCGCATGATGTCCATCTCGAGCCCCTTGAAGGCGTCGGTGAGCAGGACTTTCTCGTTCGGATCGTCGGGGATTGCGATGCCGGCGAATACGGCCTTCTTGGCGGCGCTGACGAGATCGTTGCGCTTGGCCTTTTCTTTCGTCGAGAAGGCTTCTTTCAGCGCCTTTTCAGCAATTGTCTTGACCTGGGCTTTGTACTTGCCCTTGTCAGGAATCTTGATGTCCCATGGCTCTTTGGCGGCTTTTTCGGCCAGTTTAATGATGGCCTGGATGACTGGCTGCATGTGCTTATGGCCGAACATCACGGCTTCGAGCATTTGCTTTTCAGGCAATTCCTTGGCTTCCGATTCAACCATCATGACGGCGTCGTGGGTGCCGGCGATGACGAGGTCGAGCGTCGACTCCTTCATTTCGTCGACCATCGGGTTCAGCACGAATTCGCCGTTGATCACGCCGACGCGGGCGCCTGCGATCGGGCCTAAGAACGGCAGGCCCGACAGCGTCAGCGCGGCGGAGGCGGCGACCATGCCGATGACATCGGGATCGTTTTCGAGATCGTGCGACATCACCGTCACGACGACCTGAGTTTCGTTTTTAAAGCCTTCGACGAACAGCGGACGGATCGGCCGGTCGATCAAACGCGAGGTCAGCGTTTCTTTTTCCGTCGGGCGGCCTTCGCGCTTGAAGTAGCCGCCTGGGATTTTACCGGCTGCGTAGGTGCGCTCCTGGTAGTTCACGGTGAGCGGGAAGAAGTCGATGCCGGGCTTCACGGAGCGGGCGCCGACGACCGTCGCCAGCACGGTTGTTTCGCCGTACTGGGCGACCACGGCTGCGTCAGCCTGGCGGGCGATGCGGCCGGTTTCAAGCTTCAGCTTGCGGCCACCCCAGTCAATTTCCACGCGATGGATGTCAAACATGTTTTGCGTCTTTCGCTTTTGCTTTTTCTACTCTCTCGGACGGCCGGTCATGGTTCGATTTTGCATTCGTTTGTATGCGAACGCGGATACGCCAGCGCCTTCACGGGCACCGGCGCATCAGGTGTTTCTGGGTCTGATCACATCTGGCGGCGAACAACGGCCGCACGTCAGCGCGATGGCGCCCGGAATGCGCCTTAGCGGCGGAGGCCGTGCTTTTCGATGATTTTCTGATAGCGCGCGTTGTCCTTGCTCTTGACGTAGTCGAGCAACTGTCGGCGCAGGCTGACCATCTTGAGAAGGCCACGGCGCGAGTGGTTGTCTTTCTTGTGCAGCTTGAAGTGATCGGTCAGTTCGTTGATGCGGTGCGTCAGCACTGCGATCTGGACTTCCGGCGAACCGGTGTCATTGGCCTTTGTGGCATGGCCTTGAATAACAGCGGTCTTCGCCGCCTTACGGTGCGGTGCAACTTCCGACATCGGGAGCTCCTTTCGGATTTTTGTGTTTTTCGGATGCGGCCGTTGCCGGGATGTCGTCCAGCAGGGTCACAAATGGCAGCCGCGCAGGCTCGGGATCGAGGGGTGCGCGACAGGGCGTACGTATACACGAACGGACAGCAAAGGCGAGGCGTAGTTCTTGCGCTAAATTATCTCATGAATTCAATAGTTTTCGCCGCATTTGACGCCCTCGTGGCCGGCCGGAACCCAGCCGATCACTTGCCCTGCCTCATCGGAAATGCGCATCCAGCCGATGGCTTCGCGGTCTTCGTTGTTCCAGCGGAAGTCGGCGGTCCAGGTGCCTTTGAGCGTGACCGTTTCCGTAACCTCCGCGAAAGCGCCGGCTGCGACTTCGGCGATGATGCCGTCGACAACGGTGCATTTAACGGCCGCCTGGGTGGGGGCGGTCGCGAGCAGGAGCAAGAGAGCAGCGAAGAGGCGATAACTCAGACGCATGGGCGGCGGACTCTTTGGTTGCGACCTTTGTTTGCTACGAGGGCGGAGCGCAATTGGGTTTGTGGCGACTCTTTGCTGGGCGCCTCCCCCAAAGTGGGACTTCTCCCGAAGTGGGACTTCCAAGCGGTCGCAAGTGGTCGCGCCCGACGCGCCGCTTGGCGTGCCGGTTGCGCAAAACAAAAAAGGGACGGGGCGGCGTGGCCTCGCTCTTTTGCATAGTGATTGGGATGCGGACCTGCCGCCGCCCCGCGTCATACCAACTCTCCGCCTCGGCCCCGGCCCATATGTCCGGCGCCTCTCGTATGAGCTGCGGATCGCGCATTCACGATCCATGAGCCGTCGAACCCGCCATCCGCCCCCGCATCTCCTTTCGAGATGGGCGTTTCACCACGCTATCGCGCCGCAGCGCGCGTCACGCGGCAGGCAG
>JANNSR010000027.1:0-23230 GCA_031402935.1 Hyphomicrobium sp. | reverse complement strand
GGTTCACAACACGACGCGCTTTGTCGTGCTGGCGAGCGACCCCGACGACGCCGAACCCAACAACGGCACGGTTGTCACGACCTTCATTTTCCGCGTCCGCAACGTGCCCGCCGCGCTCTACAAGGCGCTCGGCGGCTTTGCGACCAACAACGTCAACCTGACCAAGCTTGAGAGCTATCAGCAGGAAGGCACCTTCAACGCCACGATGTTCTTCGCCGACATCGAGGGCCACATGGAGGAGCGCTCGGTGCAGCTTGCCATGCAGGAGCTGTCGTTCTTTTCAACCGAAGTGAAGGTGCTTGGCACCTATCCGGCGAGCTCTTACCGCAAGGAAGCCGCCGAACTCGCGGCGTCGGGCCAGTTCCCGGTCAAGCATCCGCGCTGAGGTCGAGAAAATGCGCCTCCAAGGCAAAGTCGCAATCGTGACGGGTGCAGCCTCCGGCTTTGGCCGCGGAATTGCAGAATTATTCGCTCAAGAAGGCGCTCGCGTCGTCGTCGCCGACATCAATGGAGCGGGCGCACTCGACGTTGCGCGCGCGATCGGCGAGGGCAAGGCCGTTGCTGTCAAGACCGACGTTACAAAGCGCGGCGATGTCGACGCCATGGCCGGTATCGCTGTTGACGTTTTCGGCGGCCTCGACATCCTGGTCAACAACGCCGGGATCACGCACAAAAACCAGTCGCTTCTAACGGTCACCGAAGACGAGTTTGATCGCATCTACGCCGTCAATGTCAAATCGATCTATCTCGCAACGCTTGCCACCGTGCCTGAAATGGAAAAACGCGGCGGCGGCAGTATCATCAACACGGCTTCGACCGCCGGTTTGCGCCCGCGTCCGGGTCTCACCTGGTATAACGGCTCGAAGGGTGCGGTGATCACGCTAACGAAATCGATGGCGGCCGAACTCGCGCCGAAAAATATTCGCGTCAACGCCATCAATCCGGTGATCGGCGAAACCGGCATGATCGCGCAGTTCATGGGGCTGCCGGATACGCCTGAAAATCGTGCCAAGTTCCTCGGCGGCATTCCGCTTGGGCGCTTTTCAACGCCGCGCGATATCGCCAACGCCGCGCTGTTTCTCGCCGATCCCGCCAGCGCCTTTATCACCGGCGTCGCTATCGATGTCGATGGCGGCCGCTGTATTTGACGGTTTTCAGCAAACTTACCTCGAATTTTTGAGGTAATACGCTTCAACCTCATTTCAAAGGCATGGGCCGCGCTTCAACGCCCGGTAATGCGTATTCGCTTAAAATGTATCCCGGGGGCAGTGATCGAATTTGAGAGCCCGTACGCCATGTCGCATAACGGCAACCAGGAAGATCGGCGCCAGTTCGGCCGCCGCCACACCCATCACGTCGGCCGCATCAAGGTTTCGGGCCGGGGCATGCTGTCGTGCATCGTCCGCAACATCTCTGACGGCGGCGCGCTGCTGATTTTCGAGCGGCCAGAAACGTTGCCGTTCGGCTTCCTCCTCTCGATCGACGAAGACCCCCAACTCTACGGCTGCGAAATCCGCCACCACTTCGGCGAGCGCGTCGGCGTTGCGTTCGTCGATGTGTCGCTCATCGCGGATGCCGCGCGCCCGACCGCTGGCGAACTCGCCCATTGGTCGAAGCCGCGCACGCCGATGCCGTTGCGCTGACGGGTCAGGCCTGGACCCTGTAGCTCTGCCGGTTCATCGGCAGCATGACCGTGCGCACGCCCGTTGCCGACAAAAGCGCGTTGGCGACGGCTGGTAGCGCCAGCGGCGTGCCGGGTTCGCCGACGCCGGTCGGTGGCGCTGATGACGGTACGATGTGAACCTCGATCTTCGGCATCTCCGACATGCGCAGCACGTCATAGCCATCGAAATTCGCCTGCTCGACCGCGCCGCCTTTGAGCGTGATGGCACCCTTTAACGCCGCGCCCAAACCGTAACCGATGCCGCCTTCCATTTGCGCCGCGATCACGTCCGGGTTGACGGCAATGCCGCAATCGACCGCGCACACAATGCGTTCGACTTTAAACGTGCCGTCGTCGGCCAATCGCACATCGGCGATTTGTGCGACGTAGGATGCAAAGCTCTCATGCACCGCGACGCCGCGCGCAATGCCCGCCGGCTGCGGTGTACCCCACCCGGCCTTTTCGGCTGCCAGTTTCAAGACACCGGCGTGGCGCGGCTTGTCTTTCAAAAGTGCCAGCCGCATCGTGACCGGGTCTTTCCCGGTTTCGGCGGCGATGAGGTCGATCATATGTTCGGTCGCGTGCGCCGTATGCGTCGAGCCGACCGAGCGCCACCACAACACCGGCACGCCGATTTTTTCGGTGTGCAGTTCAACGCGCAGGTTAGGGATCGCATAGGGCAGCGTATTTGCGCCTTCGACGGATGTTGCATCGATGCCGTTTTTGACAGTCATGCTTTCAAACGGAGTTCCCGCCGTAATCGATTGGCCGACGATGCGGTGCTGCCAGGCGACGATATTGCCGTCGCCATCAAGCCCGGCCTTGACCCGGTGCACGTACAGAGGCCGGTACCAACCGCCCTTGATGTCGTCTTCGCGTGTCCAGATGACTTTGATAGGAGCTGGTTTGCCATAGGCTTTGGCGATGTCGCACGCTTCGCGCACGTAATGCGCGTCAGCGATGGCGCGGCGCCCGAACGATCCACCCGCCCAGACGGTATTTAGCTTCACGGCTTCCGGCTTCAGGCCGAGCACCGCGCACGCCGCCCCGTGATCGACGGTCTGTAACTGCGATCCGGTCCAAATTTCAGCTGACGCGCCGTCGTATTTGATGACGCAGTCCATCGGCTCCATCGGCGCATGCGCCAAGTAGGGGAACTCGAAGTCGGCTTCGATAACCTTGGCCGCGCTCTTGAATGCCGCATCGACATCGCCGTCGTTGCGCGCGTTGATGCCGGGTGTGTCGAGTTTGGCTTTGTAGGCCGCCACGATCTCGACTGTGCCGCGCTTCTCAGCCGCGCTGTCGTCCCACGTCACGATGACGGCGCGCTGGCCTTTCAACGCGGCCCATGTGTTCTCGGCCAGCACCGCGACGCCCTGCGGCACTTGCAGAACTTTAACGACGCCTTTGATCTTCATCGCCTCCGTGGCATCGAAGGCCTGGACCTTGGCGCCGAACAGCGGCGGGCGCACAATTGTCGCGATCAGCATGCCGTCAAACTGCTGGTCGATCGTGTACTTCGCCGTGCCGTTGACTTTTGCCGGGCTATCGACGCGCGGGAACGATTTGCCGATGTAGACAAAGTCCTTTGGATCTTTGAGTGCAGGCTTGTCGGGCACGGATTCAGCTGCAGCTTTCTCGGCCAATTCGCCGAACGTCGCCGTTTTGCCGGACGCGTGCGAAATTATGCCGGCCTTGACCGTGATCTCAGTCACTGGCACGGCCCAGGCCCGGGCTGCCGCTGCAACCAGCATCACCTTTGCCGTCGCGCCCGCCAGCCGGTACTGCTCAAACGAATTCGACAAGCCCGTCGAACCGCCGACGCCCTGCACGCCGAAAGCAAAATTTTTATATTTCACCGGGTCCGATGGCGCGAATTCAGTCTTGATCTGTGCGTGATCGGCGTCGAGTTCCTCGGCAACGAGCGATGCCAAACCCGTTGCAGCGCCCTGACCCTTGTCGAGGTGCTTGATGATGACGGTGACGGTATTGTCGGGCGCAACAATCACAAACGGATTGGGGGCGAGCACTGCCCCCTTAGACAGAGCGGACGTGCCCAAACCCGGCATCGGGCCTGCAAGGCCGAGAACCAATCCCGCACCTGCGCCACCCGATATCTTCAGGAACGTGCGCCTTGAGGCTTCAGGCGGCGTCACAGCCGCGATTTTGAAAATCTGCGTCAGGTGTGATGGTGGGGTCGGTGTGGTCATAGCAGCCTCAATACGAAAAATCGGTGTGGTCGCTTGGCGTTGCCTATTTGCTTTGCGCAGGGCATGGCGCGCCGGCTTCGGCCCAGGCCTTCAATTGTGTGACGAATGTTACGTGTGGGGTATCGACGGGCGTGCGGTCGGCGCCCGGCGCCCAACCCCACAGCACCAGTTTATCGGCTTCCATGTGTTCCACCAGGGCTGCGATATTCTTGCCGCCATTCTTGCTCTCGTCTTTCAGCGTCGTGCACAGCGCGCCATCATCAAGCCCCTGCCAGCCCATCGACAGCGGTGCGAGGTGCCAGTTCGGTGCGCCGGGCACGCCTGAGTAGCCGTTGTTCTCGTCGCGATGGCAGGCCGTGCAGCGGGCGTTGACGAAGCCTAGATTGTCCTCGCCGCGAACGATATTCTGTAGGTGTTTGTGGCTATCGTCACCCTGGCGCGGCCGGTCGTCGCGCGGGTGACAGTTCATGCAACGCGGATGCCGCAATACAGCTGCGACCGGCACAAAAAGTTTTGGGTCGCCGGTTGCCTCAGGTGCGATTGGAGAGGCGTTCTTTTTTGCAGCCGCCATTATTTCGCTGGTGTTACCTGGCGTCTCGACGGGGTTGGCCGGCTTCAGCGTTGAAACAAAAACCCCTGTGGCCACCACGCCAGCGAGCACGAAGAAACCCCGGAGCCAATACGCGTTCATGTCTAACCGCCCGTTCTGCGCTGGATGCTGTATTCTATCGACTAGATCGACGTCGCCGCTTCGTGGATCGCAGCTCGAATGCGGTGATAGGTGGCGCAGCGGCAGACGTTGCCGTCCATCGCCTTGTCGATATCGTCATCCGTTGGCTTCGGAATTTGTGTCAGCAGGCCGATGGCAGACATAATCTGACCCGGCTGGCAATAGCCGCACTGAGCCACGTCAAGCTTGATCCACGCCGCCTGCACGGCTTTGGCGATATCGCCCGCAGCGCCTTCGATGGTCGTGACATCGCGGCCCTCGACATCGCGAGCCTGAATTTGACACGAGCGCACCGCCTCGCCATCGAGATGTACCGTGCAAGCGCCGCACAACGCTGCGCCGCAGCCGAACTTGGTGCCGGTCAATTTGAGGTCGTCGCGTATCACCCACAGCAGCGGCGTCTCGGGATCGACGTCGATTGTCCGTTTTTCGCCGTTGATAGTGAAAGTTTGCGCCATTTGAAACGCCCCTCGCGTTCGATAAAGTAACCCGTCTAAACGCCACGCCGGCCAGATTGGTTCCGGCGGCGGCAGCCTGCAATGCATTTATTTTCGTATCCTGGTGACCGAGACATAGGTCTCAAACCGGTAATTTAAAGTCCCCGGCCTCGATGCCGGTTGCGAGACCGTGCGAGGCGAGCCGGTTGACGCCGTCGCCGATGCGCTAGTGCCCTAATTTTTTGTGTGCGGCATCGCTGCCTCATTGTTGGGCAAGGGTTGTGTCGCGGCGCTAGGCAGCCCATTATGCGACTGGGAGGCTGGCGGCGGACGTGTTTGTCGCCAACCGGGTCAGGTCCGGAAGGAAGCAGCCCTAACGAATTAAATGCGGGTTGTCCGCCAGTCTCTCATGATATCGCTCACGGGCCGCACAACTCAAGCGCAGTTCGCTTGAGCTGGCCCTCCGCGGGGGCGCGGTTTACCGCGGGTCGCCTTGCTCCCTGGCCCTGCGGGCCATAGTGATCCTCAGCGTGACTTAGGGTTCATGGCCAAGAAACGACCCACGACTGCGGACGGTGGCGGCTCGGGCTCAGACAGCGTCGGGCCTGAAAAACCGTACGTCGTGCTGGCGCGGAAGTACCGCCCGGCGACGTTTGACGATCTGATTGGCCAGGACGCGCTGGTGACGACGCTGCGCAATGCGTTCGCGTCGGGCCGCATCGCGCAAGGCTACATGCTGACCGGCGTGCGCGGTGTCGGCAAGACGACGACGGCGCGCATCCTCGCCCGCGCACTGAACTATGAAGCACCCGACCTTGGCAAAGGCGCCATCGACAAGCCGACGATCGACATGCCTGGTCTCGGCACCCACTGTGCCGAGATCATGGAAAGCCGCCACCCCGACGTGCTCGAGATGGACGCGGCGTCGAACACTGGCGTCGATAACATCCGCGAGATCATCGAGAGTTCGCAATATACGCCGCTCGTCGCGCGCACCAAGGTCTTCATCATCGACGAAGTCCACATGCTGTCGAAGGGCGCTTTCAACGCGCTGCTGAAAACGCTTGAAGAGCCGCCCGCCCATGTCCGCTTCATTTTTGCGACAACTGAAATCCGCAAGGTGCCCGTCACTGTGCTATCGCGCTGCCAGCGATTTGATTTGCGCCGTGTCGAGCAACCGGTGCTGGCCGCACATTTCAAGAAAATCGTCGCGGCCGAACACGCGCAGGCCGACGATGACGCACTCGCGTTGATCGCGCGTGCCGCCGAAGGCTCGGTGCGTGACGGGCTTTCCATTCTCGATCAGGCGATTGCGATGGGCGAAGGCAACGTTTCGGCATTGCGCGTCCGCGCCATGCTGGGCCTTGCCGATCGCGCCCGCGTCTTTGATCTGGCCGAAGCGTTGTTCCGTGGCGATGCGGCATCCGCGCTGAAAGGCCTCGCGGGCCTGCATCACGACGGTGCCGAAGCGGCGCAGATTGTGTCTGATCTCGCAGACGCCGTGCATACGATTGCGCGCATCAAAGCTGTTGGCGAGGAGCCGGCGGGTGAAAGCCTGTCGCGGGAAGAAAAGCAGCGCGGCACGGCCCTCGCCGGGCGCCTTTCGATGCCGTATCTGTCGCGTGCGTGGCAGATGCTTTTGAAGGGCATCGAGGAAACGAGCCGCGCGCCGAACCCGGTTGCGGCGGCCGAGATGGTGCTGATCCGCCTTGCCTACACCGCCGATTTGCCAACGCCGGACGAGCTGATCCGCACTCTTGGCGTCGTAACCGTATCGCGCGGTGCGCCAGCACTTCGCCCCAACGCACCAGCGCGTGAGGAGCGCGGGCCGTTGAACCAGCTTGCCGCGTCAACGCAATCGTCTCCGCCGCCTGCCGGAGCTGACATTGAAACCGACGACGGCGAAGACTTCGACTTCGGCGACGAGCGGCCGATTGGGAGCGAAGGCGTCGATGCCGACCTTGATCCCGGCCTTGATCTCGCAGCGCCTGCAGCGCCCGCCGGACAGCGGCCCGATCTACGCAACTTCGCCGACGTTGTGGCGCTTGCGGGCGCCAAACGTGACGTGGAACTCAGATTGCACCTGGAAGACCGGGTCAGCCTCGTCAAGTTCGACGCCGCCGCCGGATCGATCGACATCTTTCTGCTGCCCGGTGCTCCGCCAAAAATCGCCAACGAGCTGCGCGAAAAGCTGAACGACTGGACGGGACGGCGTTGGGTCGTCGTGCTGTCGAAGCAGGCCGGCGCACCCGCCCTCGGTGTTGTCAGACGCCAGCGCGAGGCGGAAGACCTCGAACAGCTTAAAGCCCACCCGGCCGTCCGCGCCGTACTTGAAGCGTTTCCGGACGCGAAGATTGCCGAAGTGCGCCCTCTCGCCAGCCCCGAAATCGAAGCCGCCATCGACGACGACGAGAGCGCCGCCGGATAGACCGCGCGTGCCCAGCAATCAAACGCAACCCGAAGGAACGATATGAAAGATATCATGGGCATGATGAAGCAGGTCGGCCAGATGCAGGCCCGCCTGAAGGAAGTTCAAGACGAACTAGCCCGCGCCGAGATCGATGGCCAGTCGGGCGGCGGTCTGGTCAAGGTCACGCTCGATGGCAAGGGCGAAATGAAGCGCGTCGCAATCGATCCGAGTTTGATGAAGGTTGATGAAATCGAAATCCTTGAAGACCTGATCGTCGCTGCCGCATCAGACGCGCGCTCAAAGGCTGATGCCGCCATGCAAGCCAAGATGGCCGAAGTGACCGGCGGCCTGCCGCTGCCGCCCGGTATGAAGCTGTTCTAGATGTGAGCGGTCCGCGAAACGCAGCCGATGTCCCGAAAAATCGCAGGCCCCGAGATTGAGCGCCTCGTGCAGCTCTTGAGCCGATTGCCGGGCTTAGGTCCCCGTTCGGCGCGCAAGGCCGTGCTGGCGCTTTTGAAACGCCGCAACGATTTGATGTTGCCGTTGGCCGACGCTCTAAAGGTTGCCGTCGAAAAAATCGCCGAGTGCCCGGTTTGCGGCAATCTCGATAGCATCAGTCCGTGCAGCGTCTGCCTGGACCCGCGGCGCGACACATCCCTCATCGTCGTTGTCGAAGAGGTCGGCGACCTCTGGGCCCTTGAACGCGCCGGCGTTGTTTCCGCGCAGTACCATGTCTTAGGAGGCCATCTATCGCCGCTCGACGGCATCGGCCCCGATAAGCTCAACATCGCGAGCCTGGTGGCGCGAGCCGGGTCTGGCGAGGTGAAAGAAGTCCTTCTGGCGTTGAACGCGACCGTCGAAGGCCAATCGACGGCGCACTACGTATCGGATCGGCTGGCGGCTAGTGGCGTAACGGTCTCGCGTCTTGCACAGGGCGTGCCGGTTGGCGGCGAACTCGACTATCTCGACGACGGTACGCTGGCAGCTGCTTTCAAGGCCCGGCGGAAGATTTAGACAGTTGCTCGGCGCAAGGCGACGGCGCAAGGACCACCGATGACCACCGCCACCACGGGCCGCCGCAACGGCGCCCCGCCGAAATTCGTCACCGGCTCGATCCTGCGCCACATCCTGGTCATGACCGGGGCTGGCGCCGTCGGGCTGATGGCGATTTTCGTTGGCGACCTTGCCAATATCTATTTTCTTTCGCGCACCGGCGACGAAGCCGTCGTCGCCGCCGTCGGCTATGCCAGCTCGATCCTGTTCTTCTCAACGTCGATCGGCATTGGGCTTTCGATAGCCGCAACATCACTCGTCGCACCGGCGCTTGGTGCTGGTTTGAGGGTGCGCGCGCGCCGCCTGTCGGCCCACGCACACGTGCTGACCTTTGTGGTCTCGGCGCTGCTGAGCTTGATCCTGTGGTTCATGATCCCGTCATTGCTGACGTGGATCGGCGCCACGGGCCGCGCCCACGCGCTCGCCTCGACCTATCTAGCAATTCTTTTGCCAACGCTGCCCATGCTGGCGCTCGGCATGACGTCGGCGGCGGTGCTGCGCTCGGTCGGCGACGCGCGGCGCGCCATGAACATCACGCTCGCGGGCGCCGTCGTCAATACCGTGCTGGACTTGGCGCTGATCGTGTACTTCGAATGGGGCATTCTCGGCGCTGCTGTCGCATCGGCGATCGCGCGCATCGCGATTATGGCCATCGGTCTCTATGGCGTGATGGCGGTTCACAAGTTGATGGGGCGGCCGAAACTGGCGACGCTCAACCGCGATGTGGCGGCCTTCTCGGCAATTGCTATTCCGGCCGTATTGACCAACATCGCGACGCCGGCAGGCAACGCCTATGTGACGGCGGCACTCGCCCCCTTTGGCGATGGGGCGGTGGCGGGCTGGGCCATCATCGGCCGCATTATTCCGGTCGCCTTTGGCGCGATATACGCGTTATCGGGCACCGTTGGGCCGATCCTCGGCCAGAACTTTGGCGCCCGGAAGATCGACCGGATGCGCAGCGTGCTCACCCAGTCGCTCGCCGTCATGGCGGCATTCACGTTGATTGCCTGGATCGCGCTGGCGCTGTTCGCGGACGGGCTTGCCGATCTATTTCGCGCGACCGGAGATGCCCGCGATCTGATCGTCTACTTCTGCCGCTGGCTGTCGCCGCTATTTGTGTTCCTCGGCGCTTTGTTCATTGCCAATGCGGTGTTCAACACACTTGGCAAGGCCCACTATTCGACGCTGCTCAATTGGGGCCGTGCTACAATTGGCACGGTTCCGTTCGTTCTTGCCGGGGCCGCGCAGGCGGGTGCCGAGGGTGCGCTTGCAGGCAATATGATCGGCGGAGTTCTGTTCGGTATCGCCGCGGTGGTTCTGGGATACCGGCTCATCCGTCAATGTGACGGCGCCGATAACAAAGCCGTCGAAAACCGGACATCTGCAGTCAACTGAACAGAATCCGTGTTGTTTGTGCACCACTCAGATATATACGATACGCTTGTCCCCGGCCGCCACTGGTATGCCTCTAGGCGGTTCTAATTTGATTGTTTAGCTTCACGATGCGTAGTCTTTGGTTTAGCCGTATTTTATGCCGAACAGCGTTTTTTTCTGCCGGTACGCAGGCGGGTAGCTCGTGACGGGTGAAGCGATCAATCAGCGCGACAAATCCCTGGACGCCGCGAGGCGGTACTTGCTCGATATGCCGCGCCACCAGAAGCGCGCGCTGCTCGGCCTCCTCGACTTCATCTTGTTGAGCACCGTCCTGTGGGCGACGATGTCGCTGCGTTACGGCGTGTCGTACTGGCCGGACGACTGGGTCAGTATGCTCGTGCTGGTCTCGGCGCCACTCATCACCATCATTACTTTCGCCTATGCCGGTCTCTATCGCCTCGTGACGCGATACCTCGGATCGCGAGGCCACACGCGCATCGTCGCCTGTGTTGCATTCTCGGTGCTCGTCTGGTCGCTTGTCTTGTTCATGTCGGGTCAAATCGGTGTGCCGCGTTCGGTCGTGATTGCCTACGGCCTCGTCTCGGCTGCGTTGATCGCTCTGTCGCGTCATGTCATCGGCTGGGTGTTGCGATCATCCGGCATCGTGTTCCCGAACCTCGATGCGGGCAAGGGCCGTCACACAGTTATCATTTATGGCGCCGGGCAGGCCGGCGTCGAGTTGGCTCGTGCTCTGAGCCGCATGCCGGGCCGCGATGTCGTCGGTTTTTGCGACACGTCGCCGACGTTGTGGGGCCAGTACATCACCGGCATCCGTGTCCACCGTCCCGAGCGCCTCGGCCGCCTGATCGAGCGCCACGACGTCAAAGAAGTCTTGCTCGCCATTCCATCTCAGGAGCGCAACGAACGGCGCCTGGTACTGAAAGAGCTTGAGAACTATCCCGTCACCGTAAAGGTCATGCCGTCTCTCGAGGATATCGCGGGTGGGCGTGTCGGCGTCACTGACTTGAGGCCGCTCGACGTCGACGACCTGCTGGGCCGCGACAGCGTTCCGCCGATCGGCAATCTCTTGAGCCGCAGCACGCTCGGCAAGAATGTGTTTGTCACCGGCGCCGGCGGTTCTGTCGGGTCCGAGCTGGTGCGCCAGGTTGTGCGCCAAGGCCCGGCCCGCATCGTCATTCTCGATGTCTCCGAGCCAGCGCTGTACGAAATCGACATGGAGCTGCGTGACATCGTTGGTGCCATGACGGGTGACGCCGCGCGGCCTGAGATTGTCGCCGTGCTTGGGTCCGTACTCGATGCGCCGCTCGTGACGGACGCAATCCGCCGCTATGGTATCGAGACAATTTATCATGCGGCCGCCTACAAGCATGTGCCGATGGTCGAGAACAATCCGGCGGTCGGCCTCAACAACAACATCTTCGGCACCGACATCGTCGCCGAAGCGGCGCAGGCCAACGGCGTCGAGCGCATGGTGCTGATCTCGACCGACAAGGCGGTGCGTCCGACCAATGTCATGGGCGCCAGCAAGCGTCTCGCCGAATTGGCGCTGCAGGCCCGCGCCGCCGATAAACCAACAACCGTTTTCACCATGGTTCGCTTCGGTAACGTGCTCGACAGTTCGGGATCCGTCGTCGGCCGCTTCCGCCGCCAAATCAAATCGGGCGGTCCCGTCACCGTCACCCACCCCGAAGTCATCCGCTATTTCATGTCAATCCCGGAAGCCGCCGAACTCGTCATTCAAGCTGGCGCCATGGCCAAGGGCGGCGATGTGTTCGTGCTTGATATGGGCGAGCCTGTAAAAATTGACGAACTCGCGCGGCTCATGATCCGCTTGAGTGGTCTCGAAGTGCGCGACGACGACAATCCGGATGGCGATATCGCGATTACCTACACCGGGCTTCGCCCAGGTGAGAAACTTTACGAGGAACTTCTGATCGGCGCCAAGACCACTGGGACCGAGCATCCGCGAATTCTGCGCTCCGACGAGCCGTCGCTGCCAGCCGCTGAGTTGCGCCGCGAGTTTGACCTGCTGCACGCGGCAATGGCCATGCGTGACATCGAAACGATTCAGGCCGTGTTGACGCGGACGGTCGAAGGCTATCGCCCCGACGCCGATGTTCGCGTGCTGGAAAATGCGCCGGCGGCAACCTGGGTCGCGCCGTCGCGGACGCTTCACTGATATGGGCGCTGTCGAAACGAGCCCTGTGGTGGCTCAATCGGCCCTCAAGCGCGTTGCCGTGATCGGCCCATCGGGCCGCTCGATCGACTGCCTGCGCGGCGCGCTGATCGCTGACATGATCGCGCGAGGCCATCGCGTGCACGCCTTGACGCCCGATTTCAGCGAGCGCGATGCGATGTCGCTTGGCGGTCTTGGCGTCAGTGTTTCGCGCATCAAGCTGAAGCCAGACACGTTCAAGTTCCGGCCAGACCGCGCGGTGCGGAAAATGCTTGCCGCGCAGTTGTCCGGCGTCGCCCCGCACGTCGTACTCGCCCACGGCACCGAGTTCTTACCCCTCTTCATCAATGCAGCCGAGCGCGCGCGTGTGGGCCGTATCGCCGTCTGCGTCAGCGCTCTCGATGATGGGAAAATCTCAAGCCCGTTGCGCAAATCTCTGGGACGCGCCCACATCATCGTCACACACACGCGGGAAGACCATCGCGCAGTCGCCGCTGCTGGCCTCGCGACCAAGGGCCGCTTGCTCTTGCAAGTGCCGGGCTCTGGTGTCGACCTCGCAGCCTTCGATAATCTGCCCCTGCCGCCGCTGGCGCCGGATATTGTCTTCGTTTTCGCCGGACGGCTCGACGCTGCCAAGGGCGTGCTGGAGTTTTGCGAGGCAGCCCACCTGCTTCGCGCCGAGGGTGCCAACGCTGAGTTCATTCTAGCGGGCGACGATAGCATTGGACCCGACGCGGTCCGGCAAGATGCGCTGGCGCGCTACGACAATGATGTGGTGCGGGTCAAAAACGTAATTGGCTTGATGCCCGTGCTCAGCCGCGCTCATGTCTTCGTCGCGCCATCGCACACTGGCGGCATGCCGTATGGCGTGCTGCAGGCGCTCGGTTGCGGCCGCCCGTGCATCGTCAGCGACGTTGCCGGCTACCGCGAGACGGTGGACGAGATGGTCAACGGCATGGTTGTTCCGCCGCGCGATGCGGTGGCTCTTGCCGGTGCGTTTCGCCGTTTGGTCAAGCGTCCCGAGTTGATCGGGCAGCTGGGCCGCGCTGGGCGGCTCAAGGCCGAGCGGCATTTTTCGCAATCGGCTGTCAATGCGGCGCTGCTTACAGCGCTTGAGCTGCGGTGACCCGGCCGGCTGCCGGGCCCGGGCATCGCGTGCTCGTGACAGGCGCATCGGGCTTCGTTGGCCCGCATGTCGTGCGCGAACTCGCGAGCCGCGGCTATAGCGTCCGCGCTGCCGCACGCGCGCCGCTCGAAGCCCTGTTACCCGGCGTCGAGTATGCCATCCTTCCCGATCTGTCGAAGCCGTTCGATGCCCGCCCGATCGTCGCGCGCATCGACACGATCGTGCACCTAGCCGGCATCGCACACACGAGGGCGGCATTGCCCGAGTCGGCCTACCAGATGGTCAACACCAATTCCGCACGGCGCTTTGCGGAAGCCGCGCGCGATGCGGGAGTTAAGAAGTTCGTGTTCCTGTCGTCGGTGCGTGCCCAATGCGGGCCGTCGGCCTCCAGTGTCCTCAACGAGGACATGACGCCTGCTCCAACGGACGCTTACGGCCGCTCGAAACTTGCAGCCGAAGTGTCAATTTCAGAAGTGCTGACGGGATCATCGACAGAATGGGTGGCACTGCGCCCGGTGCTTGTCTACGGCGACGGTGTCAAAGGCAACATGCAGTCGCTGGTCCGGCTGGCACAATCGCCGCTGCCGCTGCCGCTCGCAGGCCTCAAAAGCCGGCGCTCGCTGCTCAGCATAGGCAATCTCGCCAGCGCAATCGTTCACGCCATGACAACGCCCTCGATGACGAGCAGGCCATATCTCGTGGCCGATGCCGAACCGCTGACCGTGCCGGACATTATCGCGGCAATGCGCGCTGGGCTCGGCCGCCGCCGCGGGCTTTTCGCAGTCCCTCAGCCGGCACTGGTAGCACCGTTGCGGCTGATGGGCCGCGCCGCACTGCTGGATCGCCTGACAGGTGATCTGGTCGTCGATACCTCGCGTCTGACGGCGGCCGGCTGGTCCCCACTTGAAGAAACGCGCGCCGCGCTCGCCGCCGCGGTCAAATTAACCTGAGCGCAATGCTCTCGCCGTGTGATGCGTCTCTCGAATTTTTGCTTGGCGCTATCCCTGGTGGCGCGGCGGGCACCGGTCCGGGGGTCTCGCTGACCGCATGCGGCTTCGATGACAATTAATCGTCTTGAAGGGCACTACGGCGCCGTTGGCGCATTGACCGGCGCGCCCGGCTTTCATATGTCAGCGCCATGGCCATTCTCCCGATCATCACGCTCCCCGATCCTGTACTGCGCAAGATCTCGGACCCGGTCGAAAGCATCGACAGCACAATCGTCAAGTTGGCGGACGACATGCTTGAGACCATGTACGCCGCGCCCGGCATTGGGCTCGCTGCGATCCAGGTCGGCGTGCCGAAGCGCATCGTCGTGCTCGACACCGCCGACGAGGGCGAAGCGAAAAAACCGCTCGTGATCATAAACCCCGAAATCATCAAAATCGGCTCCACGACACGCGTCTACGAGGAGGGGTGCCTATCGATCCCCGACGTCCGCGTCGACATCGAACGGCCCGAGACGGTCTCGATTAGCTACATCGATCGCTATGGCAAGCCGCAGGAACTGGCGGCCAGCGGCCTGCTTGCGACAGCGATCCAGCATGAACTCGACCATCTCGACGGTCAGCTCATCATCGATTTCCTGTCGCGGCTGAAGCGCGACATCATCATCCGCAAATTCAAGAAGCAGGTGCGGGACTAGCCCCGCGCGCGAGGACATTTCTATGCCGCTGCGCATCGTATTCATGGGCACGCCGGCGTTTTCGGTGCCGGTATTCGAGGCCGTGCTTCAGGCCGGCCACAGCATCGCTGCCGTTTATTCACAACCGCCACGTCCTGCCGGGCGCGGTATGGCTGGCACGAAATCGCCGGTGCACCTCGCGGCGGAAGCGCACGGTATTGCCGTCCTGACACCTGCGAACTTCAAGGATGCGGCGGATCGCGAGACGTTTGCGGCATTGAAAGCGGACGCCGCCGTCGTCGTTGCCTATGGACTTCTGCTTCCGGAAGAGATCCTGAGTGCGACCCGCTTGGGTTGCTTCAATGTGCACGCCTCAAAGTTGCCGCGCTGGCGCGGTGCGGCGCCGATCCAGCGCGCGATCATGTCCGGCGACACGGTGACGGCTGTCAACGTCATGCGCATGGAAAAGGGTCTCGATACGGGGCCCGTGTGCTTGGGTCGCGACGTCGCAATCGCGCCGGGCTTGACGGCGGGTGCGTTGCACGAAGTGCTGTCGATTGCAGGCGCAGAGATCATGGTTGACGCGCTCGTGCGTCTTAAGCGTGGCGAGTTGTCTGAGACACCACAGCCAGAGACCGGCATCACCTATGCCGCCAAGATCGACAAGCGCGAGACCCGAATTGATTTCAAACGGCCGGCGCGCGACGTCGTCAACCATATACATGGGCTGTCGCCTGTCCCCGGCGCCTGGTTTGAGACCGGCGGCGCCAAGCCGGAACGCGTCAAAGTGCTGACCGCAGTGGTGGTCGCGGGAAAAGCCACGCCCGGCACTGCGCTCGATGGTCCCTTGGTGATCGCCTGCGCCGAAGGCGCCGTGCAGTTCAGTCAGGTGCAGCGCGCCGGCAAAAAGCCGGTCACGGCGCAGGAGTTTCTGCGCGGCTTCAAGCTCGATCCCGGCACGCGGCTCGTCTGACGCTCGCCGGACTCTGCCCGCGTTAAGCATACGCAACAAAGCCATTCAGCTTTGCTGCCCGTAAGTCTAATCTCGGACCAGTTGGATCGCTGGTTCAGAGGACGAGATCAAATGCTCCGCACATTCGGGATTGCTTTTGCCGCCGTAGTGCTGCTCAGCCCGGTCGCAAACGCCCAGGGCTACACCACACGCATTGAGCCGCGTCCATTCTACGGCGCCGTTGTCACGCTTGAGGAAGGCGTGCGCGTCATCCGCCCGCTACCGCCCGAACGTCACGTCATCATCAATCCCGACAACAGTACGCCACTAGTGCTCGGCTTCAACGAAACACGCGTCTACGACAACCGCATCGTGCGCAACTACAACTTCAGCGACGATCGCGGGTCATCCCGCGGCCGCAACTTCGCCGGAACGAACCGGGTCTATGGACCAAACCTTGGTGTTGGACACATGGCGCATTATCGCTGGGGTCAGCGCGTCAATGGCGCGCCGTCGCATTAGCGGTTTTCCCGGCATAGCCTGCCGGCAGCGGTGCGTTAGACCGATCGTTGTAGTTGTTTGACCCGACGCAACCGGCTACGGAACGGCGATCATGTGCTTCTGCCCGACGCCGGGGATCGTCAATGCCGCGCTATCGCATCACCATCGAGTATGATGGGACGCCGTTCGCCGGCTGGCAGCGGCAGGCCGAACGTGCATCGGTGCAAGGCGCGCTTGAAGAAGCCATTCTTAAGTTTTCCGGCGAGACCGTTGGCGTGCGCGGCGCCGGGCGTACAGATGCGGGCGTTCACGCACTGGCCCAAGTCGCGCACTTCGATCTGAGCAAAGATTGGGACCCGTTCCGTATCGCCGCCGCGATCAATTTTCATGTGAAAGCGCTTCCGGTCGCAGTCCTCGCTTGCGAGCATGTGAGCGGCGATTTCGACGCGCGATTCAGCGCCGTGCAGCGGCACTATCTCTATCGCATTTTGGTGCGCCGGGCGCCGCCGGTCATCGAGCGCAACCGTGTGTGGTGGCTTACTGGCGATCTTGATACGGCGCGCATGGCAGAAGCCGCAACCGAACTCATCGGCCACCACGACTTTACGACCTTTCGCGCCACCCAATGCCAAGCGCCATCGCCAATGAAGACGCTCGAAGTTTTTGATGTGACGCGCGACGCCGACATCGTCAGCTTTCGCGTTTCTGCCCGCAGTTTCCTGCACAACCAAGTGCGGTCGATGGCCGGTAGTTTGAAACTTGTCGGCGACGGCACATGGACGAGGGCCGACCTCAAAGCCGCGCTTGCCGCGCACGACCGCACGGCCTGCGGCACCGTTGCGCCGGCAGCGGGGCTCTATCTCGTCAAGGTCGACTACCCTGCCGGGTTCACGCCCGTTGCTGGTCTTCCGTCACCATCGCCAGAAACTCCTGACGCGTGATAGCGCTATCACGGAAGGCGCCCAGCATCCGGCTGGTCACCATGTCGGTGCCGTTCTTATGCACGCCGCGTGTGGTCATGCAGTGATGCTCGGCTTTGATAACGACGGCAACGCCTTCGGGGTCGAGAACCTTCTGAATCGTATTGGCGATTTGCGCCGTCATTTTTTCCTGAATTTGAAGCCGCTTTGCGTAGGCATCAACCACACGCGCCAGTTTCGAAATGCCGACAACGCGGCCGCGCGGAATGTAGGCAACCCAGGCCCGCCCGATGATCGGCGCCATATGATGTTCGCAATGACTTTCAAAGCGAATGCCGCGCAACACGATCATCTCGTCATAGCCTTCGATCTCCTCGAAGGTTTTTTGCAGGATAGACTCCGGGTCCTCGCCATAACCGCGGAAAAATTCTTCGAACGCACGCGCCACCCGCGCCGGCGTCTCTTTGAGCCCGTCGCGCGCCGGGTCGTCGCCGGCCCATCGAATGATGGTTTTGATGGCCGCTTCGGCTTCGGAGCGCGCAGGTTTGTGCGATTTTGTCATGTCGGGAGATCATTCCGGGGATGGGGCTCGGGATTCTTGTTGAGGCTAACACACTTGCAGCTTTAGGCGAGGCATCTCAGGCCTTGGTTTACGTCTACGGACTGGTTAAAGATCATAACTGATCGCCCAGCTGTCGAAGGGCGCTACTGCCGGGGGAATCGGTGTTTGCTGATGATGTTGATCGCGCCCGTTTTCCGCTCTCAACGCGCATCTGGGGTATTCTGAATGGTTCACTGATCCTGGGGATGATCGTCGCAGGACTCGTTAGCCCAAGAACGTTTCCGTTCACGGCGCCGTTCGTCCTGCTTGGATTCGCCGCGTCCGCCGCATTCAACGGGATATCGTTCAATTTCCGCAAATCGGCGCACTACGGCACGCTGACGGTGGTGGCGTTTCTGACGTTCGCGCTTCTCAGTGCATTTTGGGCCGACCGGCCGCTGGCAACATTGTCGCCGGTGTTACTTGCGAGCGCGTGCTGCGCCGGGTGCGGCTTCATCGTGCGGGCGCTACTCAAGGAGAGCCGGCCCAACATCGTGCATATTGCCGAGTCTGTTTGGATCGGCCTTTTCGTTGGATTGGTCTATCTGGTGATCGAGATGCTTTCGCATCAGGCGATCAAGCTCAATCTCTACAACGCACTCGGTGTTAAGCCGGGAGTGCTGCGTCCGCCATCGTTTTTCACATGGAAGGGTGAGCGTCTCGTCTCCATTTCGCCTGATGATCTGACGCGCAACATGGCCGTTATTGCGCCGTTGCTGTGGATGGCGCTGTTGTCATTGCGTGGCGCCGCGCCGCGCCGCGTCGCGATTGTTATCGGCGGACTGCTTTTCGCGCTCGCGGCAGCGGCCGTTTTCGCATCCGAGCACGAAACATCGAAGTTCGCGCTCGCCGGCGGCGCTGCAACGTTTCTCATTGCGCGGCGCTCACCGGCGTGGGGCCACCGGGTACTCAGAGTGTGCTGGGTCGTCGCGTGCCTGGCGATCATCCCGATTTCGCTGCTGCTGCACCGTTTCGATTTGCACAACTCGCCATGGGTGCAACAGTCGGCTCAGCACCGCATCATAATTTGGAACCATACCGCAGAGCAGGCCCTTGCTGCGCCGATAGTCGGCCGCGGCGCCGGCACGATGTATCAGATGCTCGATCCCGAGCCGCTTCGCAGGCCGGGGGAAGCGTGGACGCCTCGCGTGCCGCATGCCCATAACATCTATCTTCAAACGTGGCTCGAACTCGGGGCCGTCGGGGCGGCACTGCTGACGCTGATCGGATTGGCTGTGCTTGAACGCATTCGCGGCCTGCGCCGCGAGGTATCGCCCTACGCGCAGGCCGCGTTCGCAAGCACGTCGCTTGTCGCGGCGTCGAGCTACGGCATGTGGCAATCCTGGTTCATGGTGATGTTTGCGCTTATCGCGGTTGCGGCCGCCATCGGCGTCAGAGCGAACGTCAGGTCCAAATTGAACCCGGGGTCCGGTCCGGTCTGGGTTCCGAGCGTTTAGGCCGCAGGCGTTGCCTCAGGGGCTGGATCTGGGGCTGGTGCGGCATCGGAGCCAGCCGAACCGCGTTTCCCCCGGCGTTCGCGCCACGACGCCAACGCCCGCACCACGACGTAGAACACCGGCGTGAACACGAGGCCGAACAGCGTCACGCCAATCATTCCGGAAAACACCGCAGTGCCGAGCGACTGACGCATCTCGGCGCCGGCTCCGGTTGCAAACACGAGCGGTACGACGCCAAGAATGAACGCCAGCGACGTCATGATGATAGGCCGCAATCGCGTGCGCGCCGCTTCGATCGCGGCATCGAACCGGTTCATACCCTGGTCTTCGGCCTGTTTGGCGAACTCGACGATCAAAATGGCGTTCTTAGCGGCCAAGCCGACGAGCACGACAAGGCCGATCTCAACCAATATGTTGCGGTCGAAGCCGCGCAAAGAAATGCCGGTCATCGCCGCCAAAATGCACATGGGTACGATCAGGATGACAGCGAGCGGCAGCAGCCAGCTTTCGTAGAGTGCTGCAAGGAGCAGGAAAACGAATACAACAGCAAGCCCGAAGGCGAGCAGCGCTGTGTTGCCGCCAAGCTTCTGCTGCAAGGCGATTTCGGTCCATTCAAAGCCAAAGCCGTTCGGCAGTTTCGCCGCAGCAATCGCTTCAACCGCCGCAATCCCCTGTCCGGTCGAGAAGCCCGGCGCCATGGCAAGCTGGACTTCCGCCGATGGATAGAGATTGTAGCGTGGCACGCGATAGGCGTCGGTGATGTCTTTGAAGGTTGCGACCGAGCCAAGAGGCACCGCTGCACCATCGGTGTTAACGGTGCGCAAGTTGGCGACGTCGCGCACACCGAGACGATAAGGATTGTCGGCTTGGGCCGTGACGCGGAATGTGCGCCCCAGCAAGTTAAAGTCGTTGACGTAGGACGAGCCCATGTAGACCGACAGCGTGTCGAACACGCGGCTTATGGGAACGCCGAGCTTCTCGGCTTTGACGCGGTCGATATCGGCAAAAATCTGCGGCGTGCGCGTGTTGTAGAGCGAGAACCCCTGCGCGATGCCCGGTGTTTGATTGGCCGCGCCAACGACGGCGAATGTTGCCGATTCAAGCGCTTGCAATCCGCGCCCGGCACGATCCTGAACGAAGCCTTTGATACCGCCGCCCGTACCGATTCCCGGTACCGACGGCGGTTCGATGACAAGTACAAAGGCTTCGCGAAGTTGGGCCATCTGCTGGCGCACATCGCTCAAAATACCGTTCTTGGTCAGACCTAGGGCCGCGCGCTCCTCGAAAGAATTTAGCCGCAGGAAGATGACGCCGGCATTTGGTGAGTTGGTGAATGTCGCGCCGTCAAGGCCAACGATCTGCACCGTTGCAAGAACGCCAGGCCGCGCGCGCAGCAGATCGCCTGCCTTTTTGATCACGGCGTCAGTCCGGGTCAACGTCGACCCCGGCGGCAGCTGGAAAGCAATAATGAAATAGGTCCGGTCGAGCTGCGGGATGAGGCCGGCTGGCGTTGTGGAAATCTTGTACCAAGTCAAGCCGAGCATGCCGCCATAGATCAGCAGCATGATGGCCGTGAGACGTATGACTTTGCCGGTCAACCAGGCATAGCCGTTCGAGAAGGCGTCGAATGATCTGTTGAATCCGGCAAAAAACCAGCGCAAAGGCGCGCCGAGAGCGGAGATCAGCCCGGCCTTTTCGCGATGCGCCTCGTGCGGCTTCAACAGCAGCGCGGCAAGCGCGGGCGACAACGTCAGCGATACGAAAGCCGAAATCGCCGTGGCGGCGGCAATCGTTATGGCAAACTGCTTGTAAAAGGCCCCCTGAAGCCCGGTGATGAAAGCTGTCGGCACGAATACGGCGATCAGCACAAGGCTGATGGCGAGAACGGCGCTACCGACTTCGTCCATGGTTTTGTGGGCCGCTTCACGTGGCGACATCCCCTCGCGCAATCGCCGCTCGACGTTCTCGACAACAACAATCGCGTCGTCGACGACAATGCCGATAGCGAGCACCAGGCCGAACAACGACAAAGTATTAAAGGTGATGCCGACCGCGCTCATGACTGCAAACGTGCCGATGAGCGAAACGGGGATCGCAACGATCGGGATGATCGCAGCCCGCCACGTCTGCAAAAATAGGATGACGACGAGCACCACCAGTGCCACGGCTTCGAATAGCGTCAGAATGACAGCATCGACGGACGACTGGATGAAGTCAGTCGGATTGTAAACGATCGTATATTCAACGCCGGGCGGGAAATCTTTCGACAGGTTCTGCATCGACTGCTTGATTGCGGCCGCCGTCGTCAAGGCGTTTGAACCTGGCCGCTGATAGATACCGATACCGGTCGCGAACTTGTTGTTGAGATAGGAGTTGACCAGATAGTCTTGCGCACCGAGTTCGACGCGTGCCACGTCACGCAGGCGCAGCACCGCGCCATCGCTTTCGGCGCGGACAACGATATCCTCGAACTGTTCTGTCGTCGTCAGCCGCCCGAGCGTCGTAACAGAAAGCTGAAACCCGCCATCCGATTTCGCCGGCGGCTGATTGATGGCGCCTGCTGCGACTTGCAAGTTGGCGGATCGGAGAGCGGCCACAACGTCGCTGCCGGTCAGATTGCGCTGGGCCAGCTTTGCAGGATCCAGCCAAACGCGCATGGCAAAATCGCGGGCGCCGAACACGGTGACATTGCCGACGCCGTCGACCCGCGTCAGCACATCCTTGACATTAAGCGTCGCATAATTCGAGATGTACTGCTGGTCGCGTGTGCCGTCAGGCGACAGCATGTGCACGACCATCATCAGATCGGGAGACGCCTTGCGGACGGTGACGCCGACGCGCCGCACGTCTTCAGGAAGCCGCGGCTCGGCGACCGAAACGCGGTTCTGGACCAGCACTTGTGCGCTATCGACATTCGTGCCGGGCTTGAACACGACGTTGATGGAGAGCTGCCCGTCGCCGGTCGATTGCGACGACACATACAGCATGTTGTCGACGCCGTTGATTTCCTGCTCCAAAGGCGTCGCAACCGTATCGGCAACCACTTTGGCGGAGGCGCCGGGGTATGTGGCGCGAACGTTGACGGTCGGAGGAGCGATTTCGGGATATTCGGCGATCGGCAGGCTTTGCTGCGCGATCACGCCAACGATCACGATCAGAAGCGACAGCACGGTCGAAAAGATCGGCCGGTCGATGAAGAAGTGTGAGAATCGCATATCTTAAAACCCCGACGTCCAGCGTCTTGTTCTAATTCTGGGCAGCAACAATATTTCCCAGCGTCGGGGTAACTTTCGCGCCAGGACGCACAGCCGGATTGGCGAGCCCCTCGATGACGATGCGGTCGTCTGCCTTGAGGCCGCTTTTGACGACGCGCAAGCCGTCGATGACCGGACCCAACGTTACCTGCGTTGCCGTGACCACGTCTTCCGCATTGACCGTGAACACGATTTTGCGCGCCTGGTCCGACACAACGGATGAATCCGGAATTAAAAAGCCATCGCTGTCGCCGCCGAACAGCGCCAGGCGCGCGAACACACCTGGCGTGAGCAGGCCGTCTGTATTGGCAAAAATGGCGCGCCCGCGCAGCGTGCCGGACCGGTCGTTGAGCGCGTTGTCGACGAAGTCCATATGGCCTTCCCGCGTCCACGTGTCTTCATCTGCGAGTTTGACCCGGACAGGATTTTCGGTTTCGCGCGACGACGGCCGCGCCCCTGAAAGCCGCAATCTGGAATATCTCAGATAGTCGGCCTCGGAGACGTCGAAGACAAAATGGATGGGATCGAGTGACACGATCGTCGCCATCAACGTCGCCTGTACCTGGCCGCCGGCGACGAGGTTTCCGGGATCGACTTTCTTGTCAGAGATGCGTCCGGCAATGGGCGCCCGGACCTCGGCCCACTCAAGGTTTAATTCAGCCGATTTCATTGCCGCCTTGGCGGACAGCAACTGCGCTTGTGCAACGCTCAGCGATGCCTT
>JANNSR010000026.1:0-9384 GCA_031402935.1 Hyphomicrobium sp. | reverse complement strand
AATTTCATCAAGGCTGGGCAATCGAAACGCGCGCTCGTCATCGGCGCGGAAACGTTCTCGCGCATCCTCGACTGGCAGGACCGCGGCACCTGCGTGTTGTTCGGCGACGGCGCCGGCGCGGTTGTTCTTGAAGCGCAGCCGCAGCATGGCGGCAGAGACGATCGCGGCATCATCGCGACGCGCATCCGCTCCGACGGGCGCTACGAGGAGCTGCTGTACGTCGATGGCGGTCCCGGTTCGACCAAGACGACGGGGTATCTGCGCATGAACGGCCGCGAGGTTTTCCGTCACGCGGTGCAGAAAATTTCGGGCGTTATCGAGGAAACTTTGGTCGAGACCGGCTATGCTGCCGACGAGATCGATCTTTATATTCCGCACCAGGCCAACAAGCGCATTCTCGATGGCATCGCCAAGAAGCTCAACGTCGATCCGGCAAAAATTGTTATGACGCTCGATAAGCACGGCAACACATCGGCCGCGTCGATCCCCTTAGCGCTCAATCAGGCGTTCGAAGACCACCGCGTCAAAGAGGGCAGTCTGATCTTGATGGAAGCCATGGGCGGCGGCTTTACTTGGGGTGCCGTGCTCGCGCGCTGGTAGCGGCGCTGCTAACGCGGGGGCGCTGCGCTCGCGCCGATCGAGGAGCATGCCAACGGCCTTCGCAGCCAGTTTCAGGTCCTTGGCCTTGCTGCACTGCAATAGACAAAACACATGTTATTTCAGGCGCTTGACGGCAACTGCCGTTGACCGCGCCGTACTGCGCCGCTAGCATCCCGCGCAAAATAGCGCATCCGTAGGCTGGGAGGGTGGATATGAGCGGCAAGACTTTGACGCGAGCTGATCTCGCGGAGGCGGTGGTCGAAAAGGTCGGTTTGCCGCGCAACGAGAGCCAGGATCTGGTCGAGCTTGTGCTCGAAGAAATCTCAGGAAGTTTGGCGCTGGGCGACCCTGTCAAGCTGTCGTCGTTCGGATCGTTCGGGATCCGCCAAAAAGGCCAGCGCATCGGCCGTAATCCGAAGACCGGCAAGGAAGTGCCGATCACACCGCGCCGCGTGCTCGTATTCCGCCCGTCGAACATCATGAAAGACCGCATCAATAAAGGCCACAGCAAGCGCGGCTGATAGTGGTTGACGATTTTTCCACAGCGGTTGCGCAGCGCGCGCGCATCGGCGATTGTTGCGCCATAGCCCATTCGAGAGGACGCTGTGATGAACAAGGCTGCAGAAGCCTTCCGCACCATTGGCGAAGTGGCCAGCGATCTTGACGTGCCGAAGCACGTCTTGCGATTCTGGGAAGGCAAGTTCCCGCAGATCCGCCCCATGAAGCGCGGCGGCGGGCGGCGCTATTACCGGCCCGAGGACATGGAGCTGCTGCGCGGCATCCGCCATCTGCTGCACGCCGAAGGCTACACGATTAAGGGCGTGCAAAAGATTTTGCGCGAGCAGGGCGTCGATGAAGTCAAGGCCGCCTCGCGTGCGGCGCTGGCGGCCTTGGGTGCCGAGCGTGGCACCAAGAAGCGCGGCCGCAAGGCCATTGCGGCGGCTCCCGTGCGCAGCGATGCGGTCGCTGCCGAGCCCGTTGCAGCGCCACTCCAAGTTGCCATGGCGCCAGAGGCTCGCGGCGCCAGTGTCGCGCCGGCGGCGAAGGAGGTTATTTCCTCAGCCATCAGAGAGCTCGAACTTTGCCGCGCCATCCTCGTTGCCGGGATGCCGCGCAGCGGAGCCGTTGGCCCCGAACCCAAACGTGCCCGGGCAGGGCGTCCTTGATCAACGCTCAAGAGACGGGGCGCGCGTCGCTTGAACGGGACGGCGTCGCGCTGGTGTTTGTCGATCTCGCTGCTGTTAGCTGCCTTCTTGAAGACGTTGAACGCCAAACGCCGCGGCTTTCGAGCGCCGATCTCGAACGCGCCGCAGCCCGCGCAGCGCACACGAACAGCGATGGGCTTTGGCGCACAGCACGTATTGCACTCCGAATTGTCCTTGAACGCTATGCCGGTCCTGGCATTCGCCAGCAGCCGTTCACGATTGAAAGCGGCGGGCGTCCGCGATTGTCCGATGGCCTGCCGGCGTTCTCGCATGCCCACAGCGGGTCCGCGGCCTTGATCGCGGTCGCGATGCGCGATCCCGTCGGCGTCGATCTCGAAGCGGAACGGCCGCTTGTCATGAGCGGCGATCGCCGTGCCCGTATCGAAGCGGCAGGGCAGAGCTTGTCGCCGGACGCGCGCCTGACAGGCGACGATACGAGCCGCGGGCTTCAGGCCTGGGTCCGGCTCGAAGCGGTTGCGAAGGCGTCAGGCTCGGGCATTGGCTCGACGTTGACGGACGCCGGCGTCGTCGGCCCGCGCGCAGGGCGCACCTCGCCTTTGTCCGCCGCGAAGCTCGAGGTTCGCGATCTCGTCGTGAAAGCCGGATATTTCGCCGCTGTCGCAGCACCTGCCCTGCCGCGCGATTTGCAAATCGTCAGTTTCCCAGTTGACGCCGCCACACTGCACCGCTTTATCGCATGAGGGCCGGTTACCGGCGCGAACCTTGGCCGTTGACCTCAGCCCCCCAGCCGGGCACAAGAAGCGCGGTTCGGAGCGTAGCGCAGCCTGGTAGCGCACCTGCCTGGGGGGCAGGGGGTCGCAGGTTCAAATCCTGTCGCTCCGACCAATATTTTTAGTAGCTTAGACTTTTTTACTAGGCGGGAAGTTCGCTGCTGTTACGCCCCCGTTGCACACCAGATGATCAGCTGTAGGCTTGACCGGGTCGTCGCAAATCACTGAAGCGCAGTGTTATGAGCAAAGCTCGGAGCTCTTGCAGGACCTGTGGTTTCTCCCGCATTGGCAAAACAACGACTTCGGCGAAACCGCCGATGAGCATCATGCTTTGATCACGGCAATTTGTGAGCATCAGCCCGAAGCCGCCAGTGCGGCGATGAAAACCTATCTCGAATTTCTTGAGTTCGGCATTATGTCCGGTCAGGGTGCGGTCTCCCAGTCTCGCAAACTAGCCTATATAGAGGGGTGGCTGCGAAATCTCCGCAACCTGAATGGCGCCATGTTTCGACCTCGGAGGTCTCTATGACCCGCAGCCTTTTTGATCATCCGGAAAGCGACGAAAAAGACGAAGCTATCCGTGAATGGCAGGCGGCGGTCGCTTCAGTCATGACGTTTGAGGGCAGCCATCGCGCCGATGAATTGCTTGGCAAGGCGGTTGAAACCGCGCGCCGTCAGGGCGCTAATATTCCGTTTGCCGCTAACACGGCCTACATCAACACCATTGCTCCGCACAATGAGGCGCGACATCCAGGAAATCGCGAGATCGAACAGCGCATCCGATCTGCGGTCCGCTGGAACGCGCTTGCCATTGTGCTTCGCGCAAACCAAACCTCGACTGAGCTCGGCGGTCACATCGCTAGTTTCCAGTCGGCAGCGACGCTCTATGATACCGGCTTCATGCATTTCTGGCGCGCACCGGCCAGCGGGCACGGTGGCGACTTGGTCTTCGTGCAGGGGCATTCGTCGCCCGGTATTTATGCGCGCGCCTATCTTGAGGGACGGCTCAGCGAGCAGCAGCTGCTAAGTTTCCGTCAGGAAGCTGACGGCAGCGGTTTGTCTTCCTATCCGCACCCCTGGCTTATGCCGGAATTCTGGCAGTTTCCGACCGTTTCGATGGGCCTTGGCCCGATCATGGCCATCTATCAAGCGCGGTTCTTGAAATACTTGCATGACCGCGGATTGGTCGACACGTCGGACCGCAAGGTCTGGGTCTACTGCGGCGACGGGGAAATGGACGAGCCGGAAAGCCTCGGCGCTATTTCGCTGGCTGGCCGCGAAAAGCTCGACAACCTGATCTTTGTCATCAACTGCAACTTGCAGCGGCTCGATGGGCCCGTTCGCGGCAATGGCAAAATCATCCAAGAGCTTGAAGGCAATTTCCGTGGTGCTGGCTGGAATGTCATCAAGTGCATCTGGGGCTCAAATTGGGACGAGCTTCTTGGCCGCGATACGTCCGGGCGGCTGCGGCAATTGATGGAGGAGTGTAACGACGGCCAGTATCAGGATTTCAAAGCCAAAGACGGCGCCTACATTCGCAAAAACTTCTTCGGCAAATATCCTGAAACCGCGGCCCTTGTCGCCGATTGGCCGGACGAAAAAATCTGGACCCTGACGCGCGGCGGGCACGATCCCCGCAAAGTCTACGCGGCCTATGCGGCGGCGGTCGCCAAGCGCGATCAACCGTCGGTCATATTGGCGAAAACCGTCAAGGGCTACGGCATGGGCGCAGCGGGCGAAGGTCAGATGATCGCGCACCAGCAAAAAAAGATGGGATTGGAGCATCTCAAACGCTTCCGTGACCGCTTCAACATTCCCGTCGCTGATGGCGACCTCGACAAGCTCCCTTTCTTGAAATTTGCGGAGGATAGCCCCGAGTGGGCTTACCTCCAGGCACGCCGAGCGGCGCTCGGTGGCTATCTTCCGCAACGCCGCACCACGACATCAGTGAACATCGAAGTGCCGCCGCAGTCGTTTTTTGACGGCCAAATCAAAGGCTCCGAAGGGCGCGAAATTTCGACCACGATGGCATTCGTGCAAATCCTAACGAAGCTGATGCGCGACAAAAGCCTTGGCCGTCACGTCGTGCCGATCGTGCCTGATGAAAGCCGCACCTTTGGTATGGAAGGCATGTTCCGCACGTTCGGTATCTATAGCCAAGCCGGGCAGCAATACCGCCCCGAAGATGCCGATCAGCTGATGTACTACAAGGAAGACAAGAGCGGTCAGATCCTCGAAGAAGGCATCAACGAAGCGGGCGCGATGGCGTCATGGATCGCAGCGGCGACATCCTATTCGACATCGAACGTACCGATGATCCCGTTCTTCATTTATTACTCGATGTTCGGCTTTCAGCGCATTGGCGATCTCGCATGGGCCGCGGGCGACATGCGGTCTCGCGGATTTTTGATCGGCGGAACGTCAGGCCGCACCACGTTGAACGGCGAGGGCTTGCAGCACCAGGACGGGCATAGCCATTTGCTGTCGGCGACTGTTCCTAACTGCGTGTCATATGACCCAGCCTTCGGCTATGAGATGGCCATCATCATCAAGCGTGGTCTTGAGCGCATGCTCGTCGATCAAGAAGACGTGTTTTACTACATCACGGCATTGAATGAGAATTACGCGCATCCTCCAATGCCAGCCGGTGCTGAAGATGGCATCCTCAAGGGCATGTACTTGTTGAAGGCGGCAGAGCCGAAGAGCAAAGGCCCAAGCGTTCAATTGCTCGGCAGCGGTGCGATCCTGCGGGAAGTGATCGCCGGCGCCGAACTTCTGGCAAAGGATTTCGGCGTCTCAGCCGATATCTGGAGCGTTACGAGTTTTACCGAGCTGCGGCGCGAAGGTCTCGCGGCTGAACGCTGGAACATGCTGCATCCCTCTGAGCCTGCGCGCGTGCCGTTCGTCACGGCCGCCCTTTCGGCGCGGAACACAGCGTCCATTATCGCTTCAACCGACTACATGAAGCAGTTCGCCGATCAGATAAGGCCGTTTGTGCCGGGCTCCTATCGTGTGCTCGGAACGGATGGGTTCGGCCGCTCGGACTATCGCAAACGGCTGCGACGGCATTTCGAGGTCGATAGGCACTATGTTGTGCTAGCTGCGCTGACCGCGCTCGCTGAGGCAAACATGCTGCCGTCGTCCAAAGCTGTTGAAGCCATTGCCAAGTATCGCATCGACACAAACAAGACAGATCCAGCGCGCGCTTGAAGGCGCGGCGTCACAGGAAGAATGCCATGGCCTCAACAGACATTCGCGTGCCTGACATCGGTGACTTCAAGGAAATCCCGATTATCGAGGTTCACGTTAAGCCGGGCGATGTCGTCAAGCGCGACGATCCGTTGATCACGCTGGAAAGCGACAAGGCGGCGATGGAAGTGCCGTCGCCTGGAGATGGCCAGGTCGCGGAAGTGCTGGTGCGCATTGGCGATAAGGTCAGCATGGGGGTGCCGATCGTCCGCTTCACAACCGAGAAACAAAGCGCCGCTCCGGGCAAGCCAGCAGCAGCGGCTGAGCCGCAAGAGGCGCCTCCCTCACCCAAAGCACCGCCGTCTGCGGCACGCGTGTCACCAGAATTGCCGCTCGCGGTTGATTTTGGGGGTGTCCATGCCGGCCCGTCGGTACGGCGGCTCGCGCGCGAACTCGGTTTTGACCTCACCCGCATACGGGGCACAGGCGACAAGGGCCGCATCACCAAAGACGACGTGAAACGCGCACTAGCGGGCAGCTCGTCAGCCGTGGGCGGCTCCGGAATTCCGGAAATACCGCCTCAGGATTTCGCCAAGTATGGTCCAATAGAAATCCAGCCCATGTCGCGGCTTAGGCGTCTCGCAGGGCCGCATCTGCATCGTTCGTGGCTGAATGTTCCCCACGTCACGCATACCGACGAGGCCGACATCACGGAGCTGGAGGCCTATCGCAAGACGCTCGATACCGCCGCCAAGGAAAAGGGCTATCGCATCACGCTGCTTGCGTTCCTGATCAAGGCGAGCGTGGTCGCGCTGAAAGAGTATCCGCAGTTCAATGCGTCGCTCGCGCCAGATAAGGAAAGCTTGATCCTCAAGCGCTACTACAACATTGGTGTCGCGGTCGACACGCCTGATGGCTTGGTGGTTCCGGTCATTAAAGACGTTGATCGCAAAGGGATTATCGAACTCTCGCAGGACCTCGGCACCGCGTCGCAGAAGATGCGGGATGGAAAAATCGCGCCCGCCGATATTCAGGGCGGTACATTTTCGATTTCGAGTCTCGGCGGCATCGGCGGCACATCCTTTACGCCGATCGTCAACGCTCCGGAAGCCGCCATTCTGGGCGTCGTCAAGGCTGACGTAAAACCGCGCTGGGATGGCGCCGCGTTTCAACCCCGGCTGATGTTACCGCTCTGCTTGTCCTATGATCATCGGGTGATCGACGGCGCCTTGGCTGCGCGCTTTACGCGCCGGCTATGCAGCATTCTCGAAGATCTCCGCCAACTCGCGCTGTAAGGGAGAGCGGTCATGGCATGCTGCGAAATCCACGCATCAGAGACCGGGCGCGATTAAGAAAAAAGCCGCCCGGACGCTTGGTCCAGGCGGCTCTAACTATGCGAAGCAGAGACGCAATCAGCGGAACGTGATCTGCGCGCCGATGCGGCCGCCGACCGTCGTGTCACCCCGGCCATTTTCGATACCGACGCCGACACCGCCAGACACCGACACGCGGTCGCCAGGCGTGAACACGTTCAGTCCCAATACGCCCTGAGCGCTGAGTGAAACCGCTTCCGCGCCTTCATAGAAACCAGCGTTGAAAGCAATGCCGAAGGTTTCTCCGGCGATCAAGTCCGGGCTCTCCATGGAGATCGCGAGCGCGATACCGGATTCGGTTTCATCAAGACGCTTGAAGATCTCGCCGCCATCGGACGCCAAGTTACCGTTTGCGTCCGTCGTTACGACTTCGAGCGGACCCAATTGCGCGGCCTTGCTCGCAACCGAGGTGATGCCCGGCGTCGTGTAGGTATTCGTTGTCGTGCCGAAGACCTGCTGATCGGCGCGGGTTGCCGTGGCGCCGTTGCCGTAGGCGGCCGAGTTCGAGAAGGCAGCGGATGATCCATTGCCGACAGACGTCGAATTTGCACCAGACGCCTGTGCATTGTTGCCAACCGACACAGTGTTGCTGGCGGTAATGCCGTTGCCCGCATTCGTGCCGAGCGCCACGTTGTTGTTGCCTGTCACGCCCGATCCGCCGCCGACGCCGCCGCCGAAGTTGTTGTCGCCGGTGACGCCGTTGCCTGCACCCGTCCCACTCGCCGTGTTGGCGCTGCCGACGGTGCCGTTACCCGCGGCGGTGCCGAAGGCGCTGTTGGCGTCGCCCTGGATGCCATTGCCCGAGGCTGTGCCGCCTGCGCTGTTGCCGCTACCGGCGACCAGGTTGCCCGATGCCGTGCCGCTGGCGCTATTGGCATCGCCCGCGATGCCGTTACCTGACGCCGTGCCGCTGTGGCTATTGGCATTACCAGCGACCGCATTACCTGAGCCCGTACCGCTGGCGCTATTGCCGCTGCCGGCGACGAGGTTGCCAGATGCGGTGCCACTCGTGCTATTCGCGTCGCCTGCGACCGCATTACCTGAGCCCGTACCGCTTGCACTATTCGCCGTGCCCGCGACGAGGTTGCCAGATGCGGTGCCACTCGTGCTATTCGCGTCGCCCGCGACCGCATTGCCTGAACCCGTACCGCTGGCGCTATTCGCCGTGCCCGCGATCAGATTGCCAGAGCCTGTGCCGCTTGAGCTGTTCGCGTCACCTGCAATGCCGTTGCCTGAGCCCGTGCCGCTCGTGCTGTTGGCGTTGCCGTTGATGGCATTGCCAGAGAGCCCACCGGCTGCGCTGTTCGCGAGGCCGTTGATGAGATTGCCTGAGCCCGTGCCGCTTGCGGTGTTGAGATCGCCGTTGACGCCATTGCCCGCGGCTGATCCGAAGGCGCTGTTGCCCGAGCCGTTGACAAGGTTGCCCGACAACGTGCCGTTCGATGTGTTGGCATTGCCGATGACCGCGTTACCTGCGCCCGAGCCGCCGGTCGTATTTCCGCTACCGGCAACGATGTTGCCGGATGCTGTGCCGGTCGCCGAGTTGGCATCGCCCGTGACGGCGTTACCCGACAACGTGCCGTTGGTGGTGTTGGCATTGCCGGTCACGGCATTGCCCGCGCCTGAGCCGCCAGCGGTATTGCCGCTACCCGCGACGATGTTGCCGGAAGCCGTGCCGGTGGCCGAGTTGGCATCGCCCGTGACGGCGTTACCCGACAACGTGCCGTTCGATGTGTTGGCATTGCCGGTGACGGCGTTACCTGCGCCCGAGCCGCCGGTCGTATTGCCGCTACCGGCAACGATGTTGCCGGAAGCCGTGCCGGTGGCCGAGTTGAGATCACCGGTAACGGCGTTGCCCGACAAAGTGCCGTTCGATGTGTTGGCATTGCCGGTGACGGCGTTACCTGCGCCCGAGCCGCCGGTCGTATTGCCGCTTCCCGCGACGATGTTGCCGGATGCTGAGCCGGTCGCCGAGTTGGCATCGCCCGTGACGGCGTTGCCCGACAACGTGCCGTTCGATGTGTTGGCATTGCCGGTGACCGCGTTACCTGCGCCCGAGCCGCCAGCGGTATTGCCGCTACCGGCAACGATGTTGCCGGAAGCCGTGCCGGTGGTCGAGTTGAGATCACCGGTAACGGCGTTGCCTGACGCCGAGCCAAATGAACTGTTTCCGGAGCCGGTCACGGCGTTGCCTGCCAGCGTGCCGTTGGTGGTGTTGGCATTGCCAGTGACGCCATTTCCGGCGCCTGTGCCGCTCGCGGAGTTCGCATCGCCTGTGACGGCATT
>JANNSR010000025.1:0-9840 GCA_031402935.1 Hyphomicrobium sp. | reverse complement strand
GGGTCACCCATCGTTAGGGCGAGGGGAGGGCGTGGCACGCCTGAGCGGCTGCCCACGACTAGCGGTACTCGATATGGGCGTCGGTTCGCAGATCTTTGAGACGGCGCTTCGACAGCAGTTCGAATTCCTTCTGCTTTAACTCGCCTTCGGCCAGTGACCGTTTCTGGTCTTCAGCCTTGACGACGTCACGGCCGCAGACAGCATAAATATCGACGCCGCCTTCGCCAACGCTGGGAGGAAGCATTTCGCCGTCCTGAGCGTTGAGCAGCAGTGTGCGCGTCGGCTCGGGAAACGCTGCCGGGCGGCGCTTGCCGAGTTCCTCGAACTTGGCGCCAGCAACGCCGGTTGCGATTGAGCCAGAGGTTTTGCAGTCCTTGAACTTCGCCCGGATGTTTTCCGCATCCTGCATCCGCTGGGCAACGGCCGCCTGGTCAATCTTGGCCGGCATGGCGAGGCGGATGCGCTGGAGCCGCAACTCGACTTGGTCCTCGGCGCCCGCAGCACTTGCCGCAACGAACTTGTCGACTTCACGCGATGTTACTGAAATCTGTGCGCCGAATTGGCGGCGTACGACTTCGTTCCACGACAGGGACGAGCGAATGCGGCTTTTCATAGCGTCCAAGCTGCCGCCGACTTTAGAGGCAAACTCCGCCTCTGACATTTTGTTGCGCTCGGCAATTGCCGAGATTGAACGGCCAATCTCGTCGTCGCCGATGACGACGCTCATGCGCTTGGCTTCTTGTAGTTTCAACTTTTCGTCGATCAGTTCTTCAAGCGCGGCCGTCTTCACGCCCGGCAGCGCACTCTGCCGCGCGTTTTCGACGGCCTGCTTTTGCATGCCGACCGCGAATTCTTTTTTGCGCGCTTCGAAGATGGCGATGATCTGATCCTTGGTCTTGCCCTCGTTAGCCTTGATGACCTCGGCGAGGATGGCTTTCAGCCTCTCGGTCGTTTTCGGGTTCTTGATCATGGCTTGAAAATTCTGCTGCGCCTGCGCGTTGACGCTATTGCCGCTCAGCATCATGGCGCGCTGCTGGATTTCATAGCCGGTGATCGGCTCGTCATTGACAAGCGCCACGATCGATTGTTCGCCGGAGCTGGACCCGGCGGTGCCACGGCTTGCATTTTTGGGTGCGCCCTCGGGCTTGACGGCGGCGGTGGCCGGCTTTGGCTTTGGCTTTTCAGCACCCGGCTTTGCAGGCCCTTCCGACGTCGACGGCTTGAGTTTCGCTGGTGGCTGAACCGTAGGCGGTGCCACGAGTGGCACCGTTGCCTGCGGGATCACCTCTGCCGTGGCCGAGGTGGCCTTCTGCGCACCCGCGCCGACCGCCATCGGTCCCGCCGAGGCCAGTCCGATCACGAGCGCTGCGAGGATGCGGCGCGCGGCGGCAATCAAAAAAGATGCGCGGGTCGGGATCATGGCAGCAACTATTCCAGTCCGGCGATTCGAAGATGGCGAAAGGGTACGGTAGGGCACGGCCATTATGCTCGGTTATCCACATCAAGCGTGGCCAAAACATGGGTTTACCAACCGCTTGTTGCAGGCGAGGCCCGGCTCAGCCCGGCAAATTGCGCAACCGCTCTTGCGGCCGGCCTAGTTCGTCCGCTGCTCGCCGCCGAAGGCGAAATCGAGCGTGTCGGTCTTGTAGGCGAACTCGCCAAGGTGCTTGAGCTCGAAGCGCAGCATCAGCGTTCGGTCGTCGTCGATCGTGGCGCTGTTGTAGTACAGCTCGCTGTAGGTCGCGGTCAGCACGAAGCATTCGTCCGCATACTTAATCTGGAAGCTGTCCTGCAGCAGTCGCGCATCATCGATGTCATAGCGCAGCCCGCCGCCGATGCTCCAGTTGTCGGTCAAGCGCAACATGCCGGTCGTGTAGATATCCTGCTGGTCGTCCTTGAGGCCGAGCTCGGGGTCGGCGGCGGAGTACGCGTAGGCCGCGGAGGCGATGACAGGGCCATACACAACTTGAATAGCTGTGTCCTGGCGGCGCAGATCGAGATCGTCTTCGTCAAAGCGGCTCTGCGAGATCAAGCGGAATGCGTCAGTCGGTGCGATGTAGGCGCCGAGCACGTAATCAGAGCGGTCGGTCTCGAGCCCGCTTCTCGGCGAGTAAACGAAGTTGCCGGCATCATCGCGACCCGGTCTGTCATAGACGTTGTCGCCCGACAGATGGAAGCTTTGCCCCGCAAGAAAGCGAGCATAGCCACCCTCGTAGCTCTGGAAAGTGTACTGCACACCGCTATTGACGCGCGTTCCCATCTCGACCCGGTCAAGGCCGGAGAATTTCGAGACTTCAAACAAATTGGTGTCGTCGAAAATCAGACTGCGCGCGTCTTCGTCGGGCAGCCGGCGTTGGGTCACGCTCTGCTGGCGGGCGATGATCTGGCCGATCGGCTCGATGATGTGGCTGGCAGAGGCCGTGTTGGCGACCCACGGATAGGCTACAGTTGCGCCGCCAGCAGCAACGCCGCGGATGGTTGTGTCGTTGGGAACGGCGGTGCCAGTGACTGCCCTAGAAACCGGATCTACGACCACAGATTCAGGATCGGTGAAATTGTCGAACTGATAGATGTCGCCGCGCAGGTTGGCGAACGGCGTGTAGGTGATGCCAACCGCATCGGTGAACCGGCGCCGCCATTTGAGCTCGGTCACGACGCGGTTGATGTTCTGGTCGCGCGTCGTCCCGGGAAGTGTCACGCCGTCGCTGCGTGAGAAACTAAGAACGTTGGTATCCCACTTGAGTTCGCCGCCGAGAACCGGATCGGCAAAGACGTAATTGTAGTCGATGATCGGATGTGCCGCGCTTTCGGCCTGCGCTGTGTCGTCGAGCAGCAAGCCGCCGAAGTGATACAAGCGGGCGCTGAAGTAGTTGCGGTCCGACTGGCCGACCAGGAATACCTGATTGACGCGATCAGTCAGCAGGATGTTGTCGAGTTTGTAAAAGCGCCGGAACTGATCGTCACTTTCAAGCGTGATATCCCAGCCGAATTTCCACCAGCTGGAGAGCGAGAATAAAGCTCTGGTCTCGACGCTGCCGCGCCAGCCGTCCAAGCTCGCTTTTTGGGCAGCGGTACCAGACAGATCATCGCCGTCCTGATCGATGCCAGAGACGTTGATCGTATACTGGCCGTTGGCGAGGCGCTGACGCCACTCGCCCTGCCACAGCACGCCCTGCTTAGTCAAATACAGCGGGTTGAACGTGAAGTCGTAACTCGGGTCGAGTGCGAAATAGTAAGGAAGGCCGCTAATGAATCCGAGGTTCGTCGACTGGCCATACTCGGGCGCCAAGAAGCCCGACTTGCGTTTCACCGATGGATCGGCGTGCTGGAAGTAGGGCAGGTAGAACACCGGCTGGCCGAACACCTCGAAGTAGGCGTCCTGATAGCTGATGGTTGCAGCTTCCTTGTCGTGGATGATGCGGGCGGCGCTGATGCACCACAGCGGCGGGGTGTTGCCATCGCTCTTACAAGGCGTGAACTTGCCGTTCTGGAATTCGGTAACGTTGCCCTCGCGCCGGGTCGCGCGATCGGCGGTAATCTTGGTGTCGTCTTTGGTGACGACCGAAAGCGACTGCACGAAGCCGTCACGGAAATCATCGGTCAGCGTATAGCGGTCGGCGCGGATGATGTTGCCCTGCGGCTCCTTCAGCGTGACGTTGCCGACGGCCGTTAGCGTACCTGCACCCTGGTCGTAGACGACTTCGTCGGCGGTCAAGATGTAGTCGTTGTAGAAAATTTCGACATTTCCGCGCGCAGTCACGCGGTTGCCCGCCGTGTCGTAGACGAGCTGGTCGCCCTGCACGTTCATCGGCAGCGCGTTATCAAGCTTGGTCTTGACGTCGCCGAACATGCCGCCCTGCTGAGAGCCGAACGAGCTTGCAGGTTTTTGAGTTTCGACGACGTTTGGATCTTGCGCTCGAGCACTGTGCGATGACGCGAACAGCGAGACAAACGCGCAAGCGATCGCGAACGCACAAGACGCCCCGGCAGCCGTACGGCGCCAGAGCCTCTCGCGTGACGTTCCGCAACCCTCTTGCGGTGTCCGCGTACTACGCATCACTCAGCCGTCCTCCTGGTGCAGCAGCACCGTCGAAGCAATGATCAGGACCAACAGCACCGGCAACCAAACCGCGACCCAAGCGGGCGCTAGTCCGGCGACACCGATTTGTCGTGATATTTCCGAGAGCAAGAAGAACCCGAACCCCCCGATCATCCCTGTCGCGACCATAGTCTGGATGCCGCCAGATCGGAATGACCGCAATGACACAGTTGCGGCCAAAAGGACCATGGCAACGCACAGCAGCGGGCGGGCCCACAAGGTTTCGTATTGGATTCGCAATTTCTCGGCCGAAAGCTTAGCTTTTTCAGCAACTTCGATGAGGCCCGGAAAGTCCCAGAACGAGACCGAGAAAACCGTACCGAGCGCGTCCTGGACGCGGTCGGGTGTCAGGTAGGTCGAGACCAGGTAGGTGTCGAACTTTTCAGGCTCGCGGCCAAGCCGCGTGACCCAGGCATTTTGCAGCAGCCAATAGCCCTCTTTGAGGTCGGCGCGGGCCGCATCCGCACGCTCGGAAAAATGCCCGTTCTTATCGTAGGCGAAGACCATTACGCCGGTCAGCGTCAGGCCGCGGTTCGAGGCGGCTGCGGCGCCGATGACGGATTCCCCGTCCGTTCCGTCCTGCCGTAACCACGAACCGCCGCCCTGAGCGCGCAAAAGGTTGGCTTCGCTGCCAAAGGCTTCGGCGAAACGCTTCTCGGCCTTGGCCCGGCCGGCGGCGGCGAGCGGATTGTAGACCGCCATGCCGATGACGCCGATCACGAGCCCGACGAGAATGCCCGGCCACAGGAACTGCCACACCGACATGCCGCTGGCCCGCATGACGGCGAGTTCGCTCTTGCGGTTCAAGAACAGAAGCGCGCCGATGGAGCCGACAAGCACGGCGAAGCCGAACAGAAATTCGATGTAGGCCGGGAGCCGCAGCAGCGCGATTTCGGCGAGCTTCATTGCCGGCACCGAGCCATGCTTGCCCGCCACACGCAAGAGCTCGACGACGTCGATCATAAAAATCAGCAGCGCGCAGACGATCAGCGTCGTCATGATGCCGGTGACGAAGCGGCGCACGATATAGCCCGTCAGGGTCGCCCGGAGCATCATGGCCGGGACGCTCCCTTGTTGGCGGGTAAGCGCTTACGCCTTGCGATTGACGCAACACGCTCAGCCACCGGTTCGAGGGCCGCGACGACCTTGTCAACGAGCGCAAGGCCGGTGCGGTGCCGGTCCGCACCCTTGATCACAATCAGCGACAAGACGATGGCCCCAAGCGGCAGGAGGTACAACATGGGCACGAAGGCCGGCGTTACGGTGACTACGTTGTTCAGCGCTAAGCCGGCGAGACGGCATCCGGCGGCAGCCAGGAACGCCACGACCAGGCTTTCCATGCGGCTGGAGCGCGTCGAGCGCGCCTGGCCGACGAAGGCGATAATCAAAAACGCGAACGCAATCGGATACAACGGCGCCGCAAATCGCTCATGCAACTCGGAGCGGAATTGCCCCGGCTGATTTTGGAACAGCTTGCTGTCGGCGCCTGGATCAATGAGTTCGCTAAAATAGCGTTCGCGCGGTTTCAACTCGGCTTCGCCGCCGCCTTCGGCTTCAAAGCGGTCGAGGTCAACGGCGTATTTGTCGAACGCGATAATCTGCGGCGGCTCGGTTGCTGTCGTCCGGCGCAGGATGTGGCCCGTGGTCATCACAAGGTACGCCGTCGGATCCTGCTTCACAATCACGCCGCGCTCGGCGAGGTAACTCTGTGCCTGCGCAGGGTCACGCGTGTCGTGCATGACGAGCCCGATCAGCTCGCCGTTCAAGGCGCGCTCGCGGATGTGGAACGTCAGATTTGCTTCGGGGCTTGAAAAGCGCCCCGGTTGAATGACCTGCGTCAGCAAATCGGTGCGCACCTGCACCACATATTCTTTCAGCAGCCGCATGCTCCACGGCTGCGCAATGTGCGACACGAAGGCGAGGCAAACGCTGACGCACGCCGCCAGCAGCAGCAACGGCCGGGCTGCATTCCACACGGTTGCCCCCGAAGCTGTCAGCACGATCAGCTCGCTGTCGCTGTTCAAGCGATTGAGCGTATGCAGCGCCGCGATCAGAAACGAGAACGGAGCGATGATCGCCATGAGGTTCGGCAGCGCGAGGCTCGTCATCTTGATGAGCATCAAGGTGTCCTGGCCTTGCGTCGTGATGACGTTGAGCTGGCGCAGTGCGAGCGCGATCCAGACGATGCCCGACAGCGACAAAAGGATCAGGAGGAGTGCGCCTGCGGCCTGCCGGAAGACGTAGCGCGAAAAGATCCGCATTCCTAAGAATTTCCCCTCATTTAGCGGCCAGCGGCGCGCCCCCGCCAACGGCTTTGACGTTCCCCGACGCCATAGACCGGGCTCGCATAGCACGGTGGCGGAATTTCGGCTCATCTGAACGGCTTAGGGCCGGTTTTGTACCCAGACCGGCGGCCCAGCGCCGCAAGCCGCCCCGGCGGACCGCCAGCTTGCCGATTTCAGCATAAGTCTCAATGTGATCGGCCGTGACTTGCTTGGGGCGAACGATTGTCTAAGGTGGCGCGATCTTCCAACGAACCGGGCAACAGACGGGGTCTCGCTTTGAGGTCCTGCGCTGGCAGCCCGGCGCGGTTCGGCGACCGCCGTTACAACCCCAGCGTCCGCGCTATCCTTTGTCCCATTCCAGGAGACGACTCCACATGTCCGACCGCCTTGAAATTTCGTTTGGCTCAACTGCCGCAGAGCCTGAGGCCATTACGGTGGTTCTGGCTGGCGACGGCGTGGAGCTTGGGCCCAAGGCTCGCGAGTTCGAGACCAAATCCGCCGGCGCGATTTCGAAGGCCGCGGCCGCTGCCGACTTCAAAGGCAAGTTTAAAGCGACAATTGAAATTCTGGCGCCAGCCAAAATTGGCATCGACCGCTTGATCGTTGCCGGAATCGGCAAGGACGGCGACGCGAGCGAGCAGAAATTGATCGAACTCGGCGGCGCGATCCTGGCCGCAGCGCAGGCGCGCAAGGGGTCGGTCGCAAGCGTCATCGTCGATGTTGATGGTACGGACGATTTAAAGCCGGAACAGTTCGCGGCGCTGATTGCGCAGGGCGCCATGCTGCGGCACTATAACTTCAAGAAGTACCTGACCAAGAAGGACGGCGACGACGCCAGTGCGGCCAAGGACGGTTTGAAGAAGTTGATCATTCACGTCGCACACCCTGATAAGGCGAAGGCGGCGTTCGCGCCGCTCAAAGCCATCGTCAACGGCGTCAACGTCGCCCGCGATCTGGTCAACGAACCGGCCAACATTCTGGGCCCGGTCGAACTTGCGGATAAGACGAAAGCGCTCGAAAAGCTCGGTGTTGACGTCGAAATCCTCGACGTGCCCGACATGACCAAGCTCAAGATGGGCTCGCTGTTGTGCGTCGGGCAGGGGAGCGAGCGCCCCTCGCGGATGGCCGTCATGATCTGGAACGGCACCAAGGGGAATAAGAAGGCCACCAAGCCCGTGTGCTTCGTCGGCAAGGGCGTCGTGTTCGATACCGGCGGCATCTCGATCAAGGCCGCGCAGGGCATGGAAGACATGAAGGGCGACATGGGCGGGTCCGCCGCCGTCATCGGCGTCATGCACGCGCTCGCCGAGAGGAAGGCAAACGTCTACGCCGTCGGCTTGATCGGCTGCGTCGAGAACATGCCATCGGGCAACGCGGTGCGTCCGGGCGACATCGTGACCAGCATGTCGGGCCAGACCATCGAAGTCATCAACACCGATGCCGAGGGCCGCTTGGTGCTGGCGGATGTGCTCTGGTACGCGCAGGAGAAGTTCAAGCCGAAGCTGATCATCGACCTCGCAACTCTGACCGGCGCCATCATGGTCGCGCTCGGCAAGGAATACGCCGGCATGTTCGCCAACGACGACAAGCTGGCGGACGAATTGCTCGCAGCGTCGAAGGCAACTGGCGAGAAGCTGTGGCGCATGCCGCTCGACAAGGCCTACGACAAGATGATCGACACCAAGAACGCCGACATGAAGAACACGGGCGGGCGCTGGGCCGGTGCGTGCACGGCGGCGGCGTTCATTCAGCGCTTCGTCAAGGACACGCCGTGGTGCCACATCGATCTCGCCGGGACAGCGATGGACGGCGCCAAGACCGACATCAACCAGAGTTGGGGCTCGGGTTGGGGCGTGCGGCTGCTCGATCGTTTTGTGGCCGATCATCACGAGAAGGCGTAAGCTGGCGGCCGGCCGCGCGAAGCGTAAAGATTGCGGATCTGTTTCAGGTTATATCAATCTGAAACAGATGCCATCCCGCCTGTTATTTTCCATAATATGTATTATGCGAAATTGAGATTGGGGTGCGGGGTTTGAGCCCTGAGGCCTAAGGCATGAGGCGTAGGCTTGGCAGGCCGGCTTGGGGCTCGACTTGGCATCGGCTGCGCCACGCTCCGCGCTCAGCCCCCGTCTCACCAGCTGAGGTCATCCTCCTCCTCGTCGAAGATGTCGGCGATGTGCCAACCCATCATCATGTTGATGCGGTTCGCCGCCTTGTCGCGATGACGCTCTAAACACACCGCCTCGTCAGCGCAGCATTTGCGGCGGCGCCGGCAGCGGCGAGCCGGACAAATGGCGGGCAGCGAAATCAGTTCGGCGACGGTGCGGCGGCGCCAATCGCGAAACTCGTCTTCCGTCATCGGCAGCGGCTCGTTCTCTTTGCCAGGTTCGATATCTCCGCCGCTCATGCCAATGGCGATCAGCTTCTTGATCTCGGCGGCGTTGCCGCCCTCTGGCTTAGTCGGTTTTTTCGTCACGGCATCACTCCATAGCTAGTTTTTTGTTGGCGCGTGCGACTCTCCTTCGTCAAGCCGGCCGCAACGCGCGGGCTTGTGGGTTCTTTCTTTTCTCATTTGTAGCCAACGCTCCGCCTATCACCGCGGCGGCATCGCCCGGCGTTTGAAAAAAGTGCGAGGGACGCGCGGCGGACAGGGCCCTGCGTCTTGAATTCAAACAAGAAGGAACAGGTCCCTGCCCTTCCGCGCCGGTGTTTAACCACGGAGTCAGACGGTCGCTGGTCTGCGAGGCGCTTGTCCCTTGGATGGCATGGGCCGCAGGGTCGGCGGGGTTACGAGCGGTTAGGCCCGTACTCGCAGTTGGACGGACCACGCGAGCGGTCACCCGCGCGCGCAGCTCTGATGTCTCCGCGCCTCAAACGTGCAAGGGCGTGACCCTGCTCGGCCCCGTCACATGACGAGGGGGCCTCAAACGTCTATGGCACCGTCCGCTCGTATCTTCAGGCACGTTCCGGAAGCGCCCTCGCGTTACAAGCGGATGCGCGAAGTGTGCGGGTGGTCCGGGGGGCGGGGATAAGTTTTTTTTGCGGGTGGGCGAGAATTTTTGGGTCGTGGTTAAGGGGGGGGCCGCAACGGCGTGAGCGACATCGTGCAGTGTCAGCGAAGGGCCAGTTTGAGACATCGTGTCCGCCGGCCACGGAGGCTTGTAGTTTGTCCGCTTCCCGATAGAATCGCGGAAGGTGGAAACGAAGAAGGATTTGGTATCTCCGTCGCTACAATGCCCCGGTTTCTAAACTTGCCACCATTTGGAGGAATTCCCTCGAGCAGCTAGCCAGCCGATTGCTCCGGCCTTCGCAGCATCCCAGGAAGCTAGCTTGTCCAAATGTGGGTCGCGCGCATGTAAACCGAACATTGGCTCATCGACATCTGGGTGCAACGATGTCGAACGGTCTGCTGCAAGTCCGGGCACAGCATTGAAGGGCAAGCGAATTCTTGTCGTC